>JBASRQ010000232.1:0-2650 GCA_049273895.1 Thermoplasmata archaeon
GGACGTGTGCCGTTGCCACCGCCTGTCCTGCAGCACGTGCAGCTGAGCGGGCTACTTCATGATCTTTCACCTCACGGGCTGCGGAGTGAGAATCAAGAGCAGCCTTGCGAATAACCGCCATCCTGAACACGCCCGTCTTGACCCAAGCTCGTCCTGTTTCAATTGCCACTCTGGGACGGTCATCCTTTGGATAGCTACTCTCAAAGAAAGGCAATACACGCTCGGCGCAATCGAGAGTCCATGTTGCCAGCGTCTTGTGATCGGTCTTCTGTGCAAGCTCGGCAATCTTTCCTTCATGCGGATTCGGAACGGCTAATCTTGATTTCTTCATCTATTAGATCCTCAAGTGAAACGCCGAACGCTTTGGCGATTTTCGCCCCCAACTGTATCCCTGAAGGCGGCTAGGCATAAGGGGTTTGTGAGGGGGCAATTAACCCCTCCTTTTCGATACCCTTCCCGAGATGCCACCCTGGAAGGACTTTGTACCTCTTTGAGTCGAGCCAGCGGAAAAAGTGGGTAGAAATCCCCTTCGGTCCACCTAACCTTCTGGCAGAGCTACAAAAGGTGCATTTTCCGCTGTTTTCTGCAGCTGGATGCGCAGATTCTGCACTGCTTCAAAGGCCTTGGTTTGGTCGCTCAGGTTTACCCCGATATAGCGCAGGGTCATCTCCGTAGACTCGTGCCCCACTCGCGCCGTTCGAAATATCGGACATGTGGACATAAGTCTTTCAAATCTGAACAAGCTCTTTTCCAAGGGTAGTCAATGTTTCTCTTCCTCCGACGGTTACCAGAACATCATCTTCTATTCTTATGCCAAACTCGCCTGGAAGATTGATTGTAGGTTCTATGGTCATGACCATTCCTGGTTGTAGCACCATTTCCATGTCTCTGAATTCAGTTAGATGGGGTATTTCGTGTGCCTCGAGACCCAAACCATGTCCAATTCCAAAGGCAAAATACTCGCCATATCCCCTCTCATCTATCACTCTCCTCCCCACATCATTGACTACACCTGCTTTCACTCCATCCCGGATCGCGTCTATAGCCTTCAATTGCGCGTCCAGGACCACCCTATGAACCTTCTTTTGTTTCTCACTAGGTTTCCCGACAACAGTCATCCGTGTAATGTCTGCATGATAGCCATTGTATGTTGCGGATAAATCCATTAGGAAGAAATCGCCCTTCTTGACGCGGTTTTCGGAAGGAGGATCCCATGTAGCTGTTCTAGCTCCAGTCTGAACAACGCAATATGATATACTCTCAGCTCCAAGTTTCCGCATTGTTTTTTCAATTTCAATAGAAATCTCCTTTTCTGTAATGGATTCCTGAATGATTTCCCTGCCTACCTTTATACCCCCTTCAACTATCCTGGCAGCTTCTCGCATAGATTCTATTTCTTCCCCCGATTTGATCAGCCTCACTTCGCTTAACATATCTGAAGAATTTTCGATCTTGATTCGTGGAAAGGCAGCAACAAGTTGCTCGTAGGTCTTGAACGGCAAGTGATCTTCCATGCCGAGGGTTCCCCTCACCTTACCCAACAGATCTCTGAAGATTCCCATTCGATTCTTTGCGCCAGAATAGCATCGAATGTCGTCGATTTTCGAAATTGCTCTAACCCAATCCTCACTAGATTTCGGCACTACAAGAACCGGTTCTCCGTCAAGTGGAATGATTCCTGCTGTGATCATATCCCAGGTTATGATCATGTCCCAGGCATCACCAGGATAGGTGTAATATACGCCAGTCAAGTAGCGTAGATTCGGTCCGGGCGATATGAATAGGCATTCGTACCCTCCTTCTTCCATGAGTGATTTGACCTTTCTGAGCCTATCTGCCAACATAGCCGAAATACCTCTTTTTCTCATTGTCGAATTTGATATTTGATGACTCTGAACGCGTGCGCACATTCAACGTTTGTACCATCCGTACTTCTTTGCAGCGTCACATATCGCCTTGACATTCTCTGGCTTCGAATCCCAGGGCGTCTCGCACTCCGTTGACAACACGTACCCGCCACCCGGTGCGCAATCCTCTATGAGCTTCTTGCAGTACTTGTCCACCTCGTTGGGCGTCCCGTACACGAGCAGGGTCGAAGGCACATTGCCGAACAGACAGACTTTGTCGCCCATTATGTCCTTGGCCTTCTTCATGTCGGTCTTCTCAAGGTCCAATAGGAGCTTGCCTTTCGGAAGGCCGTCTGCCATATGGCTCATCGTGTTCAGATCTGGCGTGAGGTCGTTGTCCCAGTGGTTGTGCACCTTGAACCCGTGCTTGACGAAGATGTCGATCATCTTCTTTGCGATCGGCCAGAATATCCTATCGAATATCCTGGGCGACATCCCCGGCGGGCCGCCGTTTATGAAGAATATGATCTCCGCTCCGGGAACCTCGCCCGCGCCCATGATCATGGCGTCTCTCATTGCAAGCGTCGTCTCGTACTCCACGAACCACTCGCATATCTCTATCACCTTGTCCGGCCTCTCGAAGATATCCCTCGTCAGGTTTGCTATACCACGATAATACTGGAGCATGTCTAGGGGATGGCACGCCCTTCCGCCCATCAGGAGCGGGACCTCGTGCTGCTCCACGAACTTGCGCCACGCGGCCGAATAAATCTTCGGGTACTCGTACTCGTAGTACAGGAAGT
>JBASRQ010000004.1:0-3588 GCA_049273895.1 Thermoplasmata archaeon
CCGATGATGCGCGGGTCACTTCAAGATGAGCTGAGGTCTCGTTCATGTTCCACTCGTCGTCCACGACAGTGAGGCGCACATCGTATGACCCAACCGCATCGAATGTGAAATGCGCTATTGGTCCGTAGAAGTTGACGTCGCGAGCGCCGTCCTCGGTGCTCCACTGATAATACACGATTCTGCTATTGTCTGTGGAACTGGAGGCGTCGAGAGTCACGCTTGTACCAGCCACCACGGGCCCGCTTGGACTCAAGGTGGCGCTTGCCACGGGGGGATTCACTCCGGACGCTCCGGGAATACCCTGATCCCCGTCATCCCCGCTCCCCTCGAACTTGAACTGCACAGCCTGCTTCATCGAGAAGCTCATGATCGAGAACACTATCGACAGGAAGACGAACAGTATGACAGCACTGACAAGTCCGTGCTTCGCCATCGTCCTGAGGTCTTTCTCGAAGATGATGAAAGCCCTTCTGAGTGTTGCTAGTGGTTTGGACTTCTTCAGCTTGACATTGGGGTAGTCCTTGGACTCATCGACGACATCGGTCGGAGGCGGGGGCAGCTCTTCATCGGTCGGGGGGCTTGGAGGCTCTGGAATCGGCTCTTCCTCGCTCATTCCACCTCACCCCTTGCAGTGCGCTCGAAGACCTCCTCCATGGTTCCCATGCTTCTCATCTCGAAGAGGTCTATCCCCTCTTGGATGAGGATCTTCGGGACCTGCGGGGCGTCTTGACGCCTCTGGAGGGTCAGCGCGACGTCGCCCTCGACGATCTTTATGGACTGCAGTCTCAGGCTTCTGTCGAGCATCTCTTTCGCCCTTTGAGGATCCGAGACTCTGAGCATGTAGGCAGGAGCGAGGTACTTGTCCTTCAGTTCCTCAGCTGTTCCGACCGCGGTCAGCTTTCCGTGGTTTATGAACGCGAACTTGTCGACTATGTACTCCGCCTCGATCAGGTTGTGAGATGTGTAGAATATGGAGTTGCCGTCTTTGACGGACGCTTTGAAGTACTCCCTCAGCTTACGCCTGTGGATGATGTCGATCCCCTCGAACGGCTCGTCCAAGAACGCGAGCGGGACCTCTGTCAAGAGGACTCTGGCCAGAGAGACCCTCTGTCGCTGTCCCTGTGAGAGGAACGCAATCTTCTGGTCGATGAAACCTCGGAGGTCGGCAAGGTCGGCAGCCTCGTTTATGGCCGAGAGCCTGTCGGACCTGGGCATCAGCATCAGCTTGCAGAACATGGTGAGGTATCTCCTCGGGGTCATCTCCTCGTAGAATCTGGTCTCCTCTGAGAGTATGGCGATATTGTCTCTGACCTGAACCGGGTGCTTCCGAACATCAATCCCAAGGACCGCCGCATCGCCCTGAGTGGGCGGTGTCAGACCGCACAGGACCCTTATGCACGTCGTCTTGCCCGCACCGTTCGGGCCGAAGAATCCAAAGATCTCTCCCCTTCCGACCTTGAGAGAGACATCATCTAGCGCTCTTACCGCACTGAAATCCTTGACCAATCCGTTGGCTTCGATCAACGAAACCCACCAGCTTGGAACTAGGTCAGCCGGGGTTCATATACCCCAGAGGAGCGGATATCAGGAATGATAATGCTTACTGGCCGTTCCTTGCAGCGCCTTCAGCGCGCGGGTCACTTCTTCTTGACCGGCATCATGATTTTGGCGTACAGGATGGTCTCGCCTTTCAGGACCTCTGGCTTCTTGCTATAGATCTCCATCGGGCATGCTGCCAGGACGTAGCCTTTCTTCGCAATCCAGGCGCTCAGCGTGTCGTACGACTTCTGGTACTCGCTGGCGGGACCCTTGTGCGAGAGGGCAGCGACTTTCATGGCCGGCAGCTTCTTGATCTTGACGTCGCCGCTGGGTTTTGCCTTGCCATAGATTGCGATTGCGACGCTTGTCTTGCACTGCTCGGGAGGGGTCTCCCTGGGATTGCTATGGAAAATACCCATTGGGTGAAATCCAGGCATGACCTTGTTCTCCTTGGCCCAGCCGTAAAGCTGGCCAATGTACTTGTCGAAGGGGATGTTCCCGTAGCCGCCGACGTGCTCGATGTACGCTATAGTCATCGGTTTCCTTGACTCAAGCTTGACGCTCGCCATAGTTCCACGCAGGCATGGACGTGAATGGCACCTATTTCAACTCTTTGCGGGGTTGTGCCGGTCGACAGATTTGGTTCTCAGTAAATCAAGCGAGTATTGCATCAGCCCGAACATTCGCCAATTCTAAGCTCGAAGTCCGAGCCTGTCAAGGGCATCCTTCGTCGGCACTCCTTCGCTGGTCCAGCCCCAGAGCTTGTAGTACTCTTCGAGCTCTTTGTCGAAGTCAGCCTTGTTCACGACCGCGCCCTTGGAGGGCCCGTCGTCAATCGCCAGCGTGAACAGCCTCTCCGGGAGGGTGTCGTCCTTCTTCGAAATGCCCTCTCTCAGGTTGAAGAGCCGTTCCATGGTCCACGCCCTCGCCCCAATCTTCCGGAGCTCATCGACATCGTAGCCGTGCCCCGTAGCTGCGTTGGTCAGTGTCACCATCTCGTCCCAAGAGTTGCCGAAGGCGTTCCTCGCCCCGAACTTGCACAGGATCATGCAGTCGTACACAGTGAACAACTCCTGCAGGTCCTTCAAGACCGGGGCCTTTCCTTTGACCGTGAACCTGTCGAGCTTGCCCTGGAAGAGCTCCGGAACGTACATTGTGGCTCTGAGGTGGCACGCTCCTCGGGTGGAAGTAGCGAAGGCGAGCGCCATTCCCTGGATGCCCCTCGGATCGTAGCCGGGGAACTCCATTCCTTTCACATTCATCGCATACTTCGCCGCCTCGGGCCCGTATTGCGCAGCCAGTCTTCTTGAGCCCTCGCCTATGAGCTTGCCAAAACCCTCTCTCTTGCCAGTCATCTCGACCAGCTTGACCATCGCCCTGTGGTCGCCCCAGGCAAGCCTCAGCCCTCCGGTGTCCTTCTCGGAGATGATGCCCTTCTCGAACAGCTCATACGCGCACGCTATTGTGTCCGCGCACGAGATCGTGTCCATGCCGTACTCGTTGCAGATGCTGTTGGCCATCATGATCGACTCGATGTTCGAATTTCCGAGGTTCGAGCCGAACATCGCGAGGGTTTCGTATTCGGGCCCCTCAGTCTCGACAGTGTAGTCCTTCTCCGCCTTGGTCATGTTGCCGCAGTGCAGGGGGCATCTCGCGCAGGCGGTGTCCTTCGTCTTGTAGCCGGTCACCAGCGTTTCGCCGCCGATCTTCTCGTACTCAGGGAAGTACCCGGACTGGAAGTTGCGCGTCGGGATCGTCCCCGCCTTGCCGGTTATTCCGACGACCATCGAAGTGCCGTACTTGGCGAACGCCTGGGACTTCTCCTTGACCGTTGCAGTCGCGGTCTTGAATGTCTCCTTCAGCTTCTCCGGGTCGGCCTGGGGAACTTCCTTGGTCCCGTGCACGACGACTGCCTTGAGGTTCTTCGAACCCATGACCGCGCCGACGCCCCCTCTTCCCGCAGCCCTGTGAAAGTCATTCATGATTGCCGCGTATCTGACTAGCTTCTCCCCTGCAGGGCCGATGACCGCTGCCTTGGCCTTCTCGTGC
>JBASRQ010000005.1:0-6677 GCA_049273895.1 Thermoplasmata archaeon
GTCTTTGGAATTCTGGGCGGCGGTCTCTTCGGGTTCTGGCTTGGCTTGGGAGCTCTTGTTTTGTTCGGCCTCTCCAATGAGGACCTATCGAGCTGAAGCTGATCGGTCTGAGACGAATGAGAAATAAGGAAGGACGCAGCAGGCTTCATGTGCGATACGTGTAACGGCTGAGCCGAACTGCCGGGTCGGCATGTTGGTTAGCGACTACAGCGCTTAGTGGCCGCGGACTGAATGTCTCGGCGGACCTTGACACTTACATCCCGGCTCTATCAACGCCATCATGTAATGGCGGCTGTAAGATGCCTCGTTTTCGGGGTAGCTTCAAGCTTAGATGCTTTCAGCTTTTATCCACTATCGCGTGGCTGCTCAGCATTGCCTTGCCAGACAACTGATAGACTAGAGGCGACGAATCCTCGTTCCTCTCGTACTAAAGGATCCTTCCCGTCAGGCATCAAAACACTTCCAGCAAAAAGCAACAAACCTGTCTCACGACGGTCTGAACCCAGTTCACGATCCCTTTTAATGGGCGAACAACCCCACCCTTGGCAGCTGCTGCACCACCAGGATAGGAAGAACCGACGGCGAAGTAGCAAGCCTCCAGGTCGATATGAACTCTTGCTGGAGACGACTCAGTTATCCCCGGGGTAACTTCTCTGTAATCACTGGCCCCCATTTGTGAGGCACAGTGGTTCGCTAGGCCCTGATTTCTCATCGTGGTTCATTGTTGGGCTGAACCACGTCAAGCCGGCTTTTGCCCTTGCACTCTTCGGTAGATTTCTGACCTACCTGAGCCGACCTTTGGGCGCCCTTGTTACCTTTTTGAGGGCGTGGCGCCCCACCCAAACTGCCCACCTACCGGTGTCCATCCGAAGATGTAAGTGATACGAGTCCAAGAGGGCGGTGTTTCATGTTTGTCTCGGAACTGACCTAGCGGTCAGCCCTGGTAACGACTCCCGCCTACGCTACACATTCAAACTCATACCACAACGACAGGTTGCAGTAAAGCTCCACGGGGTCTTCGCTTTCAGCTGGAAGATAACGGACAGTGCTCCGTTAAGTAGGTTTCACCGGCCTCGACGCGGGGACAGTAGAGCTCTCGTTGGGCCTTCATGCAAGTCGCCAATTAAGCGACAAGGTATTACGCTCACTTCTGTTGCTTCTGTGACCTCCGATCCCTCGGAGGCGGACCACGATTTCTTGTGATCTCCGCATGTCGCCATGCGGGTCGGACTATATCTTCGCCATCAGTTGGCGTTCGGCGCATAGTCTCTGAGGATTCCAGATCATCGATCTGGCCTTTCCTGCTGATTACCTGCACTCACACATTTTCACTCATCGAGTAGTGTGAGATCCTCAGGCGTCCCAGCATATGGCCGAATTTTACTAAGGCAACGCAGTCACCTTAAGAGGGTCATAGTTACCCCCGCCGTTTAACGGTCCTTCTTCCCCTTGAAAAGGGTTTTCAGATACCGTCACTGGGCAGGTTTCAGCGGCAATACGCATCCTTTCGGACTAGCTGCCACCTTTGTTTTGGTTAAACAGTCGGGGCTCCCTTGTCACTGCGACCAGCTCATCACTGAGCTGGCACCACTTCTCCCTAAGTTACGTGGCTAATTTGCCGAGTTCCCTCGCGTCAATTAACGCCGACAAGCCTTGGTCTTCTCAACCAGGGGCACCTGTGTCGGATCTTGGTACGAACACCACAGTTGTTTAGCGCACTCCTTTTCACGGGCACCGGGGATAGGCTGAAGAGGGCCTTCGCCCTCCTACTCATGATTTCCCCAGGTTCTCACCATTACGGTTCTTCCCCGGGATATACACTTGAACAGATTGGCGCTCCTGCTCAACATACCCAGATGCGTCCGAGTGCGCGCAGAGACTGCAGTGGTGCAGGAATATTAACCTGCTTGCCCTTTCGGTGTTCTCGATTAAGGAACACCTTAGGATCGACTAACCCTCGACTGACGAACATTGTCGAGGAACCCTTGCCCCTACGGCTGAACGGATTCTCACCGTTCTTTGCTGCTACTACCACCAGGATCCTCATTCGAATGCGGTCCATTCGATCTCAAGACCGAACTTCTGCCCGCACACGACGCCCCCCTACCAGATCACCTTTCGGTGCTCTCAAGTATCGGTGGCTGACTTAGCCCCGTCCATTTTCAGGGCCCTTAATCTTGACTGGTGAGCTGTTACGCTATCTTTGAATGATGGCTGCTTCTAAGCCCACATCCCAGTTGTCTGAGACTAAGGACTCCTTTTGCCCGTTCACACTTAGTCAGCACTTAGGGACCTTAACTTGAGGCTGGGTTGTTCCCCTTTTGCGTATGGAGCTTACCCCTCATACGTTCACTCCCAGAGTCTTCAGTGACGACAGGTTCGGAGTTTGGCAAGGCACCGACGGATTTCTCCACCTAAATGCCTAATCGGTCGCTCTACCCCATCATCGACCTCGTCTGAGATCTACCTGCGAGTAGTTTCGGGGGGGACCAGCTATGTCCAGTTTAGATTGGCCTTTCACCCCTAGACGCGGATCATCCCAATGATTTGCACCTCAACACGGGTTCGGTCCTCCACCCAGGTTTCCCTGGGCTTCAACCTATCTGCGCCTAGATCAACTGGCTTCGGGTCTCTCACCGATGACTACAGGCGAGCCCACCTCGTCCCTGGCCCTTGCGGGTTGCGGACTTGTCGGTTTCCCTGTGGTTGCTTGGTTGTCCAATTAACCTCGCCATCGGTCCGAACTCCCTGGCCCGTTATTCGAAACGGATAATACGACGTCGGTCCACTCTTGCGAGCTTCGTCCCTTGCACGCCGTATATTAAAGTCACCATCTGGTTTCAGGCTCTTTGCACCTCCCGCTAAGGGTACTTTTCAGCTTTCGTTCACACTACTACTGCACTATCGGTCTCGGGTCGTATTTAGGGTTGGGAGCAAATGGCTCCCGACTTCTCACGCCATATCCAAGGCGCAATACTCTAGAACATCCAGAATCATCTTTCCCGCGTATCCCTACAGGGCTTTCACCCTCTATGGCACGACATTCCAGTCGATTTCGGGTTAACGAGTTAAGATGTACCGGAGTCTGCAACACCACATCTCCGCCCAGTTTCCTGGGAGGATTCAGTTTGCCCTCTGCCGCGTTCGATCGCCTTTACTGACGGCATCTCGATTGATTTCTTTTCCTCGGGGTACTAGGATGCTTCGATCCCCCCGGTTCCCGATCCTCACGGATCACTCCAAAGAGTAGGAAGTCCCATTCGGTGATCACCGGATCAAAAGCTCCTTGCGCTTACCCGGTGCATATCGCAGCTTGGCACGACCTTCTTCGGCGCCCGAACCGAGCCATTCCCCAGACGGTTTAATTAGCCGCTAGCATGTCGACTCAGCACACGTCCGTATCGCACATGATCGGTATTCACTGGGGCCCGCGGTCCTTCCCGTCCGCTGTCCCTCAACCATCTTCCCCGAGCACAAAGTGGTCGGGTGCACGTACACCCCCGCTTTACAAGAGCACATTTCGTATTTAGGCGTTGCCCTACGTGGGTGGGATTCACGCTATGCTCGGTCCCGTATAAAAGCGTTACTCCATGGGCGCGACCGCACCAGCACTTCCTGTGGAAGGTCAATGATTTGTCGATCCGTCGACCGGAATGTTGATTTGCGCTCGCGCTGATGGCAGTCGAGATGGGGTGCGGTGATTGAGTCCTGAGCAGCCAAAGCCAGACACGAAGCAGCAAGGGCCAGCATCCCCTCCGGAACCTACTCCTCCGCTTCCTCCTGTCGATGCAGGGCCGGGAGCCGCAAAGAAATCTGACGAGAATGTTTGGAAGGAGGATTACGACGACCTGGTCAAGCCTGAGGAAACGCCGAAGCGTGTAAAGAGACCGAAAATGCCGTGGGGTGCCATTCTCATAACTCTCCTCCTTATCCTCATGCTCATCCTCTGGACGATCTTCAGCCCGAACATCATGCCCCAAGAGGGCGATACGTACACCAGTTCTCCCACTCATGCGAGTTGGGGAAACTACACAGGATATCGGGACATATGGGCGGGCAACATGTCCTGGGGCGTGTCGGTCAGCGGGCATGCAACGTCCTCAGGCAATCGGTCCATCGAGCTCAAGGTCCTCGTCACCAAGGTGTCAGAGAGGCCCGGCAACTGGTTCTTCAGGGGCACGGCCATTTCGCTGAGGAACGTGTCCGTGTTCATTGGCCCGAGTGACAACGCGACATTCCTCGCCTCGATGTCCAACCACACTGAACTCGAATACGGAGTGCTGGCGACTGTTTCTGCAGTCTTCAGCGGTCCTGGGACATATCAGCTTGTCGTTAAGGTCAGGTTCCTGGTCTACGAGGTCATGCGGATTGGCTTCATCCCGTTGGAATCCGTGAATGTCTACCCGGTCTTCATCGATTCTCCTGTCGTCGTGACCTGAACGTGAGCTTCTGAGGAACTCGGACCCTTGTCATTGCAGCCTTCTCTGGTAGAGCCTAAATAGCACGACAGTAATCCGATGGCCGCAATGCCGAAGATGGAACTCATTCTCATCCGGCACGGGGAGACGGACTGGAACAAGGGTGCGATTTTCCGTGGCCACGAGGACGTCCGTCTGAATGCGACCGGTGTTGCCCAGGCTGACGCCACCGCGGACGCTCTCAAGGACAGGGTCTTCGAAGCGGTCTACTCTAGCCCGCTCAAGCGCTCTCTCGTGACCGCTAGGCGCATCGCGCTTCCTCACGAGATCGTCGTGAGGGAGAATGCAGGCCTGTTGGACATCAACTACGGGACTTGGCAAGGGAAGAAGGAGAGCACGGTCAAGGAGCGCTGGCCCAGCGCGTATGCAAGGTGGATGAAGACGCCCACGAAGATGAAGTTCCCGGGGGGCGAAAGCACGAAGAAAGCATGGAAAAGGGTTAACACCGCGCTGCGAGAGATACTGTTCACCCACGGAACGGGGACAATAGTCCTGGTCTCTCACAGGATCCCGATCAAGTTCATGACTGCATATCTTCTCGGGGAGGGTTTCTCGGGTTTTCCAAAGGTCAAGCACGATCCGTGCGCCATATCGGTTTTCGAAGTTGAGCAACGCCATTACAGGCCTGTCGTTCTGAACGACTCGAGCCATTTGGCGAAGCTGAATTTGCCTCCGGAGAGGGACTTCTGAGGTCCTGCCTACGCGAAACGTCTGAAGAAATTC
Organism: Thermoplasmata archaeon; assembly: GCA_049273895.1. Lineage (GTDB taxonomy): Archaea > Thermoplasmatota > Thermoplasmata > UBA10834 > UBA10834 > COMBO-56-21. The sequence goes on from JBASRQ010000005.1 coordinate 5,202, forward strand.
AGGTTCTTCTCTCTTATGCACTTCGCCTCTGGGTAGGCGTTGACTCTGTCGACAAGGACAGCGTTCATGCCCGCCTTCTTCGCTCCGATCACATCGACCGCGAGCTTGTCCCCCACAAATAGCGATCTGCTCGGGCTCGATCCCGCCACCGCGGCAGCCAAATGGAATATCTTTGGCGACGGTTTCCTGACGCCGACCTCTTCGGACAGGATTATGAAATCGAAGTACTTGCTTAGGTCGAGGTTGTCAAACACCTTCCGGGCGAGATCCGTGGCGTTCGAGACCACTCCGAGCTTGAACTCCCTTTTCTTCAGAGTCTGCAAGATTGACTTGACCTCGGGGAAGTCTATCCAGCTCTCAACCTTCGGGATGATGTTGTCCCAGGTCTCACCTAGATCCTTGGTGAACCGCTTTCTGTCTCCCTTGAATCCGAGCTCATCGAGGACGAAATCATCGTACCTGGACCAGAAAGCAGCTTCGTTCTTTCCGTCCAGCTTAGCGAATTCCGAATCGAACCGCCCGTCGGCTTTGGCGAGAAGCGCTGCTATCCTCTTCGGCTCGGTTCTTCCGCCATGCTTCGCGAGAACCCTTGAGAAGACTTTCTCACGGGGCGGCCTTACTTCTATAAGCGTCCCGCCCGCGTCGAACATTATTGCGTCGATCTCTTCAGTCATCTGCAACTCCACTCGGGTGCCATTCGCGAATTCCCAAGATCGAATGCTCCTACTTGAGCAGTTCTGGCACGTCTGTCGGGATGCTCGCGACTTTTGCGCCCGCGGCCTCGAGCGCCTTGATCTTGCTCTCCGCGGTTCCTCTGCCGCGAGCGATTATCGCGCCAGCGTGGCCCATCCTTTTGCCCGGAGGAGCTGTCCTTCCCGCGATGTAGGCCACGACGGGTTTGTCCACGTTCTCTCTTATGAATTCAGCGGCCTCCTCCTCCGCGGTGCCGCCTATCTCCCCGACCAGAACGATCTTCTTCGTCTGCCTGTCGTTCTGGAACTTATCAAGGACGTCGATGAAGTTGGTCCCCGAAACCCTGTCACCGCCGATTCCCACACATGTGGATTGACCTAGCTTGTGCTCTGTTATCGCGTTGACTATCTCGTATGTGAGAGTCCCCGATCTTGAGACCACTCCGATGTTGCCCCGCCTGAAGATAGTGTTCGGGAGGATTCCGATCTTTGCCTTTCCAGGCGATGCGATCCCGGGGCAGTTCGGTCCGATCACCGTGATGCCTCTGCTCCTGGCCACCGCCACGATGTGGACTGCGTCGAGGACTGGCAGGTGCTCTGTGACTATGACGATCGTTCCAACCCCTGCATCTATGGCCTCAAGCGCTGCGTCCTTGCAGAATGGTGCAGGCACGAAAACGCAGGAGGTGTTGGCGCCCGTGCTCGCAACTGCTTCGGACATGGATTCGAAGACGGGAATGCCGTTCACCGTCTCGCCGCCCTTGCCGGGGCTCGTCCCTGCCAC
>JBASRQ010000032.1:0-19957 GCA_049273895.1 Thermoplasmata archaeon
AGCTCTTGAGACCGTGTATGGCATGGAGTGGGGACACCTGTGCAGCAATGTGACGTACAACTTCATTCTCTCCTGGATGTACAACGACCAGAGGTATTGGGGAGCCGAGTGGGACCAGGCGCAAGCCTACGTCAATGTGCTGTGGATCTATGACGGCCTTAAAAACAACACGTTGAATCCGGCAGACGCACAGGTGGCTCTGAAAAACGTCAAGGCAACTGAGCTGGTGCCATGGTTGCTTGAAGATCTGATGGACCTTGAATGCGCATGGCTCGGAGCTGCCTGCACGCTCTCAGCAGTGGTCTGAGGTCAGTTGCCGGAAGCCTATCAGGGGTCAGGGAGGCGATTCCTGACCCATATCTTCTCTTTTCTTTGGACGAACTTGTTCCGTTCGCGTCGAGATAGCGCTCATCGCTGGTGACATTCTTGATCGGGCCAAGGGTGTGCAGTCTTGAGTCCTGCATTCCTCGTTTCTGTGGCGGTGGAGTGGGCCCGACCAGGCCTGAGCCAGACACGAGCCAGATAGTTGCTTTCGAATTCCAATTCAGCGGCGATAACGCAGGGCCAGCTCTCAAAACCCTTTGTTTTCTTTTTCCAACCCTGTATTCAGTACGCAGTCCAACAATGGTCGTTTTCCTGGATGTAGGGGGCCTCAACCAGGGTTTCAATTTGACGCAATTGAAGATTGGCTAGATAGGGTCGGAGTGGGATAGGTCCGCTTCGCTAGCACCTATGCTGGCCGAAAATCAATCAGCCGGGATTGAGTACAGGAGAGCGCACCAAACCTTTTCTATTCTTTACCAACCTCCTCTTTTCAGAGACTGGATCCAACTGGTCTGTCCGCCTCGAGCCCATGCTCTGACCCTGCATCAACGCCTCATAGGCGCCTAGGAGCGACTGACGCAAATTGTGTCGTGTGCATACTCGTAAGTCTGACCGTTTCTTATCTACGGTCTTTTCGAAGCTGACGACCAGAATTATGCGTACTAGACAAAGAATGGAGCACTTTCGCATTGCCTGGACTGGCGCTATTAAGAAGGTAGGGAGTTTCTCACGAAGGTTATCTGGAAGTGTATTCATAAGAGGAGAGGCATATGACGTGCAGGACTGGCGGGAGGATTCCTAGATGGACGGGCGAATGATATTCAGAGGACGGCCATCCCTGGGGGTAGTATACACGAAGCTGTCAGTGGTGTCATTCGTTTTGGACCTGATTAGCTACGTCCCATCCAAGAACATCTCGGATAAACGGATCCTTGACGTGGGATGCAGCCATGGCCAGTTCATTGACGATTGCGCACACCACGAGGAGGGAGCTTCTTCCCAGGATTCATGATGTTCTGAGGGTCGAGCTCCCTCTTGATCGCCCACATCGTGTCGAGCGCGACCTCAGAGAACTCGAAGCCAAGGTCGTCCCTGTGCTTGAGGCCAACGCCTGTGCAGCTGGAGATCGAGCCGCCAAGGGCGGTTGCGAGCTGGGCCACCTCGCTCATAGCTTTTCTGTAGCTGTCCCATCCCTGCTCCCCTTCGGGTACATAGAGCCGGCTATACGCCATCCTGTACCGGCCGACGTCGAGGCCGTACCTGCTACCGGGAACTGGGCGTATTCCATGTTTCGGAACAATCTCGCTCCAGACCTTCTCATAGAACTCCCTAAGGCGCTCCATTGGGACATAGGCGTTTATCTCGTCCTCCAGGCCGAGGAGAGCCCTCTCGCCGCACCAGCGCATCGTGTATCCGTCTATGATCCGCGCGGCCTCCTCCCTGCCCCCGAGCACTCCCCTTGCCTCCTCGAGGATGTTCCTTACGAACTCGACCTCAGCCCTGACCTCGCCGGAAGTCCCCTCAAAGGCTATGCAGAAGGCCACCTTCTTGTCGGGAGGCGCGCCCGATGAGGCATCTGCCCCAAGCTCGTAGAGCTCCCCTCCCACGAAGGTCACGCAGCTCGCCATGACCTTCTCCGCTGCGCCGAGCCCCTCCCAGAAGTCATCGTAGTAGGCAAGCAGGACATCTTTCGACTCCGGCAGCGGCTCGACGCGAAGCGTCGCTTCTGTTATGATCCCGAGAGTGCCCTCCGCGCCGACGAACAGTTGCTGAAGCCTGTAGCCCGTCGATGTATACAGCACCTTGGGGCCCGTCCTGAGCACTCTCCCGTCCGCGAGCACAACCTCAAGTGACATGACCCTGTCGGCGATTGTACCATACTTCTGATGCTTTCTGCTGAACCCGGCTGTGGAAATCGCCCCTCCAACAGTCGCGACCTTGAAAGAGCCCTGCTCTTGATTCAGAGCAAGACCGTGCTCAGCCAGGTGTTCTTCGAGCTCCTTGAGCGTGATGCCCGGCTGGACGGTGACATACAAGTTCGGGGTGCTCACCTCGAGCACCTTCGCCATCTTGATAGTGTCGACTATGATCCCGCCGTGGATGGGCACAAGCATGCCGGTCCTGTTCGACCCCCCGCCCTTGGGGATGAGAGGTATCCTGTGCTTCCCTGCGATGCCGACTGTCGCCTGAACCTCGGACGTCGTCTCGGGCAGGACCACGAAGTCGGGGAAGTGTTTGTAATCCTCATCGAACCTGATCCTGTATGTGTCCTTGGTGTACGGCATGAGGTCCGCCTTCTTCCACAGCACCTTGGGCTCCCCGAGTGCCTTCACGAGCTGCTCCCTGACTTCGTCACGGAGCTTCGGGTCGATCATCTCGGGCCACTCCCTTTCTCGGCGATTTCCGCAAGGAACACCGCGAGCTCCGCGACCTTGAGCTGCGAGCCGACTGCCCTGGCTGCGTCGGAGAGCGTCTGGACGCAGAACGGGCATGCTGTCACGAGCGTGTCCGCGCCGGTCCTCTCCGCCTCCCTCAGCCTCCTGATGGCGGCCTTCTGCGACAGCTCCGGATACGCCGTCTTGACGCCCGCGCCGCCTCCACAGCACCGGGCCAGCTCCCTCGAGTTCTTCATCTCGATCAGGCTCAGGCTAGGGACCGCCCGGAGGACCTCCCTGGGGGCGTCGTAGACCTCGGTATGCCTGCCCAGGTGGCAGGGGTCGTGATAGGTCACCTTGGCCTTGTGCTCGCGGAACCGGAGCTTGCCCTCCTTGACCATGAGCACGAGGTATTCGGTCGCGTGAAGGAGCTCGAGGATCTCCGCAAGCCTGCTGTAGTCCTGCTTGAGCGTCTTGTAGCAGCCCGAGCAGGACGTGACGAGCCTCTTGACGCCCGACTCGCGTATCCGCTTCTCGTTCTCCGTCCTCAGCTTCTGGAACAGCCTCTTGTCGCCTATCCGCTTCACTGTGGAGCCGCAGCACAGCTCGTCCTCAAGCATCAGGCCGTAGCTCTCGCCCGCCATGTCCATCAGCTTCGCGAGTGCCCTCGGGCTCTCCTGGAGCGTTCTGTCGAGGGCGAACGTGCAGCCCACGTAGAACAGAGTATGCGTCTTGCCGGGCACGAGCCGCCTGTCTTTAAGCCCCCTCGCCCAGCGCTTCCTTGCGCTCTTCGGCTCCTGCCACGGGTTGCCGTAGTTCTCGAGGCTCTTGATCAGGACAGCGTGCTCAGGCAGTGGCTTCTGGCCTTTCTCGATCAGGTACCTACGGAACTCCTCGGTGGCATCGGCGTTCTTCAGCCGGGCTGTGCACGACTCTTCGTCCCGCCTGCACAGAAGGCACGAGCAGGCGATCCTCATGACCCTCTCGTCCGGCTCCGCGACACCCTGCAGGACTGCGCGTATGACCGCATTTCTGCCCTTCGGGGATATCGTCTCCTCCAGGATCTCGGCATACATGGGGCAGCCGTCTTTGCAGCAACCGCACCTGCATAAATAGCACATGTCCGAGACCTTGAGCATCTCCGCGAACTCCGAATCCATGTTAAGCAGCCCTCGTCACTGGCCCGGCGTGCCTGAGCGCATGGTCTGCGAATGAAGGAGGTCGTATTTCATCGTTTGGCACTGACTTGTTGCATAAACCTAGCATGACCTTTTCTTGCCCCATGGATTCTTGAGGAGGGACGCCCTCGGGCGCAACATTCTTCAACAACAGATTCTAGGTCGAAAGGCAGGCGGCCCCCTAGCACTCATTGAGAGCTCAGCACATCGACCAACCAATAGCCGTTTCTCATAACAGAATTGCCGGTTATGATCTTGACATCCCACTTGAAGGCAGGACCTCCAAATACAAAGCTGTGGTATTCGCCATTCTCGCGAATCGCACAAGATCTAGATTCGTCGATTTCCTCCGCTCGCCGGTCTCAGAATCCACCAGGTCAACCGCAAAACCGTCGGTGCATATCGCTGGCGTGTTCACCGCGGGGGCCGCTATGTCGCGGTTGCCATCCCTCGATGCGAGGACGAGCTCCTTCGGTGCGCTCTTGATAGCCTCGTTGACAAGACTCTCAGGGATCTTGGCAATTCGTGTGCGGTTGTCCACCTGGCATCCTGCCTCCCGAATCAACTTGAGGGCAGCGTCGCCGTTGACTCGCATGCCGATGTCAGCAAGCACAGAAAGTGCGGCCTCATGCATTCGCTGTGCCTCTTCTCTCCGGAGGACGAAATACGAACTCTTTGCCATTGGTTTGGCCTCTGCTGCTAGACGGCGGACTCAGTGTGGAATCTTCTCCTCGCCTTCTTTGACGATCTTCGCAAGATCTTTCTTGAGGTCTTCTGGGAGCGGAGTCACTTCATGGGTCTCCAGGATCTCCTTTGCCTTCGCCCTTGCATGATCCACTGCGGACTTCGACCCCGATGCCTTCCATGTCTGATAGGGCTGACCGTCAGTCACGATCGGCTGCCACATCTCTTTGAAGTGCTCGAGGGTGTGCTTCTGCCCAAGAAAATGGCCCTCGTGGCCGACCTTCTTGACGACTTCAATAGCCATCGAATCCTCGGTGACGGGGAAACCCTTGAGCATGTCGATCATCATGGTGTATATCTCGTAGTCTATCAGAAGCTGCTCGTAGGAGAGCACCATCCAGTTTTCGAGGAGACCCGGTCCAGAAGTGATGTCCGCACCTGAGAGATAGTACAGGAACGCCGAGAGAACCTTCTCGTAAGCCGCCTGAGCGTCTGGCACTTTCGAGCATGATCCCCATCCGCCAACGAATATGGGTATCTTGTAGTATCGGGCCATCTGCACATGCGAGGCCCTCACCATGTTCGCTGCTGGGAAAAGTCCCTCGAATATGCCCGTTTGGACATCCATTGCCATAGGCTCAGTGCTGTAACACACAGGTGAGCCAGGGGCGGCCAACTGGCAGACCGTAGTTAGTGCCAGAACCTGGGCGTTGCCGAGCAGGACTGCACCTGCAACGGTCATGGGGGCTGTGGCGCCCACAAGAGGCATCGTCATCATCATGGGCGGGCAGCCAGCCCTGACGAACTCGATGGCAGCGTCCGTGGTCATCCCGAGGACCATCGGGGATGATGTGCAGGTGACTGCGGAGACGATTGGCCGTCTCTTCAGTTCCTTCTCTCCACCTACGACAGCTGCTGCCATCTTGAGCTCGTACTGCGCCTCCTCCCTCAAGTATGTGGCTCCGCTTACAATGTGTTTCTCGCAGTTGTTGAAGGCAGCCTCGAACTCATGAACTGTATGGGCGTGCTTCGGAACGTCCAATGGCGTGACGAGCGGGAAGTACATATTCATGAACTCAAGATAGTCCACGATTTTGGCGGACTCAGCTACGTCTCGCTTGGTCGATGGTCTCCTCACACCCGTCTCGAGGTCTATCGTCGCAAGCCCCGTTCCGTCCGTGCATATGTAGCAGTGCTTGCCGTCGAGAACGAGGTCGTTCTTCGGGTTCCTCGCGCACAACCTGACTGGGCGCTTGCATTTTCGCACTGATTCCATGACCAGATGCGCGGGTATCCTGGCAACCTTGGTTTTCTCATCGACGTCTGCGCCAGCAGTCTTGAGCAACTGGAGCGCCTCGCTGCTGACGATCCTTATCCCCATGGCCTCGAGGAGATGGAGCGAGTTGATGTGTATCTTCTCAGCTTCAACTGGGTCCATGACCTCGATAGGTTTCATCTTGTAGAGGCCTCGACCCATCGGCTTTCCCATGGGTTCATCCTCCTTTCCCGACCAACTGCTTCGCGATGCCGACCGCCGAGTTCGCATCTGAGGAATAGACCGCCCCGATCTCCTTCGCCCAGGTCTCAGTGACCGCGGCTCCTCCGACCATCACGTGCGACTTGATGCCTGCACTCCTGAGCGCGTCCACGACGTCCTTCTGGACGCCCACTGTGGTCGTCATGAGGGATGAGGCGCCAATGATCTCGGCCTCTGTCTCTTTGGCTGCCGCAACGAAACCATCTGTCGGAGCATCCTTTCCGATGTCCTTCACTTCGAACCCGCCAGCTTCGAGCATGATGCGTACGAGATTCTTCCCGATGTCGTGTATGTCTCCGGCCACAGTGCCGAGCACGACCCGAGCAATCGAATGTCTCTTCTCCTTGCTCCTTTTCATCTCGGGCTCGAGGACCTTGATCGCCTCCTCCATGATGGTCGCTGCGTAAATCAGCTCGACAACGAACATCTCCTTCTTCTCGAACTTCTCACCAACGATGCGAATCCCCTTCGCAAGCCCATTCTCAATCGCTTCGACCGGGCTTACGCCAGCAGCGAGGGCTCTCTTCGCGGCCTCGACAGCCGCCTCCTGCTGAAGGTTCTTCACGCCGTTCTCCAGCTCCGTCAAGATACTCTCCTTATCCGATGCCATTTGATTCACCATTCTCTCTGACAACTTCCCTACGAAATGCCCTGCGGGTCATTATCGACATTCATCTTGGAATCGCCTCCTCCCCCTCATGGATGATTCTCGCGAGGTCGTCTTGGAGGGCGCGCGACAACGGTTCTACCTTGTGGGTCGCGAGTATCTGCTTGACCTTCTCGCCTGCCACTCTGACAACGTTCTTTGAGCCATCCTTCGCCCATGCCTGGTAAGGTCTCGGGTTGCTGAGCGTGGGCATCCAGAGTTCTTTGAAATGCTGTATCGTGTGCTTCTGCCCGAGGAAGTGGCCCTCATGACCCACCTTGGCGCACACGTCCATGGCTATCGTCTCATCGGAGACCTCGATGCCTTTGAGCGTCTCGAGCATCATCGTGTACATCTCATGGTCCAACATGAGCTGCTCGTAGGAGAGGATTGTGTAGTTCTCCAGGAGGCCAGGTCCGGAATTGATGTCGGCTCCGGCCAGGACCATGCTGTAGCCCATGATGGACTTCTCATATGCCGCCTGCTCATCAGGTATCTTCGAGCACGAGCCCCAGCCACCAACTAATATTGGGAGTCGATAATGCTTCGACATCTGGATGTGCGCCAATGTCACCATGGTCGCTGCCGGGAACGCCGCGGCGAAAAGGCCGGTCATTGGTTCCATCGCCATAGGAACAGAGGAGTATATTACCGGAGAACCTGGCGTGTCCAGCTGCAGAACAGTGATGAGAGCCAAGACTTGCGCGTTACCAAGAGTGATCGGTCCAGCAAGCGTGACAGGCGAACTCGCCCCGACTAGCGGCATCGTCATCACGATTGGCGGAACTCCTGCTCGGGCGAATTCGATCGCGGCATCGGTCGTCAATCCCAGGACGAGAGGCGACGATGTACACACGACGGCAGACAACAGAGGCCGCTTCCTGAGCTCGTATTCTCCTCCAGCCACGGCCTGAGCCATCTTCACAGCGAAAATCGCTTCCTCTCTCAAATAGGTAGTGCCACTGGTCACGTGTTTCTCGCAATTGTTGAAGGCCGCATCTAGTTCGTGAAGAACGTGCGAATGCTTCGGGACGTCCAGCGGAGTCACAAGTGGATAGTATATGTTGAGATACTCGAGGTAGTCTGCAATCCTCGCGCAGTCCTCGACATCCTTCTTCGTTGAGTCCCGCCTCTGCCCGGTCTCCAGGTCGAGGACACCTATTCCACTTCCGTCGGTGCAGAGATGTACATGGTCATCATCAAGAGTGAAATCGTATTTCGGATTCCTTCCAGAGAGTCTCACAGGTCTCTTGCACTTGTCGAGGGCCTCCTGGACTAGGTGAGAAGGGATCTTGGCAACGCCCGCTCTGAAGTCGACGTCTGCCCCGGCATCGTTGAGAATGTTCAGTGCGCGCTCGCTGTAGATCTTTATGCCAATCTGGTCGAGCACATCGAGCGAAGAGGTGTGGATTTGGTCAACGTCATTTGGAGACAAGATTCTGAGAGGCCTAGTTCTCACGATACCTCTGCTCATGGATCTGCTCGCCGTTGTGTGACCTCCCTGCCGGTTGTTCTCCGCCAAAGACGCGGTCTTGTCTATGAGCACCTTCGCAAAGGAAGAACAACCATGTGCCCGCTCCCCCTATCCAGATTCATCCTGCTGGCGAACGCTGGAGGTGACGTGTATTGTGGCTATTTAACGCCATCGAAGGGAATTTCCGAGCGACGTCCGAGCCAGCAGCACAGGGAACTCATCTTCCGTGCGTTTTCATACAACACGGGGAGGTTGGAGACTCTATTTTTGCTCTTCATCGAGGATTTCTACAAAGCATTGCGGTTGCAGCTTTTCGATTCTAGCGAGAAGGAAGGCAGCGTGACTTCTCCAATCTAACTCGACAATCCCTGCGAGACGATTCCGATCTTTTGCGAGAAACAAATAGTGCGAACAAACTTATCATAGTTCGCCATTCACCCCCCACGAAACTCGGAGGGGCTTACGATGGTGAGGGCTTGCTTCTCGGTTCTTGAGAAGGAAGAAACAGAGCGAATACATGAAGGATCACTGTGGATTCTTGCCAAGGTTGGTCTTCGCATCTGCAGTGCAAAGGCACTCAAGCTTCTTGCTGACGCGGGCGCCGAAGTGAATAACAAGGGTTTCCTGGCAAAGATACCAGAGCACTTAGTGGCGGAGGCAATTAGGAACTGCAAGAAGGAATTCGCGCTCTGTTCGAGAGACGGCAGACATGACCTGCCAATACCTGCCACCTTCAGGCCATGGGTGTCGACTGATGGAATCTGTACTGACATAATCGATGCACGCACCAGCGAGAGAGCAATGTCCCTGAACGATGATCTTGCTAGATTCGTCAGACTAGCAGACGCGCTCGAACCTGTTGATTTCATTTGGCCAATGGCCAACCCAGGGGATTTTCCAGCAAGAGTTCAGTCGCTCCGTGCTTTTTTCACCACACTCGAGAACACGGGAAAGCACCTTCAGCACGAAGCGTTGAACGCCCATATGGCAAGAGTAGAGATTCAAGCGGCCAGTATGTTGACTGATGGAGAAAAGGAACTTATGCGGCGTCCGATCTTCTCGGCAGTCCAATGCTCCATTACACCGCTTGTCTTCGAAGAAGGTATGATTGAGGCCTCGATGGAGTTTGCGCGGTCAGGCATACCTGTTGTCCACATGTCAATGCCCATGATGGGAGCTTCTGCTCCGGTGACAATAGCAGGCGCTCTAGCTCTGGGCCATGCTGAGACTCTTGGTGGAATCGTCGTCTCACAACTTGCGAAGAAGGGATCTCCTGTCTTCCATTCGATTCTCGCTGGACCGATGGACATGGAGACCGGCGCATATGCTTCTGGCTCCTGCGAAAGAGCGATTGCAGACGCGGCTTCAACCCAGTTGGCAAAGCATTTGGGTATTCCCAACGAGGAGGGAGGGTTCTCCACAGCAGCGAAGGTGCCTGGAATGCAAAGTGGCTACGAGAAGATCGCGACTATGATACCCCCTGCCATCGCGGGTGCAGACCTGATCACTGCGATAGGCTCCCTAGACAGTTCGAAATGCATATCGATGGTGCAGGCTGTAATCGATGCGGAAATGTGGACATATGTTCAGCGCATGCTGAGAGGAATCAAGGTCTCCGACGACTCCCTGAGTCTGAAGTCGATAAAGGAAGTTGGACCTGGTGGGTTTTTCTTGAGGCACAGGGAGACTCTGGCCAAATACAGATCCGAACTTTGGTTTCCGACATTGGGCCAGCATCAGCCGTATGAGAAATGGGTCAGCGACGGCCGGATTGACATGGTAGAGCGTGCAAGAGACAGAGCTTTGACGCTTTCCTCGAAGCCATCCATCGATGAGTTGCCCAGAGAGATCAAGAAGGATCTGGAGGATATGTTCGAAGCGGAGGTGAAGGCGCTATAGAGCACAGCGAATCGCAGCTTCCTCAGTTCAGCCTTGGCACATCACCCTGTGCATGTCCTGGGAATTCCAATTCTCATGTTGACCCTGCTCATGGAACCATCGACACCCCTAGCTCGCTCGAGGAATATCACACCGTCCGCACCAACTTTGAAATGTCTGTCGCACAACGTCTTGGCAAGCGCGCTACGGTCGCGGTCAGGGGTTCTTGGGCCCTCCAGCTCATCCTTGATGATGAAATCGTTTCCGCAACCCTGGTACTTGACGAATCTGAAATCGTACTTCATCTCAACGCCTTGATAACGAGATATAATCGTGTTTGCCTCCATCGCCAACCGGAGAATTGTTAAATAGGCATGTTGGGATTCCTCACGTCCAGCCCAGAGGATATTTGGAGCCAAGGGGGGAACGAGCGCTGCATGACATACTGATTGAAGGGGGAACCGTTGTTGACGGGACTGGCTCTCCCGGCAAGCTGCTTGATGTGGCGATCGACGATGCCAAGGTTGCGCGATTATGCAAGCGCTCCGAGGCAAGAGGTGCGATTAGAATAAACGCAACGGGGCTGATTGTCTGCCCTGGATTCATCGACATCCATTCGCACTCTGAGTTCCACCTCCTGGCCAATCCCCTTGCTGAAAGCAAGATCCGGCAGGGGGTCACGACAGAGTTGGTAGGTAACTGCGGCTCATCTCCCGCTCCAGCCATCGGAGTCGCAAGGGAGTCTCTGGAGGACAAGCTGAAGAATCCGGAATTCGCTGAGGTGAGACTCGACTGGGTCACGATGGACGAGTATCTACTCAGGCTCTCGAACTTGAAAACATCTGTCAACGTTGCCACCCTGGTCGGAGCATCCACGCTCAGGCAGTGTGTGATCGGCAACTCGGACACAAAGGCAGGGGAGGATGAGCTGGCAAGAATGAACCAACTCCTGACGGACGCCATGTTGCAGGGCGGGTTCGGGCTCTCATCCGGGCTCATATACGCACCGGGATGCTATGCGTCCACGGAGGAACTTGTATGCCTGGCATCCACATCCGCATCTTTGGGCGGGTTCTATGCTAGCCACATACGAGACGAGGGCAGAAGACTCATCAATGCGGTGGAAGAGGCTATCAGGATCGGCCGCGAAGCGCACTCTCGTGTGGAGATCTCTCATCACAAAGCGGAAGGCAGGCCGTCCTGGGGGACTGTCGGCCGGACGATCGCCATGATTGAGGAGGCAAGAGAACAGGGAGTCGATGTCTCTTTCGATGTGTATCCCTACACGGCTGGTAGCACCACCCTGGACACGCTTCTCCAGCCATGGGCAAGAGAGGGAAGCAAAGAAGAAATCATCAACAGGATCAAAGACCCTGAGACACGCATGAGGATTATCCACGAGTTCGTGACGCCCACTGAATCGATGGAAGATATCGTGACCGACACTGGCTGGGAGAACATCAATGTCGTGGGGCTTTCGTCCGACGCCTACAGAAGATACGACAACAAGACAATCACTGAAATCGCAGAAGCGATGGGCAAGGACCCAGCTGAGACGGCACTTGACATCATGGTCGAGGAGGACCTCCGGGCCTTTGCCATCTTCCACGATATCGCTGAGGACGATGTCATCATGGTAATTCGTCATCCGCTTGCCGCGATAGGCTCGGACGGCGAGGCGAAGGCACCCTATGGTCCGTCGGGAAAGTATGCGACCCATCCCAGGGCATACGGCACGTTCCCGAGAGCGTTGAGGAGATACGCCATTGACAAGAAGCTCGTGCCGCTGGAGGAACTGATCAGGAGAATGACTTCATGGCCGGCGCAGCGCATGGGCCTTCAAGACAGGGGGATTCTTGCGAGCGGAATGGCGGCCGACATTGTGGTCTTCGACCCCGAAAAGATACGTGACTTGGCGACATATGAGGATTCGCATCGCTACCCAGAAGGTATCGAGTATGTGATGGTGAACGGTGCCGTCACGATAGAACATGGCGAGCACACGAAGGAGCGGGCGGGTCAGGCTCTGAGACACAAGCCGAGCATGGCATAGACTCAGCTCGACGCCCCGCATATGTCCAGCGCGACCTGCGAGTACACGTGAGTGCACCTCACAAGGTCTTCCGTTAGGACGTACTCGATCCGGGCGTTGGCGCCCGCACCGCCGGGCCCGAAGACCACTGAGGGCATCTTGGCGAAATGGGTCATCAGAGCAGCATCGGTCCAGCCCCAGAAGCTCGTCACCTTGAGGGGCCTGCCAGTCACAGACCGGACGGATCTCTCCAGTGATCTCACAAGCGGATGTGAGGTGCTGACGACGTTGGGGACATGGGTCATGGTAAGCATATTCGCAGGATCCCGCGTGAGCCTCTCCTTGAGAAAACCGTAGGCCAGGAGCACTACGACAAGCGGGCTTGATGCCACAAGCGGAAACACTATCGACGCAGGGCCCTGCGAAATCGCGACGATCTCAGCAAAGAACGCGATATTGCCGACGATGCTCGATGCGGTGCACAACGCCACTGTTGAGCTTCTTGGCAGATTAGGCGATGAAACTTCTCGTATCAATTCATTTCGTGTGGAGTTAGGACTTACCATTTCGCATTGGGGAATCGACATTTCTTGAAATCGAGCAGTTCTCAAGATATGCAACGCATGACGACCTTCAACTTTGGAGAACCGTGTTCCAAAATGAGTGGTTACTTGAATCACTGGCAACCATTAAGTATCGGATTGTCGTGACTAGTACCAGCGCGGGATGTGGTCTATGCCATTTGCGGATCTTCCTGGTGGTTGATTGGCGGATCTGAGAAGACTAATAGCACGAAAGGTCATCTACCTCGTCATCACTTTATTTGCCATCGCAACGCTAAACTTCATAATGTTTCATCTTCTGCCTGGTGAGCCGGCAACTGTTTTGCTGCCCGGGAGGGCTTCGAAGGAGGGAATTGAGCAACTTCGCATTTATCTCGGTCTCGACCGGCCGTTGTGGTATCAGTACTTGATATACGTGAAGCACGTCGTGACATTGGACCTTGGAGAGTCATGGTTTTGGAAAGGCACCGTCCTCGATACGATAATGCCACGGTTCCAAAACACACTTATTTTCGTAGGAATTGGGACTTTTTTCGCAATCGCTATAGGTACATACGCAGGAATGCTAGCTGGCGCGAAAAGGGGAGAACCATCGGATATTCTGTTGACGGGAACCGGCCTTTTCTTTTACTCGATACCCGCGTTCTGGATGGGCATGATTCTGCTATTGATATTTGCCGTCCAAGGATCCCTGGCTTGGTTTCCTCTGAAAGGATCTTACGACGTCGGCCTGACGAATCCAAGTCTTTCTCAGATAATTGTCGACAGACTGTACCACCTCTTCCTTCCCGTGCTTACTTTCGTGCTCACCGCGTATGCTGAGTTCACATTGATCATGCGCAGTTCCCTGATAGATGTTTTCACGGAAGACTATATCCAGACCGCGCGGGCAAAAGGGCTATCGGATAGGAATGTGCTCCGTCGGCATGCAGTTCCGAACGCCATGCTCCCGACTGTCGCAAATACTGCAATGTATGTGGGATACATCGTTACTGGGGCAATTCAGATAGAGGTGGTTTTCTCCTGGGATGGCATTGGGAGGCTTACCTGGGACGCTCTTCAGAAGAGGGATTTCCCTGTACTCCAGGGCATCTTCCTGATACTGGCCACCGTGGTCATCCTTGCTAATTTTGTTGCAGATATCATATCTCTTTACATAGACCCGAGGTTGAAGGCTTGAAAGCGAAGCGGCTGCGATTCCTAGGATTCGTCATAGACGGACTCACACGCTCACCACGCTGGGAACGCATACTCCTCGCCTGGAGGAGG
This sequence comes from Thermoplasmata archaeon, assembly GCA_049273895.1. Lineage (GTDB taxonomy): Archaea > Thermoplasmatota > Thermoplasmata > UBA10834 > UBA10834 > COMBO-56-21. The sequence continues at coordinate 13,961 of JBASRQ010000032.1, forward strand.
GCCGTCGGAGTTTTGAGAATCCTCCACAAGAATCGCAGTGGCATGACCGGGATCGCAATACTCACGTTTTTCATTCTCATGGGAGTGGTTGGACCGACGGTTCACTGGTGGATTTTCCCTCTTTGTAATCCAAATGACGTCCTATCGAACTCCGATCCGACCCAGATTCTCAAACCCCCGAGCTGGGAGCATCCGCTCGGCACAGATGAGCGCGGGATAGATGTCCTGAGCGACCTCGCCTACGGAACGAGGAACTCGCTGATTGTCGGGTTTTCTGCGGCCCTGATCGCGATGGTCATTGGAACCATTGTTGGCCTCGCAGCTGGCTACTACAGTCGCATGGCCGACGAAATACTGATGCGTACAACGGATATGTTCCTCGTCTTGCCCTGGATTCCGTTGGCTGTGATTCTCGCGACTGTTCTTCCACCTCAGGATTCGCCCAGCCTGTATAAGATTATCGTCGTGATTGGCATCACGAGCTGGCCGATGACGACACGAATGGTTCGTTGTCAAGTGTTGTCTATCAAAGAGCGAGGCTTTGTGGAACGTGCGAAGTCGATCGGAGCGGGCAGCGGACATATACTTCGACGGCATGTATTGCCGAATGTCTTTCCTTTGATATTCGCGAACATGATTCTTTCGGTCTCAGTGGCTGTTCTCTCAGAGGCTTTCCTGGCATACTTCGGGCTCGAGAATCCCCAGAGCATTACATGGGGCCTGATGCTCTATCATGCACAGTTCTTTGGAGGCTTCGCTAACCGTGCATTTTGGTACATTCTGCCTCCCGGCCTTTCTATCGCATTCGTAGTCTTGGGCTTCAGCCTTCTCGGCTACGCTCTCGATGACATCCTGAATCCTCGCCTTCGGAGGAGATAGGTTGATGCCTAGAGGATCTCTTGACGAAGGAAACGATAGTAGTTCAACAAAGAAAAAAGGAGAACTCAGAGGAAGCCTCTAGACGAGGCTTCCTCGGAGAGGACACTTGATCTACTAGATTTCTGGCTTCTGTTCGGGCCCTTGCGTCTCACGCTCGCCAAGATCGGGGCCAGCCTTCTTCCTCCTTAGTAGCATAAGCGCCACCGCAGCGACAACAGCAATCACTACAACAGCGATTCCCACCAGCACCATCCCGCTGATGCCGCCTTTTCCTCCTGATACGGGTTTCATCGGCATGACACTAAACAGCATCGTGTTCGGCTGGTAGTTGTTCGCGTAGCTTAAGCCTACATGAGCGCCGACATTGCCCCATCCAGTCCACACGTCAGTCCTCCAGGCTAACATCAAGTCCGGGTAGACGGTCCAGATGAATGGGGACGAGAGATAGTTGATTCGGCACATCTCTTGGATGGTCGCATTTCTCTCCTTGCCGGTCTGCTGCATCTGCAACAGGAAGAGCTCGTCGAAGGTCTCGTTCGACCAGAAGTTATCGCTCCAGCCCCAAATCTCACTTGATGTCTGCACTTCCAGTATATATCTCGGGTCAGGAGGCGGATCCCAGTACCAAAGGTAAATCTCGTGATCGGCATTGGAGTAAACTCGCGTTTCCATTGTGGCATCGTCAACATAGACTGGTGTGACTTTCACTCCAACAATCCCCCACCAGCCAACCAAGTACGGGGCCATCGCGACATCTTCGGGGGCCGTGTTTATCACAAGCATCTCGAATTTCAAAGGCGTTCCCTCTGGAGCAAATGGATTGCCTGAGCCTGCAACTCTGACAGTATGGTCTCCGTTCCAGACGTAACCTGCTGCCTCAAGAGTCTCATTCGCCTTATCAAGGTCGAAGTTGAAAGTGTCAGGACCAGGATCATAGTAATATCGAGCAGGAAGCTGAATCAGACCTGCGCCAACTTGACCGTATCCGCCGAAGATGACGTCGAGGAGGTACTGCTTATTGGTCGCATAATGCAACGCCTGATGCACTCTCTCATCTCTCACAAGCGGATTGACCGGATGCTCCCCCGTTGTAGGCGCATCGGGGTAGCAGTTGAACCCGATGTCCTTCAAATAGTTGTACGCCACCTCAGCAGTATCGATGTTGCGGAACCCCTTCAGCGAATTGTAAGTCAGCGCTCCAGGGAACTGGGCGACATCAATATCTCCCTTCTTGAGCGCCTCCGCCATCACCTGATCATTGGCATAGAAGAAAAATTGCAAGGTCTCTATGTGAGGCTTTCCAAAATAGTACTGATCGTTTGCCACCATTGTGACATGGTCACCGGTGACGTACTCCACGAACTTAAATGGACCGCATCCTACAGGTGGTAAGCCATTCCAGTCGAGTACCTGCTGGCGAGACATATTCCCAAAAATATGCTCGGGAACAATGGGAATACTCATTGTGTCTATCAAGACACACGGTATCTTCAAGAACAAGTCAACGGAGTTGGGCAAGGTTGCGTTCACCTCGGCGTGATCGAATATGTTTAGCGGGATGTAAGGCGTAAACGCAAAACATATCGGATTTGTAGCGAGATCGAAGTTTAGCGTCCATGCCACATCCGCGGCCGTGAAAGGGACTCCATCAGTGCACGTGACGCCCTGCCGAATGTCATATTGCCACAAGCGATTGGCACCCTCGTCCTGTGGCGTCCCTGGATCATCTACGGCCTTCCAGCTCAAGACTCTCCAGCTAATTGCAAGTTCGGGAGCCGGATTCCAATCCTTGTCCCATGACGTGATCCGGCTGTATATTAAGCTAAATACGGTATAATCGGTGCTCGTTAAAGCAGCGAAAGGATTCAAGCTTTCAACCGGTTGTAGCATTCCGATACGGAATGGAGGCACCGGAACCTGCGCTTGAATTCCTGCAGGTTGAGTTCCCGCAATTCCAAACCCCGAGCTCGCCAAAATAGAAGCGAACATCATCGCGAAAACGATTCCCACAGCCTTTACCGAACCTCCAATATCCATTCAATTCCCCCTTTCGATCGGGAAGTGGATGGGAATTTCGCTATATGTATATTATGTCAAAATGCAGGATGACCGAGGTAGAACCAGTCTGCGAGTTCGTGATTCGATTGATGAACAACAGGAAGGCAATGCACACAAATGATGAATCGCGAACCAGAAATGACCTGCGGAGAATAGACAGGGGAAGAAAGACTAGAGATGGCTAGAGGAGGATTCTGAGTTGTCATCCTCTTAACAGTCTAAGGCCGCCTTGCGTGTTCCGAGACCGTCACATTGGATCAAGGTTCTTGCCGCTCAACCTCAAAAGAATGTAATCCGGTTGTTGGCGGAGCCTGAAAAGCGTTCACCTTGTCGAAGGAACCTATGTTCTCATAGAGGTGGCCGTCCCATCCAACAGACCTGACCAAACACTTCGTCAAGCTCCATGTTGCCATCGACGACGAGGGAATCACACATGCGGTGTCCATCACCGATGGAGAGATCTCCGAAACTGTCGTCCTCCCCTATCTCGTCTGCGACATCGATTTCCCACCGGACATCATCAGGGCCGATGCGGGATACCTCTCAAAAGACAAAGTCCAGCTGATCACAGACCTCGGTGCTGCACTTTTCGTCAAATTAAAGAGACAGCCGGAGCTGTTGAGCATGGGCCGTCCTGCATGGAAACACATGCTGCTCAGGCATCGTGAAGACCCGGAGGGCTTGGCAAATGAGTACAACCTGCGATGGAGGCATGAAGCGTTCTTTTCCAAACTCAAGCGAAGGTTCGGGCCTCCGAAGAGCCGAAACAGAATGATGCGGTGCAGAGAGGTCTGGATGAGGATCCTCATTCTGAACATCCTAGCTGTCGCTGGAGAGCAAGTCGAGGAAGAGAGATGATACGAGCCCCGTCCCCTTCCTTCTTCTCATGGCCATGGTAGGGCGGGGGCAATCGCACGAATCAGAACGTGCCGAGCGCCTCAGGACTTCAAGTCGGCCTCTAGCCCGAGAACGCTCATGTCAATGTTGCCTCCTGTTATCACAACTGCAACCTTGTCGCCCTCGCGGAAGGCAACTTTCTTTTGAAGTATCAGCGCAGGGCCGACCGCTGCGCTCCCCTCGATCACCTGACGTTCGTTTGAGAGGATCCATCGGATCGCCCCCTTGAGCCCATCCTCTTCGGCAAGGATTATCTCGTCTACGTACTTCGACACATAATCCAATTCCAATTGGGATATCTGACCTGCAAGCCCCTCTGCAAGCGTTGGCACAACAGCTATCTCTACCACTTTCCTGGCCCGTAGCGATTCGTACATCACCCTCGTTGCTGTTGATTGGGCTCCGATGAGTCTCAATGCAGGGTTCACTGTCTTGGCCCACGCACCCAGACCAGATATCAATCCCCCTCCCCCCACAGGCGCGATCAGGACGTTGATGTCGGGAATGTCCTCGAGGATTTCACAGGCAATCGTGCCTTGCCCTGCCATGATTCTACGATCTTCTGAACTCGGCACGTAGACGGCCCCAGTCTTCTCTGCCAGTTTCATACAGTGGACGAGGGATTCGTCGCAATTCCTGCCCATGACAATCAGATTCGGCCCCAGGGCTTTGATTTTGTCCAGCTTGATTATTGGTGTGCTCTCGGGCACTACCACTGTTGCCTTGACTGCGAGCATTTTCGACGCGAGCGAGACGGCGATAGCATGATTTCCTGAGGAGGCAGTCACGACACCCAGAGTTCGCTCTTCTCTTGTCAGCGAACACATCATGTTGTAGACTCCGCGGAACTTGTAGGCGCCCGTCCTCTGAAGGTTCTCCCATTTCAGATATACCTCTGCCCCCGCAAGGTCACTGAGTGCTTTTGAGTGAGTCAGCGGGGTGCGGACAGCAATGCCCTTCAGGTTCCTTCTTGCTTTCAAGACTTCCACTGCATTCAATACCATCATTGTCTCCTTCGGTGGCAGGGGGATAATAGTGAGGCCTGAAATCAAACTTGCTATGGGGAAGGCAGAGCTGTTCACGAGTTCTTTCTAGTGTGAAATCTCCATACAGGGAATCTCGATCCGATCGTTGGGCATCGAGAATCTCTCCCACGCGCAACATTCCGCGTGTCTCTGTCCAACGGAGTGGGCTGCCGCCATTTTCGACCACCCTCTCGAAGGAATGCCGGCACGACTCTCTCAAAATGCATGGACCTGAAGGAACTCACATGTTCTACAAGCTAGGCTGTGGCACTACAGCTTCAAAGACTGGAACAGAGGTTATCGTTGTGGTGTGAACACGAACAGATGATTGAAAATCGAGGGATTAGAACACAACAATGGTTTGGCAATTCGCCTTTCCTCCCCTGTGGGCTTTTCCGAGACTCAGACCCTTTCCTCTTTCTGCCCCTTGCCTCTCAGACTCTGATGAAGTAGTAGAAGTAGAATGCGACAAGGTAGGTGAGAGCAAACGCGATGGAGAAAGATGGAAGCAACCCTTTGACATTTCGAGGAAAAAGGCGTTCTCTGATCGCCACCTCAAGACATACAATAAGAACGATTGCTGGTGGAACAGCGACTAAGGCGACATAGAGAAGGTATGGAGGGCCGGGCCAATACTTGTACGCGCCACCTGCAAGATAACCGCTACATCCCATAACGACACCTATAGCAGCAGCCAATCTCTCCAGCCTAGGCTGATTAGCGACGGCAGAACCCACAGCCCATCCACAGTTGCTACAGAATCTTGCGCCGTCCACAGTGCTACTGCCACAGACTGAACAATTCACTGCCATTTCTCCGTGTCCTAATCGCCTTTCCTCCCCTATGGATGTTATGATGAAGTGGTCCCCCGCCAATATCGTGGTTAACCAAAACTGCGAAGAGGCGAGAGACCATGCTATACATTGGACTGGATGTGCATAAAGAATTCTGTCAGGCATGCGTGATCGATGAATCTGGACGAGCCCTCCCTAACGAGAGGTTCTCGTCCACGAACGAAGAGCTCGATCGGTTCCTCAACAGGTTCCAGGACGCCAAGTTCGTCCTGGAGTCGACGGGCATCTGGGAGTTCATCTACGAGGGGATCGAGAAGAGAGGATTCGAGGCGGTTCTGGCTCAT
>JBASRQ010000037.1:0-1771 GCA_049273895.1 Thermoplasmata archaeon
TTGAAGTAGAGATAGCCTCCGCCAGCGATTTGCTCTTCCAGATAGTAGTTCCCAGCTGAAAGCCACAGAAGTAAGAATGGCTGCGTTCTATTCCACGGGACTCCCTCGCGCGTGATCAGGTCTATCTCGGCTTCGATTGAGTGGAGCAGGTCCCTCAGCTGTTCGATGAGCGGAATCAGACGGTTGTCCGTGAAAGGCTGATTACCATCGACGACGAGGCCGATTATGCCATTCGCCGAGACGAGCATGTCATCTATCGTGCTGTTCATCTGAAGAATCAACGAGTTGAATCTTCGGACGGAGTCGAGCGCGCTCAGCATCTCGTCCCCAGTGAGGTTCGCAATGCGAGATGCCGAGACCACCTCGTCTCTCGCTCCGAGGAGGGTCACCTCCATGGACGAAAAGGAATCCATCTGGGCTGAGAGGCTTATGAACGGCGGCAGCAGCCTGCTGAGGTTCTCATAGCTGTCCGCGACGTTCCTGATCTTGTCCAGAAGGCGCTCTGCTGGCGTGAGCAGACCCCTCACTATCGTGAGGTTTTGCTCAACCTGGTCCATGCTCTCGTTGTACATCCTCTGGAGGGCGTTTTCGGAATATAGAATCGAAGACCTTAGCAGTGAGATGACCACGTCGAGATTCGAATTGACGAGATCGTAGTTCTCGTGCGGGATCTCATCTGCTCTCGAGTTGACGGCTAGAGCGGACATGAGCATCGTGAACGCAGCAAAGGCCGCGAAGCAGAACCTCGTGGTTCTCAAAGCTGGTCTGGGAAGAGGTCTCATAGATCCTCGAACACATTGCTTCCTCGCTAAAAAACCTTATCCACTGGAATTTGTCAGCAGTCCGCTCCGACTGACTAGGACCAATTCTCTTTCCTCACCATTCTTTCAAGCTCAGTGTGAACTCAACCGAGTCCTTGCTGTTGTCAACCGCTTCGACGCTTACGATTTTGCCTGTGGCACGAGCCGCTGCAGTGAGCAGACAAGCGCAGCCAAAACACTGAAGCTGCCGACAAGTGTCCGGCTTCTCCTTTCGGACGGTCCTGCACGCATCTAGAAGGCCGCTGTATTCGACACGAAGGATGGTATTCCCGTCGCGCTCCTTGAAGTGGAAGTCCCTCATGATGCCGAAACCGTGCTTGAGGATCTGGAGGGTGCCTTCCGTGGACTCAACTCCTGCATTCTCGACCGAGGCCTCGAGCTCGGCTTCAATCGTGTCGAGCAACTGAAGTCCGAAAGGCTCTACGATTATCCCTGGTGAAGAGCCGTCTTTGCCGGGGGACAGGACCAGATCGTCAGATAGTGCGGATGGGGGCACAGAAGCGGCTTTCGCAGTCGGGACGAACACTCGCTCCTTCGTGAGTCCGTGTTTTGCAGGCAAGTATGAAGAGTTGCCAGCAAGAGATAGGCCCGCTAAGATTCCATTTGCCATTCTCGCCGCAGCAATCATCTGATTCTGTGTGACAAGTGACGGATTGCTCGGTTCTGTTAGCATGGCGATGGCGAAGAATCCCATGAACAGAACACCTATCCCCGTCACGACGGAGAGATCTCGCTGACTCTCGAATCTGGAAATCCGATCTTTGAGCAAAGGGTCGTTGGTGGCACCGATCTTGTCGATTTTCGATTGCAGGTTGTAGGCGAGAACAAGAGCCAAAATGCCAATCGCGACAAACGCGAGCCCGATCAATTGTGCCCTCGAAAGGCGCAAGCGTTGACGCATAGGTTTCGATTCCGTCTCGCTCATCGTTCCTCGATGAACGACAAACTAC
>JBASRQ010000044.1:0-3146 GCA_049273895.1 Thermoplasmata archaeon
GTCGAGGCCTTCCCCGAAGTTGCTGAACGTGGCGCGCCTAAGCGTGCTGTCTATCGCGCCGACAGCGATGACACTCGCATAGGCCCCCGGATAGCTCACATAGCTCGAGCCGCTGTTGCCAGACGCGGCGACCGTGACGACTCCGTGCTGAGATGCATAGACGATCGCGCTCTCCAAGGCGACCGATGCGCCATCCACACCCAGGCTCATCGTCACGATGTTCGCCCCATGATCCACTGCCCATCTGACGCCGCTGGCCACGGTCGCATCCGTGCCCTCTCCGGAATCGTTCATGACCTTCACGGCCATCATGCGGACCTGGGCCATGCCTGCGACTCCGAGGTTGTTGTTGATCACCGCGCCCACGACGCCCGCCACGTGGGTGCCGTGGTATGTGTAGGTGTTGGGGATCCAGCCTCCGGTATCGTCATAGCTGTTGGTGTTGTCGTCCATGGGCAGGTGGTTATTCGAGATGAAGTTGTATCCGTGATATCCGCTTGAGTCGTTCCATACGTTGGCAGCCAGGTCCGGATGGTTCCAGTCGATACCAGTATCCAAGACAGCCACAACGACATCGTGCGTCCCACTGGAGATGTCCCATGCCTCGTAGGCGTGGATGGTATCCAGACCCCATTGAAACGCCACAGAAGAATCGTTGGGCGTGAAGAGCGCGCGGACTCTGTGCTCGGATGAAAGCTGGGTCACTCCCGGAATTGATGCGATCTCTCGAAGCGTCTCATCGCTGAGGCCCGCCACAGCAAGAGTGAGAATGCCCGTTTGGGGGCTCGCGAACGGAACGGCTATTCCGCGCGCTGCAGCCAGGTCATATACCCGTTGAAATGCCGCCTGGTCCTTGACCTCCACGACAACATCGGCGGCCCTGTCGGAGATGCTGACCGAAGCGGATATGGCTCCGGAGGGTGGCCCCGCGCTCGCCACCATGCCCTGAGGGATGCCGGCGGCTATCACGGCTACCGTCAGGAGCACTGACATAAGGACGAGTGAACGCATGAAGTACCTTCTTGATGTCGGGACAGAGTATGCATCAAACTCCGTCCGGTTCTGTTGGCTCTCTAACTTTTCTATGCGATAAATACGTTGTCCCTGCATTATCTGTTTTGATATCCTTCGGGCTGGCCTACGCCAGCGTAGACGCAGGGAAAGTTGAATAAGTCCAAAACATGTCAGGCGGCCAATGCACATCCTAGATGCGCTGGTCCTGGGGATCATTCAGGGCCTGACGGAGTGGCTCCCGATCTCGAGTTCGGGCCACCTCGTCATAGCCGAGGAGGCGCTCGGGCTACCCGCGGGAAAGAACCTAGTTTTCGATCTCATCCTCCATCTGGGCACCCTGCTTGCTGTTGTGGTGTTCTTCAGATCAGAGCTGGGAAGGATCGTGCTGTCAATTGTAAAGCCTCATCCCGCGAAAGGCTCGCAGGAGGAGAAGCTCAGGCTCTTGGGGGCACTTCTCCTCATCGGCACGATACCAGCCGCGGTGGCGGGAGTGTTGTTCAAGGACTCCATCGAGAAGGTGTTCGACATAAGGTATGTGGGCCTCGCCCTGATCGTGAACGCGATCATGCTGTTCTCGTTCGAACGATATTGGGCTAAGGGCACCAGAAAAGATGCCAAGCTTCTGGATGCGATCCTGATAGGCCTGTTCCAGGCGGTCGCGATAATCCCCGGGATATCGAGGAGCGGTTCGACGCTGGGTGGAGGAATGGTCAGAGGACTGGAAAGAGAGACCGCCGCAGTATTCGCGTTCCTGCTCTCTGTCCCCACGCTCGTTGGCGCTTTCGTGTACGGTTTCCTGACCTTGAACAAGTTCGACACGGAGTTGACGTCTTCACTCGTCGGCTTTGGAGCGGCATTCCTCGTGGGACTGGTCTCGATAGAGTACCTCCTGAAGGCAGTAAGGTCCGGAAAGCTCTGGGTCTTCAGCGTATACTGCGCGGTCATCGGGGCGACGGTAGCGATCCTCACGCTGTGAACATAATCATTTCTCGCTTTCGAGCGCCTTTTCGATCTCGATCGCCGCCTCGATCTTCCTCTTCTCGTCTTGCTTTCGCCTCTTCCTCATCACCGGCCAAAGCGCCAGCACGGTCGCGATTATGATTACGGCGATGATCGCGAGATACATCCAATTGTCCTTAAGGTTCTGAATTAAGGTCGGCTGCGGGTTTTTCGTTGTGGGATCTGTGCCTGCCGCGAACTCCTGCAGGTTCGTGTATCCGTCGTGGTCGAAGTCGTCGCTGCCAGACTGGTCACCTATCGAGTAGAAGTACTCCATCTCCCACCAGTCCGGCAGGCCGTCCTTGTCGAGATCGACGATCGAGTACACCGCAGTGAAGGCGGTGCCATTGTTGCCATCAGTGTCACGCACGGTCAGCTTTATCTTGTACAGGCCAAGGGTCTTGAACTTGAAGCTCTCCCCCTGACCATAGAGGTACGAGGTCACGTTGCTGATCGATATGCTCCAGGTGTAGTTCGTGATGATGCCGTCTGGATCGTAGGATTGGCTGGCGTCCAAGTTCCACCAAGTGCCGTTCGAGACCTCGTCAGGGAGCCAGCCGATCACCGCAACCGGTTCTCCAGGAGCTTGAAGCGAAGAAGCTTTGATGCTCGGAGCAGCATCAGCCTGCGTCAACAGGATGATGGCGCCTGAGGACATCACTAGCAGTGATAGTGCCAATAGCGTGCACGCCCGAAGGAGCCTGCGCATGGTTCAATCCCCTCCAAATCGATTCAGGCAGAAGGCAAGGGCGTCGTCGCTGGAGCGAGCCACTTTCCTGGAGCTGTAGCTGTGTGGATGGGCCTGGCCTGATATATCATTTTCCAATTCCCGCCAACAGCACTATTCTTTTGGGGAGTAATTCATATAAGGGTTGTCTTTGTTGGCTCTATATCGTGGACGAGGCGGGAATGGAATCGATCGATAGCGATGCGGCCAAGATGTTCGGGTGTCCTGTCTGCGGGTTCAGAGTCAGCCCCACGGATGAGACGTGTTCCAGGTGCGGCAACAGGTTCACCCAGGACACGAAGTTCGAATGCCCTTTCTGCGGTGAGCTGGTGGAACGCGGGGCGAAGTCGTGCCCGGTCTGCCATGTCGACTACCTCGAATTCAGAGAGAGGGCCGAGGCCCGAGG
>JBASRQ010000056.1:0-3593 GCA_049273895.1 Thermoplasmata archaeon
CCTTCCAGGACGCTATCGTCAGTCTCCCCTAGGCCAAAGATGATGTTCGAGCAGACCTTGTTCTTGCCGAAGACCTCGCAGGAATGGTTGATTGCGTGGAGTATGAGGTCGTAGTCCCTTTTCGGACACACCCTCTCGAAGATGTCGCGGTCGAAGGACTCGATGTTGAGCTTGATCTCGTCGGCTCCCGCTTCCTTCAGCGTCTCAACTTCGTCCGGCCTGGTGGCATAGGGCTCAACGCCGATCTGCACCTCTGGAAGCAGCATCCGCACCCTTCTCACCAGGCGCGACATCCTCTCGATCGTCATTGAAGGGGATTCAGGAACAGCACTGGTAAACGCCACGGATTGGAAATCCTTCTTCATGGAAGCCTCCTCGATCATGGCGACTATCTTCTCATCGGTCAAATCCTTGGTCAGGTTCTGACCGAGCCTTGGGGAGGCGCAGAACTTGCAGTCCATCACGCATGCTTGGTCGATGTTGACGAATGCTTGGAACGGCGCATGAAGGAGGGTTGGAACGAGCTCGACCTTCTCGATGAACACTCTGCCCTTCCTCAGTATGACCAGGTCCTGGCCTTTCTCGGTCAGTTCGAACTCGCCGCTTTCTCTCGAGATGGGCTTCTTCGCTCTCGTATTGCCAAAGGCGAAAACAACGCTGATGGAGCCAGCACCGGGACCTGCGGTGGATCTGCTGGGAAGGAACGGCAACCTGAATTCCTTAGGGATTCTCACATGGCCGCCGGCCAAGAGTTCAGCCTTCTTGCGGGCCACCCCCGCTTTCACTTTCGCTTCCATACGGCACCGTCTTTGGTGTCCTGGATCTCTATATCCATCTCCGCGAGCTCTTTCCGGATCCTGTCAGCCTCCGCAAAATCCCTTCGCTTGCGCGCATCCTCTCTCGCCGCCACGAGCTTGTCGATCTTCGTGTCGCCAGCCGATTCGGCTGTCTTCTCGGTGCGCATCACATCCACGAGGTCGTTGAAATCTCTGAAGACCTTGACCAGGTTATCGATTCCCTTCTTGGAGAGTCTCCGTTCGCTGAGAAGCTTGTTGGCCTCTCTCGAAAGATCGTACATGACAGCAATCGCCTCGCGGGTGCTGATGTCGTCGTCCATTCTCTCTTCGAACTGTTTCCAGCACCTGACACACAGTTCCTGTGCGTCATCGTCTCCAGAAGCGGATTTCGCCACGGCTTTCAGCGCATCGTAAGTGTTCTGCAGTCGCTCAAGCGCCTTGCCGGATTCCGCCAATGATTTCTCTGTGTAGTCCAATGGCTGTCGATAGCTCGCATTAAGGATGTAGAATCTCACGACTTCGGGCGAGAACTTCTCGAGTATGTCTTTGACCAAGAAGAAGTTCTTCAGCGACTTCGACATCTTCTCCTGGTCCAATGTCAGAAGTCCGTTATGCACCCAGTATCTCACGAACGGCGCGTCGTTGTACGCCTCGGATTGCAGTATCTCGTTCTCATGGTGTGGGAAGACGAGCTCGGTGCCGCCGCCGTGTATGTCGATCGTCTTTCCAATGTGCTTCAGACACATTGCTGAGCATTCGATATGCCAGCCAGGGCGTCCTTTTCCCCACGGGCTGTCCCAGGATATCTCACCTGGCTTCGCAGCTTTCCAGAGGGCGAAATCCATCGGATCGCGCTTGTCCTCTCCCGCCTCCACGCGCGCGCCCGCCTCCATCTGGTCGAGGCTCTGGCCAGACAGTTTCCCGTAGACCTTCGCCTTGCCGACGCTGAAGTAGACAGAGCCCTGAGACTCGTACGCGTACCCCTTGTCGATGAGGCCCTTGACCATCTGGATGATGTCCAACATGGTCTCGCTCGCCCTCGGATATATGCTCGCTCGTCGTATCTTGAGCGCGTCCATGTCCCTGAAGTACTCGTCAATCATATTCTGCGATAACTTGAGCGGCTCTACGCCCAGCTCGTTCGCGCGTTTGATGATCTTGTCATCAACATCCGTGAAGTTAGTGACGTGCTTGACCTCGTAGCCCTTATGTCTGAGGTATCTCACAATGACATCAAAGTTGATGGCTGATTTCGCGTGGCCCAGGTGTGACTGATCATAGACGGTCACGCCGCAGACGTAGATGCCTACCTTGCCCTTCTGGAGAGGCTCGAAAGGTTCCTTCTTTCTGGTCAGGGTGTTGTACAAAACGAGTGCCATTGGCTATCACAACTCGAATGATTGGAGAGCTTTTAATGCTTCTCCTCGACTGGACAGGCCAGCTCGGGTACCTTCGCCCTCGCCGGTTCGGGGATTGGTATCTTCTCGTGTTTCATCCCTAGCTTCTTCTCAATCTCCTCCATCCTGTACTCCATCTCAGAGAGGCTGTGGCAGAGATCGATGAACGCGTTGACCACCGGGTCAGGCAGCTCCTCATGGTGCAGGTCTATCGCCGTCACGCCTATCCTCTGTACTATCTTGGCAGGCACGCCGACCACCGTGGAATTCGGAGGAACGGATTTGACAACGACCGATCCTGCGCCGACTCTCACGTTGTCTCCAACCTTGATAGGTCCTAGAATAGTTGCACCTGCGCCTATGACAACGTTGTTGCCAATCGTCGGGTGTCGCTTCTTCTTCTCGGTGCTGACGCCGCCGAGAGTCACGCCCTGATAGATCGACACATTGTCTCCGATCTCAGCGGTCTCACCGATGACGACACCCGTTGCATGGTCGATGAAGAAGTTCCTTCCCACCTGCGCCCCCGGGTGGATGTCGGCTCCGGTCAGTATTCTCGAGATGTAGTTGATTAGCCGTGCCGTTTTGTAACGCTTCTTGAGGTACAGCTTGTGAGCCATCTTGTGAAACTTGATGGCGTGCAGACCCGGACTAAAGAGCACGGCCTCCGCTCTGCTCTTGGGGGCGGGGTCCCGCTCAAGAACAATGTCCACTTCGTCCTTCTCGTCGGCTGGCATTATGGATTCTCTGCAAACAGGTCGGTGCTCAAATACCTTTCTCCAATGTCTGGCAATATGACGACCACGACCTTTCCCGGGCCCAGTTCCTTGGCCACTTGCAGAGCCGCGAATGCTGCGGCGCCCGATGATATTCCGACGAGCATTCCCTCGAGCTTCGCAATCCTTCTCGAGGTCTCCGCGGCATCCTTCGCATTGACCTTGATTATCCTATCGTAGACTTTTGTGTCCAGTATCTGCGGAATGAAGCCTGCACCGATCCCCTGGATTCTGTGCGGACCGGGCTTGCCTCCGGAGAGCACGGGGGACTCCTCGGGTTCCACGGCCACGATACTGACCTGAGGATACTTCTTCTTGAGAACCTGGCCGACGCCAGTGATGGTCCCTCCAGTCCCGACTCCCGCAACGAAGGAGTCGATCCTGTCGACGGCTTTGAGGATCTCCTTTGCGGTCGTCTTCTTGTGGATCCACGGATTCGCCTTGTTCTTGAACTGCTGCGGCATGAACGAGTTCGGAGTCGCAGCTGCAAGCTCCTCTGCCTTTCTTATCGCTCCTCCCATGCCTTCGGGCCCCGGTGTCAGAACCAACTGTGCCCCGAAAGCCGCGAGGAGCTTCCTGCGCTCGACGGTCATGGTCTCCGGCATGGTCAGTACGAGCTTGTA
>JBASRQ010000061.1:0-1766 GCA_049273895.1 Thermoplasmata archaeon
GTGAAGGAATTCGGCACTCTCGACCGGTTCAAGAAGGAGTTCACGACTGCCGCGAACAGCGTCGAGGGCTCGGGCTGGGCCGCATTGGCTCTAGGAGCTCAGACCAGCAGGCCGTACATCATGCAGATCGAGAAGCATAATGTGAATGTGATGCCGACCTACACGATCCTCATGGTCGTGGATGTCTTCGAGCACGCGTACTACATCGACTACAAGAACGACCGCGCCAAGTTTGTCGATGCCTTCTGGAACATCGTCAACTGGGATGCGGTCGGCAAGAGGCTCGAAGCGCACACGTAGTCGTCAATCCAAACTCCTTTTTGCCACTCCTTCGTGGTTCTGTACCACAACCATTTTAGACATGTTTTCCATCCTCAGTTCGCCTAGATATGGCGGGAGGAGTCTCAGATGGCGGTTGCGCGTTTGAAGTTCTTCGACAAGGACGAGGAAGAGCTGGTGCACGAACAGAGCCTCAGATGCCTTGAGAGGATTGGCGTCATGGTGAAGAGCGAGTCTGTTCTCAAGATGCTGGAGCGCGCGGGCGCCACGGTGGATCTCAAGAAGCAAGTTGCGAAGCTCCCTGAGAGCATGGTCATGGAGGCCGTCAGGAAGGCTCCGAAGAGGATCAAGCTCGGCGCAAGGGAT
The DNA here is from genome assembly GCA_049273895.1 of Thermoplasmata archaeon. Taxonomy (GTDB): domain Archaea; phylum Thermoplasmatota; class Thermoplasmata; order UBA10834; family UBA10834; genus COMBO-56-21. Next base: position 646 of record JBASRQ010000061.1, read on the forward strand.
CCGAAGCACGACAAGGAGATCCCTGTCGAGACCTACCCGCTCATGGCGACGACTGGGCTCGCGGTCTACACGCACGATCTCGAGACCGGGATGCCGAGACCGACGACGAACAAGGATCTCGCGAGCTTCTCACGCGTCGCTGACGCGATGAATGGCGTGGACATCTGCTGGACCACGGTCACGGCGCACGATGTCCTTCAGGAGGCGCTCGCCCTCAACTCTCTCTGGACCGTCCTGCAGAACAACACAAAGCACATCCACGTCGTCCCGGCAACTCACGGGGCGACCGACGCAAAGAAACAGGTAGAACTTGCCTCTCTCGTCGTGGGAGGCGCGGACCAGTTGAAGAAGAAGCCTATCTTCTCTGTCATCAGCTGCTCCATCGCACCGCTCTGTTTCGAGAAGGCTGAGATCGAGGCGCAGGCGGAGTTCGCGAAGGCCGGAGTCCCCGTCATATCCATGTCGATGTCCATATCGGGCCTGTCATCCCCCGTCACGATGGCAGGGACTCTCGAGAACATCAACGCTGAGAACCTGGCGAGCCTGGTGATATCGCAGACGGCATCTCCCGGAGCGCCGTTCGTCTACAGCTCCGAATCGGCTCCGATGGACATGAAGACAGGCGTCATGGACTACAACGCCTACCATCTTCCGCTGATCTCCGCGGGTGCAGCGCAGATGGCCTCTCGCTACGGCCTGCCCCGGCACACAGCCAGCTGGGGCTTCGAGACCATTGAGCCTGGCATTCAATCCTCAATGAGCGAGGCCTTCGGCGTCTTGCTGAACACCTTCTCAGGCTCCGACATGATGTCCGGTGCCGGCAGCCTCGACCACGCAAAGGGTGCCGGCCTCGAGCAGGTTGTGCTCGATTCCTATGTCTGGGAGGATCTCAGGAACTACATGCACAGGTTCCTCGTGAGCAAGGAGACGATCGCCCTCGATGTAGTCGAAGCGGTCGGCCATGCTGGAACGTTCTTGAAGCACTCGCACACGATCAAGAACTTCAGGGGGGAGATGCTCCCGCGCGACCTGAGCAAGAGGCATTGGCAGGCGACACTCTCTACTTCGATGACGAAGGAGACCAGGGAGGTCGCGAAGCAGGTCCTGAGGGAGCACAGGGT
>JBASRQ010000068.1:0-7219 GCA_049273895.1 Thermoplasmata archaeon
GGGCCGCTTTCGCGGCAGGCCGGTGAAAGCTCGATACCCGGGTTCAAATCCCGGCGGGAGCACTTTCTTGCGGTTGTCTGCTCTGATTCTCAGCAGGCGGATTGAGGGGTGTTTTCGAGCCGCTGGCTTCGAGATTCTCAGATCCATGAGCCGTGCCGGCAAGGAGTATTCTGCCTGCGTCCTCAGAGCTGTCTAGAACAATGGTCCTCTTCCTGTTTTTGGGTCCTTATCCTGAATGCAGGACCGTCTGAACCGTGCGTTCGCTCACAGATGTTGTGCGGTGGATTTATCATCATAATATCCGATTGGTTTACTTCTTCCTCCGAATGCCGAGGGCTAAGCAGATGATTCGTGCACTCGTATTCGACTGGGGAGACACGGCAATGAGAGTCTTCCCAGAATTCTCAGGACCGATGGCCCATTGGCCCAGAGTCGAGGCTGTGAGCGGAGTCGAGAGCGCTTTGAAGATGGTAAAACCGAACTACAGAATCGCTCTTGCCTCAAACGCAATCGATTCTGGTCCCGACCTTGTCAGAGATGCGCTCGAGCGTGTCAACCTCGATGGATATTTCAGCGAAGTATTCACTGCCCGGGATCTCGGCGCTACCAAGCCTGATGGTCGATTCTTCAAGGCGATCCTGAAGCGGCTGGATTGCGCTCCAGACGAGGTCGTGATGGTCGGAGACCATTTCGAAACAGACATCGCGGGAGCAAAGGGGGCCGGCCTCTGGACCATCTGGTTCAATCCAACAGGAAATGCTATCCCGCCAAATGGAGAGGGAAAGGCAGATGCCGTGATCAGCAGCCACTCAGAGCTGGAGAACGCTCTCTTGATGATATCCGGCAGGGCTTCGAGAATCAGGCACTAGGACGGACGCTGCTCCCGACTAGTCAGCCGAACGTGACGTTGAGATGAACTTGATGGATCTCACGCCCTTGACCTTTCTGATCTTCCCCAGTATCTCCCTCAGTCTGCTGTTGGGACCTCTGGCGATGAAGACCTCCATGCACTGCCCTTTCTCTAGGTGGAGGTGCAGCATCATCTGTATCTCCTCGTACCTGTGCTGGAGAATGGAGAGCTCGCCCCTCGGGCCGATTTCGTCGTAGATCATGGTGATCACGATCTGGTTCTCGCCCTCCGTGCTGTCCCACTCGGCTTCGTCAACAAAGGACCTCATGGACTCTCTCACGGCGTCCGACCGGGACCTGTACCCCTTCGAAGCAAGAACCTCGTCAAACCGCACCAAAAGCTCGTTCGAGATGGAAATGCTCACTATCGTCATAGTCTCCCTCCATGGGATGGCGTCGAGCAGTATTTCTGCTTTATTAAGAACTGGGGGCAAAATGAATAAACCGGGGGCCTGGGCGCTTGCAGATCCGAATCAAATGCGGCCTAGCTTCTTGAGTATCTCTTCGGGCCTCGAGACGAGGGCCGCTCGAATCTCCTCGGGCATCATCCCTGCGCCACGGGCGACCGTGTTCGCGAACGCCATCGTGCTGAGCTCCTCAGGGGAATGAGCGTCTGTATTCACCAGCAGTTTCGCCTTCAGGTCTCTTGCGAGTGAGGCCACGTGACCATTGGCAAGCGAGTGACCCCTCCTGCACGAGATCTCAAGATAGACGCCGGTCGCAGTAGCCAGTTCGACTTCGTCCATCGTGATCATCCCAGGGTGGGCGAGAATGTCAACGTCGGGATTGGAGACGGCTTCGCGGTTTGTGCCTTTCTCGACGGGCTCGACGGGCGTCTCCCCGTGAACGACTATTAGCTCTGCCCCAGCCTTCCTGCATTTCCGAACTGCGTCATCTATGTATTTCACGGGTACATGCGTGAGCTCGACCCCGGGAATCGCCTCTATGTCCCACGCATCCGCCTTCTTGCAGTCCAGAGAAGCCGCCTTGATGACCTGTTCAAGGTTCGAGAAGGACGCATGGTCGGTTATGGCGATTGCTCTGTGGTCCGCCGCTGCGGCCATTCTGATCAGCTCCATCGGGAGGAGCTCGCCGTCGCTTAACATCGTGTGCGTGTGGAAGTCGCATCTCCTGGCTCTCATTTCCTTCGTCCCTCCAGCTCCTTGTAGACATCATCCATCGTTATTCCTTCGTCAAAGAGCAAGACCATCAGGTGGTAGAGAAGGTCTCCCGATTCGTAGATGATCTGCTCTCTAGATCTGTCCTTCGCGGCGATGACCACCTCGGAGCTTTCCTCGGCGATCTTCTTCAGCAGGAGGTTCCTGTTCCTCATCAACTTCACCGTGTACGAGCCCTCTACCTGGCTCTCCTTCCTCTCTTCGAACACCCTCCAGAGCCTGGTTATGATGTCCTCCTGGCGAAGAGGGGCCCCTGAGAAACACGAATACGAGCCCGTGTGACACGCAACGCCGGTCTGCTCCACCCTCGCGAGCATTGCATCGCCATCGCAATCGGTCATGAGCTCGATGCATTTCTGGAAGTTGCCAGATGTCTCCCCCTTCTTCCAAATGGCATTCCTAGACCTGCTCCAGTAGTGCATGTAGCCAGTCTTCTTCGTCAGCTCGAGCGATTCGTCGTTCATGTACGCGAGCATCAGGACGTTGTTGTTCTTCACGTCCTGGACCACCACAGGCACCAGCTCCTGCTTCTCCCTCATGATACCACGACCTTTCTGACGGGCACGCCCTTCGACTCAAGGATCTGCTTGACGTCGGCCACCGTGTGCTGGCCGTAGTGGAAGATGGACGCAGCCAGGGCGGCATCGGCTTCGCCCTCGGTCAGGACTTCCACGACATCCTCAATTCTCCCGCAGCCTCCGGACGCTATCACAGGAACATTCACTGCGCGCACAATCTCGCGAGTCAGCTGGATATCGTATCCCGCTTTCGTTCCGTCGGCATCCATGCTCGTGAGAAGAATCTCCCCGGCACCTCTCTCACACGCTTCCTTCGCCCATTCGACCGCGTCGATGCCCGTGGCCTTCGTGCCGGAATAGGTGTGCACCTCCCAGCCATCCTTGTTCCGCTTGGCGTCTATGGCGATCACGATGCACTGGCTCCCGAATGCATCGGCACATTGCGAGATGAGCGATGGGCTCTCGACAGCTGCAGAATTGATGGATGTCTTGTCGGCCCCTGCTTTCAGGGTCGCCCTCACGTCAGCAAAGGACCTGATCCCTCCCCCAACAGTCAGGGGAATGAACAGGGTCTCGGCTGTGCTCCTGACCGCTTCCCTGAGCGTTTCCCGACCTGCCACAGAAGCCTTGACGTCGAGAAAGACGATTTCGTCCGCCCCTTGATTCTGGTATTCGACCGCAAGAGTGGACGGGTCGCCGACCTCCTGGAGGTTCTTGAAGCAGACGCCCTTCACCACGACGCCGTCCTTCACGTCGAGGCATGGAATTATGCGCTTCGACAATGACATCAAGAGGCCCTCCACTTCACGTTCGATTTTGTCGACATCGTTGTCTTCGACTCGGCCATAGCTTCCTTGAGCGCCAGCCCCAATGCCTTGAACGTTGCCTCGACTACATGGTGCTCGTCCTTCCCTCTGATGATTACAGAGTGTATCGTTGCCCTCAGTTCCATCGCGAATGACCTCAGGAAGTGCTCGTACATCTGGTTTGGCAAATCGAGGTGCGCATAAGGTCTGTCTGTCAAATCGACCGTGACCTGAACAAGCGCCTCGTCCATCGGCACTGTGGCGCTTGCAATCCTCCTAATCGGTCTGACACCAATTGCCTCTCGATAACCTCTGCCGAGGGTTATTGCGACATCCTCAATGAGGTGGTGCTCGAGATCGCCTTCGGCAGAAATGTCGATGTCTGTTCCAGAGTACTTCCCGAGAGTCTCGATCATGTGCCTCAGGAATTCGTCCGGGATGACGCACTTCGATTTGCCCTTGCCGTCTATGTTCAGCTTGATCCTGATTGCCGTCTCCTTCGTTTCTCGCGACACAATGGCTTTCCTGTCATTGCCCTTGCCTTTCATCTGAACTCCCTCACAGCCTTCTTGAGATCTATCCTGCCAGTGTAAATCGCCAGTCCCACGACCGCGGAGTGCGCGCCAATTCTCTGAAGCAAGTCCAGGTCGCCCATCGTGGTGACTCCTCCGGAGACGATCAGCGGCTTCTTGGTGGCGTTGATCAAGGCTCGGATCGGGATCGGATCTATGCCTTTCAGCTGGCCTTCGACCTCGACATTTGTGTAGAGGAACCCGAATATCGGGAGAGCTTCAAGGTCCTTGACCACGGCCAGCAGACTCCTGCCTGAGCCTTCCTGCCAACCCTTAATGACGACCTCATCTGCGACTGAATCGATCGCAACCACGATCCCATCTGGGTATTCCTCGGCCATCTTCAGGACGAATGGCCGGTCCTGAATCGCTCGTGTGCCGAGGATTACGCGCTCACAGCCTATATCGAACAGCCTCTGGACCTTCTCCTCATTCCTGATGCCTCCGCCGGCCTGGACGGGTACGGACAAGGAGGCCGCGATCGTCTCGATCTGCTTCTCGTTGTTGCCGGTCCCGAGTGCAGAGTCGAGATCTATCATGTGGATCATCTCAGCGCCTTCATTCTGCCACCTGCGAGCGACGCCGAGGACATCTCCGATCTCTACCTTCTCCGTTCCCGGTCTTCCGCCGACGAGCTGAACGCATTTTCCACCTTTGACGTCGATGGCTGGAATCACTTTCAAGAGGATTCCTCCGCGATTCTCGCAAAGTTGCTCAGTAGCTTCAGACCAGGAACGCCGCTCTTCTCGGGGTGGAACTGGACGCCGAATACGGGGCCATCCCTGACTGCTGAAGCGAATCTATCGCCGTATATAGAATCAGCTATTGTCACGTTGTCTGTCGGGTGGCATATGTAGGAGTTGGCGAAGTAGAACTGAGAACCGGCGGACACGCCCTCAAAGAGCCTGTCGTTCCTTGGAACCACGTCGTTCCAGCCCATCTGAGGAACTCGACCTTGTCTGAGCTTCTTGACCTCGCCTTTGAAGACTGCGACTCCTTCCCCACTTGATTCTTCGCTTCTCTCGAAGAGGATCTGCATCCCAAGACAGACGCCCAGTACGGGAGTGCCCTCACGAATCTTCATTCGAAGCTCGAGCAGCACTGGTCTTAGAACCTCCATCGCGGCACCGAATGCACCCACGCCAGGGAATACGATACATTCGGCTTCCAGGAGAGCCTCAGGGTCTTCCACAACCTGCACATTCGCACCTGCTCTTTCGAGTCCCTTGGATATGCTGTGAAGGTTTCCTACGCCGTAGTCCATTATCGACACCTTCATCTTGATCTCTCCGACAGCAGGTGCTCGAGCTTCTCGAGCAGGACTTCAAGCATTGGCCTAGGGCCGATCGTGATCCTGACATGACTCTCCAGAAGCGGGTAGGAATTGCAGTCCCTTATCGCGACGCCCTCACCTCGCAACGCTGAGACGAGAGCCGGTCCGTCAACCGGCGCCTTGCACAAAAGAAAATTGCAGTCTGACGGATACACCTTGAATCCCAGCGAGACCAGTTTCGGCGCGAGACGCGATCGTTCCGCCTTCATCTTGGCAATTGCCTCGTCGACCCAGGAACGGTTGTCCAGGGCCTTGATGGCAGCCGCCTCAGCGAACGAGTTGAGGCCAAATGGTGTCCGCACACTTCTCAGCTCGTCAACGACCTCTTTGCGGGAGATTGCGAAGCCGACTCGAAGGCCGGCCATGCCATACGCTTTGGAGAATGTTCGGACGTCTATCGCATGCTCACCTTCCATGACGTCCGTAAGCATGTTGGAACCGCAGAAGTCCGCATATGCCTCGTCAATCAGTACAAGTCCGTACGCCTCTCGAAGAATTCTCCTGACCGCCTTCGGGTCGAACAGAGCCGCCGTCGGATTATTGGGCTGGCAGATTGCTATTATCTTAGCGTTTTCCTGGAGCAGACTCTCGGCATCCAGGGAGAAATCCTTGACGAGTCGCTTCTCACATATCTTCGCGAGATGGAGTCGGCCGTAGAACTTGTACATGCTGAAGGTCGGCGTTGGGGAACAGACCACGTCGCCAGGATTGATGAAGCACTTTGACGATATATCGAGGATTTCGTCCGACCCGTTACCCGCAATTACCTCCTCAGAGGCCACGCCGTATTCCGAGGCGATGCGCTCTCTGAGCGCATCCGAGCTCTCGCTCGGATAGGCCCAGAGTCTTGCGAAATCAAAAGATTCCGCCATCTCGAGCACCGCTGGGTTTACGCCGAACAGATTCGCATTGTCATTGAGAAGCACTATGTCCTTTCCCGAGATCGAGTAGGACGGTCTCGTGAGAGCTTCGATAGTCTTCCTTCGAAGCTCTCCTATCGTGGTCACTTGTTCACCTTCCTTGCTCGCGCGAGAGCAGCATCTGCGTGCGCTGGTAGACCCTCCGACCTCGCCAGGACGTCGACAACTTTCGAGAGACTTGCAGCTCCAGCCCAGCTAATCTGCTGATATGGTATGATCTTGAGGAAGTCGTAAACAGAGAGAGAGGACTTCATCTCAGCTGTCCCTTTTGTCGGGAGAATGTGGTTCGTGCCACTGCAATAGTCCCCAAATGCGACCGAAGAGTATCCTCCCAAGAACACTGAGCCAGCATTCTGTATCTGATTAAGAATGGCCGTTGGGTTCTCGACATCAATCAGAAGGTGCTCTGGGGCATACTCGTTGGAGAACTTGATAGCATCTGCAATCGTTTCAGTCGTGATGAATATAGCTCCTTTCTCTGCTGATTTGGAGGCTACGTCGCTCCTGCTCGCCTTGGCGAGCTGGCTAAGCAACTCTTTTGTGGTCAGTTCAGCTATCGACTCGGAGTCCGTCACCAATAGCGCGCGTGCGAGTGGGTCGTGCTCGAGTTGCGCGAGCATGTCTGCAGCGACAAGCTCTGGATCGGCACCTGAATCAGAGATGACCAGGACCTCAGACGGACCTGCCAAGAAATCGATTTCGCAATCGTTCCTTACCAGCAGTTTAGCTGCAGTGACAACCGCTCCTCCGGGGCCGACGATCTTCTGCACCCGTGGAATCGAATCGGTGCCATATGCCATGGCCGCGACAGCATGGGCTCCCCCAACTGGGTGGACTTCCGAGACTCCGCACATGTCAGCGGCGGCTAGAACAGCATCAGGGACTTTGCCATTTCTGCCAGGTGTGCATATCGCTATTTGACTCACACCCGCGATCCGCGCGGGGACGCACGCCATCAGAACTGACGAGACGTAGTCCGCGGT
>JBASRQ010000069.1:0-3001 GCA_049273895.1 Thermoplasmata archaeon
GGCGCTGGCTTCCCCGGCCTGGACTTGAATTCCGGATGGAACTGCGATCCGATGAAATAGGGATGTCCCTGAAGTTCGGCGATCTCCATGCGCTTTCCGTCAGGAGATTTCCCGGTGAATTTCAGTCCTTTCCCTTGGATCATGTCAATGTAGTGAGGGTTGATCTCATATCTGTGCCTGTGGCGCTCCATGATTTCGGTCGCTCCATAGAGCCTCTGGGCCATGGAGCCCTTCTCGACAAGGACCTGCTGTGCGCCGAGTCTCATCGTCGCGCCCATCTTCGTCACGTTCTTCTGTTCGGGGAGCAAGTCAACCACGGGGTGCGCGGTGTGCGGATCGAACTCAGTGCTGTTAGCATCGCCCATCCCTAGTATGTTCCTCGCGAACTCCACATTCGCCAGCTGGAACCCCAAGCAGACGCCGAGGAACGGGACGCCGTTTTCCCTCGCATACTTGACGGCCTCGATCTTGCCCTCCGTGCCTCTGGAGCCGAACCCCCCTGGAATCAGGATGCCATCAGCTTCCTCCAAGAGGCATCTGCAGTTCTCCTTCTCGATATCCTCCGCCTCCATCCTCAGGAATTTCACTCTCGTATCGAGCTCTGCACCCGCATGCGTGAAGGCCTCGTAGTGGCTCATGTAGGAATCTCGCTGGTCCATGTACTTCCCGACAAGGAGGATTTTGACCTCGTGCTTAGGGTTCATGACCTTGTTCAGGAACTTCTTCCAGACCGCGAGTCCGTCAGGCTTGCTGACGATGTTCATCCTGTTCAGAAGGTAGTCCGTAAGGCCCTGCTCCTCTAGAAAGATCGGCACCTGGTAGATCGATTTCGCATCTGGAGCACTGATCACTGCTTGAAGAGGAACATCGCAGAACAGCGCGATCTTCCTCTTGGCTCCTTCGTCCAGTGGTCTCTCGCACCTCGCCACGATCACATCCGGCTGTATTCCGACAGATCTCAGTTCCTTCACGGAGTGCTGTGTCGGTTTGGTCTTCTGCTCTTGGAGAGTCCCGAGGATCGGAACCAGAGTTGTGTGGACGAACAGAAAGTTGTCGTGGCCCATCTCGGACCGCATCTGCCTCATAGCCTCGAGGAATGGCATGGATTCGATGTCGCCGACCGTGCCACCGAGCTCGACTATCGTGACGTCCGCGCCGGTCTTTATCGCCACATTCGAAATCATCGATTTTATCTCGTTCGTGATGTGCGGGATTATCTGAACGGTCTTTCCGAGGAAGTTCCCCGTCCGCTCCTTCTCGATCACGCTTCCGTAGACCTTTCCGGTCGTCACGACGTGGTCGCTCGCCAGGTTCACATCGAGGAATCTCTCGTAGTTGCCGAGGTCCAGATCGGCCTCCCCACCATCATCGAGGACGAAGACCTCGCCGTGCTCGAACGGATTGAGGGTGCCTGCGTCGAAGTTCAGGTACGGGTCGATCTTCATCGCAGTCGTTTTCAGCCCTCTCGCCTTCAAAACGCATCCGATGGAGGAGGATGTGATGCCTTTCCCTAGTCCCGACAAAACCCCCCCGGAGACCACAATAATCTTCATTCTCGTCTCACGGGATTTGGAGAAGGGCCTCACTCAACATAAAGCTTTCCTGAGATGCCATGATAGTGACCAGCTGGTATTCTTGGGCTATCCATCAGCTTTCTTCATGATTGCGTAGAGGACCCTCGTGACAAGATCGATCGAATCTACGACCGGCTTCGTCACCTTCCCTCTGAACTCGATACTGCCGGACTGAATGCACACGACTGCCGAACTCTTCCCCGCCTTCTCAAGCATCGAAGCCATGAGAGCGACCGCGACTCTGTGCGTCGTTATCTCCGTTTCTTTGATGTCCTCTTTCCTCACCAACCTGACCGCGCCAGGACTCGCGTGCAAGTCTGCGGCATCCACGAAGATGACTGTCGCGTCCTCGCCTTTCTCCGAGATGTCGAGGACCGTGCCCTCGACTCCGTCGTGTTCAGAATAGGAGAACAATGGAAAGTGTTTCTTCAGTGCCTGCGCGACGAGCACTCCCGCCCCGTCGTCGGCCCTGTCGGTGTTTCCGAGGCCGAGGACATACACCTTGCTCCTGCCGGTTATGTCCGCGAGCTTGGATCTCAGATCCTCTTCAGTGTCACCAGGTGCGTCGCGCAGCTTATGCATGGATCGTACGCCCTCGCCACCATTTCAAGGCCCAGTCGAACTTCATCATCATTCTTGTCGTCGGCGAGCATCCTCTCAGCGGCCAGCTTCATGTGCCTCTCTATGTCGTCCAGGTTCTGGGCGGTCGGAGTTATGATGTCAGCGGACTCGACCAGACCGTTCTTAATCTCATAGTGGTGGTACAGCGTCCCTCGCGGCGCCTCGACTGCGCCCGTCCCGGAGCCGTTCTCCCTCGTCGGCTTCTCGATTGGCGGATCCTCGAGAGACATGACCATGTCGACCGCGTCGGGTATGTGCTCGAGCGACCACAGCATCTCTATGGTCTGCGCGAGGTTGTTCATGAGCGGGTTCTTCAACCATCTGTCGTTGTAGTGCTCCTTGAACAGGTCGGCTGCCTGGCCGTCCAGTCGCTCGCCCATGTTGATGAGCCTGGCGTTGGCGCCAACTGTGAACGGCTTCTCCTGGTACAAGGATCTCTTTGCGAAAGAGTGTGATACGACTCTCTCGTTCGTGAGCTTCTTGTAGTCCTCGACATCGGTCTCCTTTCCGTTGGATATAATGATCGACTCCCCAGCGAAGCCGAACTGCTTCTTCGGAGCGTTCACCGACATGAACAGCATCTCCGCCTCGGGATACGTCGGATAGTCGATCGACGCGAACAGCTCGACCGCACGGACTGCATCTGGGACGAGCTCGTGCGCCTTCAGTTTGACCTCCTCAAGCGCCTTCTTGCTGGGATACTTGCCGAAACCGCCTATGATTGGGTTCTCCCCGTGGACGATCCTGCCGCTCGTGACGGCCATGACATGGTTCCCGAACTTCTTGAGGCGCAGAGCGCGCTTCAC
>JBASRQ010000071.1:0-42968 GCA_049273895.1 Thermoplasmata archaeon
CGTGCTCTTCAAACCGTCTCCGAAGTCGATCGTGAAGGCTTTCATTGCGAGCAGGGTGTACAGGGGGAAGCCGATCGAGGAGGAGGAGAACAAGAAGTTTTACTTCGAAGAGTCGGTGGACGCGGAATCTCTGGACTACGACTCGCTGTATTCGCGGTACAAGGAAGAGTTTGGCGGACTCGACTTCCTCGAGGACCAGAAGCTCTGGGAAATACTGGAGGACGAGATCTTCTGGGCTTCCAGGTTCAACTCCGTGGACAGGTTCCAGCTCGTCTTCACAGTCCTTGCCCAGATAGAGAGGACAGGCACCAAGGCCTATCTCGCCCAGCAGTCCCCTGAGGCGAAGGAGATGAAGGATCGGGTCAGACGAGTGACGGGCGAGTTCAGAAGGGCGAAGCAGTACATCGCATTCGCAGAGGATGCACAGAACAAGGTGATGATAGGCAAAGCGAGCTTCGAGCACAGGATCATAGACCTTGTGCTCAGGCACTATGCGAAAAGACATCCCGGAGACTCGGTGGTCATTCTCGACGAAGAGCATGCGCACATCTGCTTCAAGGACGAGATCCTCATCGACTCGCGGAAGAAGTTCCCCGAGAGGCCCGGGAGGAAGGATGCTGCCCGGTATTGGATGTTGTTCTCTGATCTCAAGCATCTGGAGTCGAAGAGGGACAGGGAATACTACGCGGGAGCGCTTCCGACGAACTATTGGAAGTGGGTTTCCGACGGAGCGCAGGTATTTGGAACTATCCCAAAGACCACCCTGGACGATTTCTCATCCTAGGGCAGACCTCAAATACCCGCGAGGACAGACTTTTGAGACAACGATGAGGTGGAATTCGAGTGTTTTGCCCCCAAAGTTAGATAACCCCTCCCTCCCATAATAAGCATGTCTGGGGCATCACTCAGGGAACATCAGCTTGACCGAAAGAACACATGCCGCGGAGAAAGAGAAGCAGTTCGCGTTCTTCATGGACCTCCTAGGGCACGACATATTGAACAACAACCAGGCGGTGCTCGGGTACCTGGAGCTCCTCCTTGCCACCCCGGGCGCGGACAGGGTCGCCAAGAGATATGCCGAGAAAGCAATCTCCCACGTGCGAACTTCCACGATCCTTGTCGACAACATCAAGCGGTTGCTCGCAACGATGGCGGCCGATCCGGACTCATTCAGGCCAATCGATCTCCACTCCGCTATCAACCTATCTGAGAGGGATCTTGTCAGGATGTATCCGGACAAGAGGATAAAGGTCCAAATCGCGCCCGAGGTCGAGAAGGCATTTGTCATCGGGAACAACGCCGCGCGCGATCTCATCATGAACGCCATGGCGAACATCGTGAAGCTCGATCAGAGCGATGAGGTCGAGCTGTCGATGAAGCTCAAGGAGGTCGAGTACAAGGGCAAGATGTGCTGGAGGATCTCCTTGGAGGACTCCAATGCGCAGCTCCCGCCCGCTCTGAAAGGCAAAGATGTAGAGTCCATCTACCTCCAGGACAGTTCCACAGCTGTGAAGCTGTCCGGGCTCCTCTTCGCAAAGATGATCTGCGAGAATCTAGGCGGAGATTTCGACGTGCGGGAACTCCCCGGGAAGGGACAGAAGAAGGGCGCGGCCTTTGTAATGACTTTGAGGAAGGCGAGTGGGCCATGACAAGCGTACTCATAGTGGACGACGAACTCTTCATCGTTGAGCTGTACAGGGATATCCTGCAGCTAAGAGGCTACAGGGTCGTCGGCACCGCCTTCGACGGGGAGGAGGCGCTGAAGAAGTACAGTGCATCGACCGACAAGCCCGATGTGATAATAATGGACCACAGGATGCCAGTCATGAACGGTGTCGATGCGACAAAGGAGATCATAAGGCTGAACCCGAGCCAAAAGGTCATCTTCGTCAGTGCGGACGTGCTGGTCGAGAAGGAAGCGAAGGACGCGGGAGCGCTGGAGTTCCTGCCGAAGCCTTTCAGAATGGACGACCTCATCGAGAAGATGGAGAGGATCACCTCCCCTCGATGATTGGCAACTGTGCTGTTGTCGCCCGACTGGCAATAATATGCGAACGCCCGAATACAAACCGATAAGTTAAAAAGCCAAACGGGCATATTGGAGCAAGGTAGTGTTTCACGATGTTGGATGGCTTCACTAAGGCGAGGGCCATGAACTTCCCGAGGCAGGTCCTCGCAGGCCACGGATGCATAGACCAAGTGGGATCCGTGTGCAAGGACTTCGAGCTCAAGGGAATAGGCCTCATAGTCACCGGACCCACGACGGGCACTCTCGCAGCCAAAGCGGTGAAGGAGTCCCTCGAGGGAAGGGATTTCGACGTGCAGCAGATCGAGGTCGGTGTGGCGAACCAGCAGAACCTCGTGAAGGTTGAGGAAGTGGCCAAGGATGTTCGCGCATCCTTCCTGCTGGGAGTTGGCGGCGGCAGCAAGATAGATCTCGCAAAGCTGGCTTCCGTGAATCTCAGAATGCCTTTCCTGAGCATCCCGACATCGGCCTCGCACGACGGGATCGCGAGTCCCCGGGCGTCCATCAAGGACGGAGGCAATTCCCTCTCGCTGAACGCGACGGTGCCCTTGGGAGTCATCGCAGACACCGCTCTCATCGTCAAGGCACCGTACAGGCTCCTCGCGTCTGGATGCGCAGACGTGATCTCCAACTCGACAGCGATACTCGACTGGCAACTTGCGGAGAGGCTCCGCTCGGACGACTTCAGCTCCAGCGCAGCCAACCTCGCGAAGTACGCCGCAGAGTCAATCATCGAGAACGCAGCCTCCATCAAGCCCAACCTCGAGGAGAGCGTCTGGGTCGCGATAAGGCCGATAATCATCTCAGGCATATCGATGGCGGTGGCCGGGTCCTCGAGACCGACTAGCGGCTCGGAGCACATGTTCTCTCATCTTCTCGATAAAATCGCGCCAGGCAAGGCTCTTCACGGAGAGCAATGCGGCGTCGGGTCAGTCATGATGATGTACCTTCACGGAGGGGATTGGCAGCGCATACGCGAAGCCCTTCTGCTGATAGGTGCGCCTACTAGCGCCAAGGATCTAGGTGTGTCGAAGGAACAGCTGATAGAAGCTCTCGTGCACGCTCACGAAATAAGAAAGGACCGGTACACCATACTTGGAGACAGGGGGTTGAACCCAGACGCCGCTGAACGCTTGGCGAGGATTACGAAAGTGATCTGAGATAGAGGTGTTCAGCATGGTACTGGTGACTGTCGTCGGCGAACAGCAGTGCAAGAAGGGTTTCGAGTTCGTCTTCGGGGGCCCTCTGGCCGAGTGCAGGGAGTGCAAGGTGAAGAACGTGTGCTTCCACCTCGAGCAGAATCGGTGGTACAGGGTCACTGAAGTTAGAGACGTCCACCACGAGTGCAGGATTCACGAGGGCGGAGTCAGGGTGGTCGAGGTCGAGAAGCTACCGACGCGGGCCGCATTGCCGACGAGGGCTGCCGTCGAGGGTTCGATGATAACCTACGAGGAGATCGACTGCAACCGCCTGGGGTGCACCAACTACAGGATATGCAGGCCGTGGGGCGCTGGAGAGGGAATGAGGTTCAGGATAGCCTCGGTGGAGAAGGAGATTGACTGCCCACGGGGCGATAGCCTCAGAGTCGTCTTGCTGGATTGACCTAAGGCACAGAATTCGATTCGACGGTGACTATCCCCCGCTGACCGGCGGAAGGAACGACACTTCGTCCCCCTCCTTGAGTACCTTGGCTGGGGGGCCGTACTCTTTGTTCACGGAGAGGATTATGTGCTCTCGGTATCTGTCCATTTGCGGGAATCTGCGCACATAGTCGTCGAGAAGCATCTGGACTGTCGTGCCATCTTTCAGGTTCAGTTCCTCTTCCTTCGCGCCCACGATTTCTCTGAAGGCGGCGAACAGCTTCACCTTGATTCTCATGATGGATCACTGCGCGGGATTATACGGCTCTCTGTCGAGTAGTAGATGTCTTGCCGGTATTCAAATCATCCGCAGAATTCCGAAAGGACTTTGTCTGCACGGAGTTCTGTGCTCGAGTCATTCTGTTCTACGGAAGGCCACACATGAGTGTTAGGGTTGATTACCAGGTTTTGTTTCTCCTGGTCGAGGAGTTTGATAATAAACCAGATAACACATATGATAATCATTTCCACTTGAACCGGCGCTTCCTTTGAAAGTCTGTTACCAACTCTTGTGGGAAAACGTACTTATGTGATGTATGATGTTGGCAACCTGCACGCAGTAGCAAAGCTTTTCACCTCCAAAGTGCCAAGCTGAGGTGGAAGCGCAACAGATGGTCTTCTACGGGCAAAAACAGGGGCAAGGCTATCGAGATTGCCTGGTGCTGTGGGCTTCGCAGCTTGGACAAAGACTCACGATCGCAGAGGGGGAGTAATGTCGGCATCATCGGGTCATTCAAGAGGGGGCGCTGTCGGTCCCGGCGACAGCCGCGCGGCAGCGCAGGGATGGGCTCTCGAGCCTCAGATGACCGCGAACGCGAAGGTCGTGCTCGAGCGCAGGTACCTCAAGAAAGACGACCAGGGAAAACCAATTGAGACGCCAAGGGAACTGTTCGAGCGAGTGGCGAAGGGAATAGCCATTGCGGAAAGGAACTACGGCAAATCCGATGCGGAGATGGACAAGACAGCCGAAAAATACTACGAGATAATGGCTCGGCTTGAGTTCATGCCGAACAGCCCGACACTGATGAACGCAGGCAGAGAGCTGGGGCAGCTGTCCGCTTGCTTCGTCCTGCCAATCGAAGACTCGATGGAAGACATCTTTGACGCCATCAAATACACAGCCCTGATTCACAAATGTCTTGTTCCAGAAACTCTGGTGATGACAGACGCAGGGTGCAGGACGCTTGGGACAGTCGGATCCGGCGCGTGGGTGGAAACCCATGAGGGCATGGATGTAGTTCACTCGAAGCACGTGAACGGCATTCAGGAAGTGTTCACGGTCGAGACTCATGAAGGCAACAGGATCACAGGGACCGCGCTCCATAGGCTCATGACATGGAACCCCGATGGCGAGCTCGCCTGGCAGAAGATAGGTCAGCTGAAGCCCGGCGACAAACTCGTGATGAAACTCGGCGGCTGGCTTGGGGGCGCAGAGATGAGCGTACCTTTCGACCTATCTGAGTTCGCCGAGTCTGGCGTTGACGACAGATTGATAGGTGCAGATGAGAGGGCTCTGTGCGCATTCCTCAGGAAGACCTTCAGCGACAGAGGCTGGATCTCACCTGCGGGCGTCGTCAGCGCTGAGTGCAGCTCACGGAAACTCGCTTCAGACTTGCAGACCGTCCTGTTCTATCTTGGAATTCTGACGGTCAGAGAGGGAGCCAGACTGACCGTGTGCAACAGGGCAGGCTTCATGGCGTTCAAGGAGAAGGTCGGATTCGACTCCGTCGTGCTTGCAAGGCGCCTCGAGGCGGTCGACGTCGAGCTAATGCTCGAGGAGCTGGCCGCGATGGGCACGCTCCACGAAGAGCCGGACGATGAAGGACACTATGTCGTGACCGTGAGGGGTGTCCTGCCCGAGGGAAAGCGGGAGGTGGTCGACCTGACCGTGCCTCAGCGGCATGCATACCTCGCGAACGGATTCATATCTCACAACAGCGGAGGGGGAACCGGATTCAGCTTCTCTAGGCTGAGGCCTGCGAGCGACTCCGTCAAGAGCACTGCAGGTGTCTCGAGCGGGCCGATTTCGTTCATGGAGGTCTTCAACGCGGCCACGGAGACCATCAAGCAGGGGGGGACGCGCAGGGGGGCGAACATGGGCATACTGCGCGTGGACCATCCCGACATCCTCGAGTTCATCACCAGCAAGCGCGACAGCACCAAGCTGACCAACTTCAACATATCCGTGGCATTGACCGACAAGTTCGTTCAGGCCCTGGAGGTGGACGGGGAGTACGACCTCGTCAACCCGAGGACAAAACAGGTAGCCAGGAAGTTGAAGGCCAGGAAGGTCTTCGACCTCATAATCAACATGGCCTGGAGGAATGGGGAGCCGGGCGTGATCTTCTTAGACCGGATCAACAGGGACAACCCGACACCGAAGGTGGGGGAGATCGAGAGCACCAACCCTTGCGGCGAGCAACCCTTGCTGCCTTACGAATCGTGCAACCTGGGATCCATTAACCTCGCGAAGATGCTGACCCACAAGGACGGCCGTCCCGCATTCGACTGGGCGAAGCTGGGAGAGACCGTCCGCTGGTCGGTGAGGTTCCTCGACGATGTCATCGACGTCAACAAGTACCCGCTCAAGCAGATCGAGGAGATGACCAGGGCGAACCGCAAGATAGGCCTCGGCGTAATGGGTTTCGCTGACATGCTCCTGAGGCTGGGCATTCCCTACGACACCGAGGAGGCGGCCGGGCTCGGCCGCGACATCATGAAGTTCATCAACGACAAGGGACACGAGGCCTCCGTCGTGCTGGCGGAGGAGCGGGGAAGCTTCCCGAACTTCCCTGAGAGCACGCTGGCGAGCATGTACAAGCGCATCAGGAACGCGACGGTGACGACCATCGCCCCGACAGGAACCATCAGCATAATCTCGGGGGTGTCGAGCGGCATCGAGCCAATATTCGCCATTGCCTATGTCCGCAATGTCATGGACAAGGACATCCTGCCCGAGGTGAACCCGATATTCGAGGAGGTCGCCAGAGACAGGGGCTTCTACACCGAGGAACTCATGAAGGAGATCGCCACAAAAGGCTCCGTGAAGGACCTCAAGATGGTCCCGGAGGACATACGAAGGCTCTTCGTCACGGCGTTGGATATCTCGCCGGAGTGGCACATAAAGATGCAGGCCACATTCCAAGATTTCACGGACAACGCGGTCTCGAAGACCGTCAACTTCCCGAAGGAGGCCACGCCCAAGGATGTCGAGGACGTCTATCTCATGGCCTACAAGCTGGGATGCAAGGGCGTAACTGTGTACCGATATGGAAGCCGCGAGGATCAGGTACTCAGCGTGGGCGAGGAGGCCAAACAGGCGGATGAACTGCGGGCCGAGCAGGAGGAGGCGTCGAGGCTCCCCAGGGCCAGACCGTATGTGACTCGCGGCTCGACCCAGAGGCTCGAGACCGGCTGCGGCCATCTCTATGTCACGATCAACGAGGACGAGAGAGGCCTGTGCGAGGTGTTCACCCAGATGGGCAAATCCGGCGGGTGCACGGCCTCTCAGGCGGAGGCGGTCGGCAGGCTGATATCGCTTGCGCTCAGGTCCGGAATCGAGCCCGAGGCTATCGTCAAGCAGCTCAAGGGCATACGCTGCCCCTCACCGTTGTGGCAGCCGGGAGGAATGGTGCTCTCCTGCAGCGACGCCGTCGCCAAAGCCCTTGAACGGTTCGTCAAGAACAGTCCGCTCGCGGAGGAGAAGGGCGAGGGGACGGTCCCGGCAACGGCTGGGCCGGGCGGTCCAGCAAAGCAGAACTACATCAACAGAGGGGATGTGTGCCCCGAGTGTCCTGAATGTGGAAGCATGGTGGAGTATGTCGAGGGTTGCGTCGTCTGCAGAACCTGCGGCTTCTCCAAGTGCTGGTGATGGGACCAAGAAAAGAGGGAGTCTGAATTGCCTCTGGCCCCGAGGGATGCGGGGCCGAGGCGCGTTTTCATCCTTCCCGGGAACGACAACTATTTCGCGCGCCTAGTCCAGTCGGGATGCATACCAAAGGAGGGCGGACAATGAAAGTGCTGGCAATCAACGGGAGCCCGAGGAAGAACGGGAACACACAGGCGATGATCGACGAGGCTGCTGAGGGGCTCAGAGAGGGCGGAATCAAAGTCGAGAAGATATCGCTGGCAGACCATGACATCCAGCCGTGCAATGGATGCGAGGCGTGTTGCAGTAGGCGTTGGAGCTGCCCGATCAAGGACGATGCAATCGTGGTCCTGAGGAGGATGGTCTCAGCCGACGGAGCGCTCATCGGCTCCCCCGTGTACTATGGAGGAGTGACGGCGCAACTGAAGGCGCTGTTCGACAGGTCCGTCATGCCGTACCAGATGCATGCAATGAAGGGGAAGGTGGGAGGAGCGGTCTGCGTAGGGGGTGGAGCTCATGGAGGGCAGGAGCTGACGATCATGCAGATTGGCACCTACTTCTTCATGAGCGAAATGATTGTCGCGTGTTCCGAAGGCGGA
The DNA here is from genome assembly GCA_049273895.1 of Thermoplasmata archaeon. Lineage (GTDB taxonomy): Archaea > Thermoplasmatota > Thermoplasmata > UBA10834 > UBA10834 > COMBO-56-21. The sequence continues at coordinate 8,134 of JBASRQ010000071.1, forward strand.
CTGTGCGGCGCGATGGCCGTTGGCAACGACAGAGGAGAAGTCCTGAAGGATGCGGAGGGACTCAGAAGCGCGCGATACATAGGCAATAGAATGGCGGAGCTGCTTACGAGGAATGATTAGATGACTTGCTTCGTCGCTCATATGAAGAAGAAGGGCTATTTCGAGCCTCTAGGCATGACAGTAACGAAGGAAAATGCGAAGGCGATCGAGGAGGAGATCGCCAGAACAGTCGGACTGGAGGGAGAGAGGTGTCCGATGATCTGGAAGGAGGTCAAGGTCTGGATCGCAGACCCTCAGAAGAAGGCCGTGCTCGACAAGAGCCTGAAAAAGAGGTTCGCCCCCAAGGAGAAAGAGTAGCGTACAAGCAGTGGAAGTCGTTGTCATCCCTCTCGGATATCTTGGTTCGTGTGCGGCCGGATGTCCATGCACTCGAGTCCGGAGACAGATGCGGGGATGGCGATTGAGCATACCGCGGTCCGACAGCTCAGAGGGGGGACTTTCGGCGCACCCACGATAAAACGAATATACCTACCGTTGCCGATAACCCGAAGAGAGGGAGGAACAGCTAGGGAGCAGAAGATCATGGGACCCAAGCAACTGATTGCAGAACTGAAACCGGGAGACAAGGTCGAGAGCTATTTCTCCGTGAATTTCAGGAAGCCGGTCACCGATTACAAGTACGGTTTCATGTTCGAGTTCAGGGCAGCTGACAAGTCCGGCCAGATAACGATCAAGTACTGGGGAGGGCAGGACAAGGGCAGCGTGCAGAAGCTCTACGACTCGTTCGACAGGGAGCAGGTCGTGAGAATCAGAGGGGAAGCGCAGGAGTACAAGGGACAGCTAGAGGTGTCGATCAGTGAGAAGAACGGTGGCTGGCTGGAGAGAATGGCAGAGGGCGAGTACGACCTCCAACAGCTGGTCAAGTCTTACGAGAACATCGAGGAGATGAAGGCGAGGCTCAGGGAGCTCGTCTCGAGCGTCCAGGACCCTAGCATGAGGAAGCTTCTCGACGACTTCTTCGGCGACGAGCAGTTCATGAGCGCATTCTCAGACGCTCCAGCTTCGATAACCCTTCACTCAGCAGCCGTCGGAGGACTCATCCACCACACGATCAACGTCGCGGAGATCTGCAACAGAGTCGCCGAGCTCCATCCAGAGCTTGACAGAGACCTCGTCCTGACTGGGGCACTTCTGCACGATATCGGCAAGATCCAGAGCTTCAAGGTCACGAGCAACATAAGCCAGACCGAAGAGGGAAACCTCGTGGGCCATATCATATTAGGCGATCAGGTGCTGATGGCGAGGATCACGCGGGTCAAGGATTTCCCGGAGCTCACAGCGTCGAAGTTGAGGCACATACTGCTGTCGCACCACGGCAAGAAGGAATGGGGCTCGCCCGTGGAGCCGATGTTCCCGGAGGCTCTGGCCGTTCACGAGGCCGACGACATCGACGCCAAGCTCGACAACATGATCACTAGACGGGAGGATGCTGTCACAGAGGACGACTGGATCTGGGACGCTCGACACAACCGCTTGATCTACCTGAAGTGACGCCCGCTATTGCGCACATGCGCACACAAGGGACATCTGGCGTGCATATAATTGTTCATCATTGCTCGAAAGAGCTATATATTGTACATGATTACGGGGCTCCCGAGGAATTCATGTGATGCCCGTGCGAACGAACCTGACAACAGACGAGATGCCGAGGAAATGGTACAACATACTCCCGGACCTCCCGGAGCCCCTGGCTCCGCCGCTCAACCCCGCGACGAGGAAGCCAATCTCGCCCTCCGACTTGGAGGCGCTCTTCCCGAAGGCCCTGATCGCCCAGGAGATGGCCACTGACCACTACATAGACATCCCGGAGGAGGTCCTCCAGGGGTACATGATGGTCAACCGGCCGAGTCCGCTTCAGAGGGCGATCGGTCTCGAGAAGGCGCTCAAGACGCCCGCGAAGATCTACTTCAAGCGGGAGGATCTCAGTCCGGCCGGCAGCCACAAGACGAACACATCCCTAGCACAAGCTTACTACAACATGAAGGAGGGCGTGGCGAACCTGACAACCGAGACAGGTGCTGGTCAGTGGGGCACCGCTCTCAGCCTGGCTTGCTGTCACTTCGGATTGGGATGCAAGGTCTTCATGGTACGTGCGTCGTACGATCAGAAGCCGTACAGACGCGAGATGATGAGAGTGTACGGAGCCGAAGTCAACCCGTCCCCGAGCGACCTGACCGAGTTCGGCAGGAAGATGCTCGCCAAGGACCCGAAGCACCCGGGCTCTCTTGGGATCGCGATAAGCGAGGCCATGGAGATGGCGCTCAAGGACGGGAACACGAAGTACAGCCTCGGGAGCGTTCTGAACCACGTCATGCTTCACCAGACCATCATCGGCGAGGAGACGCTGCTTCAGTTCAAGAAGCTCGATGAGGAGCCGGACTACATGATAGGCTGCGTCGGCGGAGGCTCCAACTTCGCAGGGTTCTCGTTCCCCGCGATCGGCCAGAAGCTGAAGAAGAAGATGAACACGGAGTTCATAGCGGTGGAACCGACGGTGGTCCCGAGCTTGACGGGCGGGAAGTTCGAATACGACTTCGGGGACACCGCTGGCATGACGCCGTTGCTCATGATGTACACTCTGGGCCACAACTTCGTGCCCTCGCCCATACATGCGGGCGGGCTTAGGTACCACGGGGCCGCGCCGACCGTGAGCCTACTGGTCAACAAGAAGATCATCAAGCCGGTCGCATACAAGCAGAAGGAGGTCTTCGACGCTGCAATCATGTTCGCCAGGGCAGAGGGAATCGTGCCCGCGCCCGAGACGAGCCATGCCATCAAAGCAGCTGTCGATCTTGCGCTCGAGGCCAAGAAGAAGAACGAGAAGAAGATCATCGCGCTCAACTTCTCGGGCCACGGACTGCTGGACCTCGGCGGATACCAGCAGTACATGGACGGCAAGATGGTCTGAGGCTCAGGCGAAGTAGCCTTCCTGGGTCTCCCTCAGACTCCTGTGCGCGGTCCTGTACTCGGGGCGCTCCAAGAGGACCTTCACGCTCCTCTCCAGCTCTTGCTCGAGCTGGTCTTGTCTCGACGGGAAGTACTCTCTTCTGAGAAGATCGGAGATGTCGGACGAGTACTGCTGCATTCCGAACATGATGACCGAATACGCTGACGGAGTCCTGGAAGTCACGTTCAGCGGGACGGGCGAACCGCCCTTGATGACATCGAGGAGGTCCGGAGAGGGCCCTCCGACCTCCCTGGCCACGGCAGCCATCTTCTTCGGGGCTATCTCTGTGGCCTTGATCTGGAAGACCTTCTCCTCCGTGAAGATGAACGTGTCGTACTCGGAAGTCACATGGTTCCTTCCCGTGAGCGCGCGCCAATCTTGCCTCCTCTCGCTGAGGTCGTAGCGCCCCTTCAGGTAAAGCATGAACTCGTCGATCCCGCGAAACTCCATATCGAGCCGGACAAGTGGTGGAACACCGCAATTAACCTTTCGGAGGGGGAGGGTCTAGAACCAGAAAATCATCTATAACTCTCGCCCGTGATACGCTCGAACATCTCTATGTAGAGCTCGGAGATCTCCTCGATCTTCGCCTCTGGCAGAGACGGGATCCTCGGCTCCGCCTTGCCCATCTTCCTGGCTTCCACGAGCTTGTCATAGTAGCCCAGCTGCCTGTAGTACTGCCTGACATTCTCCTTGCTCAGTTCGACGAACTGTCCCTTGGAGTAGCTCTCCCAGTCCCACCATCGGTCCTCGTCCGCAGTCCCGAACGTGTCGACGATCATCAGCTCTCGCTCCTCGTCGAACGCGTATTCCTTCTTGCCGTCGACGTGTATGAGGTCTCTCTTCTCGACCTCCTCTGCGATCTTCTCATCTATCTTGAGGACGGCGTCCACGATCAATTTGTACTCCTCATTTGCTAGCCCTGAGATCTTCATGGTTTCCTTCTTCGTGAGCAGCCTATCGACCTTCTCCAGTTTTGTCGTGAATTCAAGGTAGGGCTCCGGAAGTTTGTCGCCGTACTTGACCTCCTTCGTGGCCTTGAACCCGAGCTTGACAGGCCTCAGCTTTCCGCTTTGAATCCTGTCCCACAAGGAACCGGCGACGTAGTGTCTGCAGATGACCTCGAGCGGGATCAGGTAGTTTACGGTCTTCTTGTTGATCTTCGAGTAGTCGAGAACCTGAACCTTCTGGACTCTCATTCGATTCGGTGGGATCAGCTCCCGGAAATGCGACTTGATCCCACACGATCTCGCCACCTGGAACCAGAATGCGCTGGACCTGCAGAGCGTCTCGCCCTTGTGGGGGATAAGCGAAGGTATGATCTTGTCGAAGACAGAGATTTTGTCGGAGAAGACGAACTCTAACGAGTGAGAATCCACCTCGTATACGTCCTTGACCTTTCCCTGGCGGATCAGTTTCATGGCGTCAGTCGCCTTGTACACGATATTCATTCTTAAGCGTTTTGGTGTTGAGGACAGACACTGACTGCGCGTGAATTGGACGCCGCAAACGCGTTTCCTAGGTTGGTAGCCTCAAAATCATTAAGGTGCTAGCGACTTCTAAACCGAACGACAGAGGATGGCGAGATGGCCCTGAATCTGACGAGACATTTTTCCGAAAGGACCAAGGAGATGCGCGCATCCGAAGTCAGGGAATTGCTGAAGCTACTCCAGGTTCCAGACATGATCTCGTTTGCCGGAGGCTTTCCAAACCCGGAATCGTTCCCTGTAGAGATAATCAGACAGATCGTGAGCGACGTTCTCGAGAAGGATGGGGCGCAGGCACTGCAGTACGGGATCACCGAGGGATACGCCCCCCTCAGAGAGAGCGTCGCAGACCGGATGAACAAAAGAGGCATGGACATCTCAAAAGAGAACGTGTTGATTGTGAGCGGATCGCAGCAGGCAATCGATCTCATGGGCAAGATATTCATCGATCCAAAGGACACGATCGTGATTTCCGCTCCTACTTATCTTGCCGCTCTGACAAACTGGGCGGTCATGCAGGCCACGTTTGAATCCATCCCGATCGACCATAACAACATGCGGATGGACATCTTCGAGGAGAGAATGAAGAGGCTGGTGAAGAGGTCGAACCCGCCAGAGATAGTGTACGTCCTGCCGAACTTCCAGAACCCTGCCGGTGTCACGATGCCGGAGAAGAACAGGAGGAAGATGGTGGACATGGCTTCGGAGTACGATTTCATCATCCTCGAGGACGACCCCTACGGAGACCTCCGTTACAAAGGAGATCCGATCCCGCCGCTGAAGCATTGGGATGACGAGGGGAGAGTCGTCTACACCAGCACATTCTCGAAGATCCTTGCTCCAGGACTACGAGTGGGGTGGGTCGTCGCTGCTCCAGAGATCCTGAAGAAGTTGATAGTCGCGAAACAGTCCACGGATGTTTGCGCGAACGTCCTCGGGCAGAGGATAGCTCACGAGTACATCGTCAGAGGCCACATAGATCCGCAGATCGAGAAGATCAAGCAGTTGTACAAGCGCAAGATGGACCTGATGCTCTCTGGGATGGAGGAATTCATGCCCGACGGAATCGGGTGGACAAAGCCGGAAGGAGGGATGTTCCTCTGGGTCACGCTCCCAGAGATGATGGATTCTGTGGAGCTCCTGAAGAAGGCGTTGAGGAAGAGAGTGGCATTCGTCTCCGGGAGGGCGTTCTTCGCGGATCCGAAGGAGGGAACGAGCACCATGAGGCTGAACTTCACTCATCCTTCGGACCAGATGATAACCGAGGGGCTTCGGAGGCTCGGCTCGGTCCTGAATCAGGAGATCGTTTCCAAGTGGGACAAGTCGAAGGAGACGGATGAGCGCAGGATGGAAGATGTAGTCCGGGGATCGCTCCTCGGCAAATCCTAGAAGACTTCCGCGCCAGCGTGCACGACGATGCCTTTGTCCGTGATCGAATAGGGCTTCACTCGTCTGGAATGATTCGTCCGCCTCATCTTCAGTATCCTCACCGTCAGCTGGACCTCGCCGCCCTCCTTGCTCTCGTCAGACTGGAGCAGAAGGACGCCATCTGCAGTGTATTCCGCAAGCCCGTCTCTGGAAGACCGAGGATTCTCGTCCTTGACTTCCGCGGTCAACAGGACCGTGGCTCCGGTGCTGCGCAACAGCTGGCACAAGTTGAACAGGTTGGACCGACGCTCGTTCTCGTCGGCGAACATCATGTTGAGCAAGGACACGGAATCCAGTACGACCCTCTTAGCGCCGAAGGACTTGATGAACTTCGGAAGTTCGCTCTTGATGCGCGTGATGGTCGTCTTAGCATCCGACGGCTCGAGCTTGAACAGCCCGAGCTTCTTCTTGTCGATGGCTCCCGAAAGGTCCCAGCCAAATGATGAGGCGTTCTTGGCGATCGAGTCCTTGTCCTCTTCAAGAGAGATGAAAATGCAGGGCTCATCGTGCTTCAAGCCCTCGACGATGAACTGAAGACCCAGAGTCGTCTTGCCGGTCCCGAAGGATCCCATCGCGACCACGATGTGGTTCTCAGGCAACCCCCCTTGGAGCATTTCGTCCAGTCCATCGATTCCAGTCTTCACCCTGTTCACTGCCATATGATTATGCCACCCGTTCCGTGTTTATTACAACGAAGCCACTCTGAGATGTTATGAGCGTCGCGAACCGCGCTATCCTCTCTTGGTCCAGATGCGGTAGAACGCTCATGAACTTCTCAACATAGAGATACCTCTGACGCTTGGATGTGTGATGAAACTTCGCCCATTCGAACTTGAATACGCCATCTACGCTGTCGATTATCATCTGCTGCCGCTTCCGGTCGAGTATCTCATCCGTCAGGATGAGGTAGAACACAGCGCCCCATCTCTTGGCCATTCTCTGGATGCCTTTGAGCAGTGCGATGACATCCTGGAAGGCTACCGTCTCGGAGACCACGAGGTCCGTGAGGGAGTCCAGGATCACCATGCTTCTCGGCGCGTTCACATCCAGGAAATCCACGAGAGATTCCAGCAGCCCGTTCTTCTTCTTATCGGAGAAGATTTCTTCGGATCCCTCCGAACCCAACCAGGACGTCGGAACGACCGTGTGAATGAAGTAGTCCCTCGAGAAGTCCTTGAAAAGGAGAGTGGACTTCAGAGACTCGTAGAAATCCTTGTTGAAGGATAGCTTGACGTCCTGTAGGATGTCATCCTTCGAGCGAGAGAACGTGATGTAGCACGTCTTGTCGGGGAGTCTTCCGCTCTTCCCCGCATCACCAAGCATGAAGGCCCTCGTGTCTGGATATTCCTTGACAATGCCGATCTTGGCTGCGGACGTCAGGGCGAACTCATGACCCCCGCCACCGACATCGCCTAGCAACAGGACAACTGAGCCAGCAGGCAATCCTCCCTGGATGATAGAATCGAAGTCGGCAACCCCAGTAGGTATCCTCAGGACATCCCCTTCTGACATCAGAAAGCCTTCGCGCGCGTACGACGCGCGTTATAAAATCGGGTTGTTGGTATAAATATTTTCGTGAACCCAGCAGAAATGGAACGAGATTGACAAGTGCTAGGCTCACTCCAGATACGCCACGAATTCTCTGAGCATCTCCAAAGCCCTGTTGGCCGATTGAGTCTTGATCTCAGATCGTGACCCTTTGAACACGCACCTGGAGCATTTCGATGATTTGCTGGAGCTGATCGCAACATAGACGAGCCCAACAGGCTTCGTCGGAGTCCCGCCGGTGGGACCGGCGATTCCAGTGATGCCGACCCCGACATCTGCCCGAAGCTGTCTCCTTGCCCCAGCAGCCATTTGGATTGCAACCTCTTCGCTCACGGCTCCTTTCGCTGTGAGCGTCTTGCCGTCTACACCGAGCAGACTCGACTTTACGTCGTTGCTGTAGGAGATCACGCCGCCCAGGAAGTAGTCGCTGCTTCCAGGAACATCAGTTAGCATATCTCCGAGCTTGCCTCCAGTGCACGATTCTGCGACAGCAACGGTTAGCCCCTTTGACATCAGCAACCGGCCGATTTCTTCAGCGAGCAACACGTCCGCCTCGCCTCCTGTGGGGGTTCATGCCCGCATCGAGCAGCCTTTGCTTCGCATCGATGCCGTCGAGGAACCTGGCGACTGGCTCCGGCACAAGATGACTCCATCTCTTGCCTGAGACAATCCGCCTTCTGATTTCAGTGGCAGAATACTCCTTCGGGTTGTACGCCTTGGTCCTGCTGACCCCGTAGCCGGCCTGCTTGAAGAGCGATCTTGTCAGATCGCTGTTGGAAAACACAACATCAAAAGGCGGGGCGTAAGACTCGAGATGATTCACCCAGACGGAGTACCGGTTGACGTCTCTGACAGGGATGATCAGAACACGCGCCCTCTCTTCCTGGGTGAGAGAGGACAGCAACATCTGATATCGCTCGCCCGCGGTGAAGGGATTCTTTTCTGTGTGAGACTCCTCGGCACTCCCGATCACAACAACAACATCATCACATTTTCGGAGGACCTCTCGGATGACCGCTAGATGTCCTTTGTGGAAAGGCTGAAACCTTCCAACGATTAGGCCGCGCACTAGAGCACCTCCCGTCAATGAGCAGCAGGTCTGTCAGCACCCGGCATTGTCGGCGCTGGAGTCGAAGGACGCTTTGCCGCGACCAGAGCTGCGAGCTTCTTGAGCAGGCCTTCCTTGCGCGCACCAACGAGGGCGTGCGACAGAACATCGTTGAGCGTCCGAACGGGTATGACCTCTATCTTGCCCAGGTACTTGTCCTCAAGAAGGACGTCCTTCAGATTCTCTTCCGGAATCAGGACTTTCTTCAGGCCGATCTCTGCTGCAGCCTCGATCTTGGCCGTTACTCCGCCAACGGGCAACACCTGACCGCGCACGCTCAGGCTACCGGTCATCGCGCATGTCTGGTCCACCTCGATCTCTTCGAATGCCGATATCACGGCGGTGGCAACCGCGATTGACGCACTGTCTCCTTCGATGCCCTCGTAAGTCCCGATGAACTGAACATGTATGTCGTGGTTGCTGATGTCCTCACCCGTGTACTTCTTGATGAGGGCAGAGACGTTCTGGACAGACTCCTTGGCAATCTCCCCGAGCTTGCCCGTGGCGATGATCTTGCCACCCTCTTTTGCCTGTGGGGGTGTGACCTCGGCGACTATGGGCGTGACAATGCCTGAGAATTCGGCCATGGAAGATTCCGCATTTAGGACCGCGAGACCGTTGACGATGCCGACAACAGCGCCTTCTGTAAGCGATATCTTGTAGTCCTTTCTGCGCTCGACCGCGCGGTCCGTGACCTGCTGCTCCAGTGACCTTGCGATTTTCTTTGCCTCAAGGACATGCTTGGTGTCGACCTCGGATGCGCCCTTCTCAGTGGCGATATCGCCCGCCACCCTGATGAGCCCGCCGAGCTCCCTCAGCCTCAAAGTGAGCATGCCCCTTCTTCCGGCCCTTCTCTGTGCCTCTCTGATGATCTCCGCCACAGCACCTTTGTTGAAGTGCGGGATCTTCTTGTCCTTCGAGACTTCCTGGGCGACGAACCTTATCAGCTTCTCGCGGTTCATGTCGGTGTCGGGCATGGTGCTCCTCATGTAGATCTCGTACCCGTAGCCTCTGATCCTTGATCTGAGCGCGGGATGCATTCCAGCAACGGCATCCAGGTTCCCTGCGGCCACTAGAATGAAGTCACAAGGCACAGGTTCGCTCTTCACCATCGCCCCTGAGCTCCTCTCGCTCTGACCTAGAATGCTGAACTCGCCCTCCTGAAGTGCGGTGAGAAGGCTCTGCTGACTCTCTATCCGGAGCATATTGATCTCGTCGATGAAAAGCACGCCTTTGTTCGCTTTGTGAATCGCCCCTGGCTCGAGCCGCTCGTGTGCAGGTGTCTCCAGACCTCCGCTCTGGAAGGGGTCGTGCTTGACATCGCCAAGCAGTGCGCCCGCATGCGCGCCCGTGGCATCTATGAACGGTGGCGGCTCGTCAAGCTTGTGTGTGACGATGAGCTTCGGCACTAGCGAAGCCTCTCTCCTTTGAGTGTAGGACCTCGCCAAGAAGTAGATGACCAATCCGCCAATCGCGGTGATCAGGAGCGGAGTCGAATTCCCCTGCTGCCATGAGAGGATCGCTCCCAATATGATGAACATGACAATCAACATCATCCACGACGAGTTCTTCTGAGCCTTCTTCTGCTCGGCCTCGAGTTTCTGGGCCTGGACGATCTCCTTACCCTTGCCTGCGGGGACTATCCTGATTCTCGGCTCGTTCTGGTCATCGGGATTGTTGTACGCGACGACATCCTGAAGCTCTCCCTTTGGAAGGAAGTCCGTCATCGACCTCGCGAGCATGGACTTGCCCGTTCCGGGATCACCGATCAGAATAAGGTGCCTCTTCTGCTCGGCAGCCTTCCTGATGACGAGGACGGCCTCGTCCTGTCCGATTACCTGGTCGACCAGCTGCGGCGGTATCTTGACATCTGCAGTGGTCTCGAACTTCTGAGGCCTGATCCATTCCTCAATGTCGGAGAGCCCCACCGTCGAACTCCAAGAATCACCAGTCACCATTAGTTACACCAGTAACATTCACGGATGCGACTGTCAGAGCTATTAACCCTGGTGCTAAATAAGGATTGCGCCGCCAACAAGCACCGCTGTTAGAGAGGCCAGTGTGCCCAACACCGTCTCGAGAAAGAGCCGTCTCTGAGTTCCTTCGAACGCCCTGACGAACAAGTATTAGGAAGAGGGGCATCCATACGGCGCTGGCGCTCTGAGGACTGCAATGAGGATCGACGATTTGGGCCTGGATCCACGCATAGCGAGGAAGCTGACAGAGGACGGAATCGAAGAGCTCTATCCGCCTCAGGAGAAAGCGATCGGACCCGCTTTGGAGGGAAGGAACGTCGTTCTCGCTATCCCCACAGCTTCCGGCAAAAGCCTGATTGCATACTTAGCTATGCTCCAGGCAGTTCTCAGGGGAGGGAAGGCATTATACATCGTTCCGCTGAAGGCCCTAGCATCCGAGAAATTCGAGGACCTCGTGAAGTTCGAAGAACTTGGCATCAGGATCGGCGAATCGACGGGTGACTACGATGAGGTGGATCCGAAACTGCACAGGTACGACATCGTCGTGGCAACTTCCGAGAAGGCCGATTCGCTTCTTAGGCACAGATCGAAGTGGCTTGACCAGCTTTCGGTCGTCGTCGCAGATGAGGTTCACCTAATCAATGATCCCGAAAGGGGTCCCACGCTCGAAGTGACCCTGGTCAAGTTCAGGACCTTCAACCCGAACGCGCAGATCATCGCCCTTTCAGCCACAATAAGGAACTCGCGCGAACTGGCCGATTGGCTCGGTGCCACCCTAGTCGAGAGCGAGTGGAGACCCGTTCCGCTGAGAGAGGGCGTGTTCTCCGATGGGCACATCTTCTTCACTGACAACTCGAAGAGGAGCGTCCCAGATGAAGGCGAGCCGATTCACAGCCTCGTGAAGTACGCGCTGTCCTCGGGAGGCCAATGCCTCATATTCGTGAACACTCGGAAATCAAGTGAGTCGCTCGCAAATGAACTCGCCGGCGTAGTGAAGGCATCGGAAGGATACCGAGCGGACGAGCTTTCGAAGTTGGCAAGGCGTCTTGTCGGCGAGCAGGAGGAGCCCACGACGATGGGCAACAAACTCGGACGGAATCTGAGGAACGGCTGCGCTTTCCATCATGCGGGACTCACCAGTGCCCAGAGGAGACTCGTCGAATCGAGTTTCAGGAAGGGCCTGCTGAGATGCATCGTCGCAACGCCCACACTGGCCGCCGGAATAAACCTCCCTGCAAGGACCGTGCTCGTGAGGGATGTCCGACGGTTCGACTCCAACATCGGATACACGACCATACCGGTGCTCGAGGTGAAGCAGATGTGCGGAAGGGCGGGAAGACCGAGGTTCGACACTTACGGCGAGGCCATACTCGTCGCAAAGAACGAGGAGGAGAAGGACATGTTGCTGGAGACATACCTTCTCGGCGAGAACGAGAACATCTTCTCGAAGCTCGGCAGTGAACCGGCGATACGATCGCACGTTCTGGCGCTCATTGCCACAAAGGCGGCCTCATCCCTTGACGAGCTCAAGGCGTTCTTCGAAAAGACCTTTCTATCGCACCAGGCAGACGCCACCTACCTCAATGACATGATTGCGGATGTCGTGGAGTTCCTGGCAAAGGAGGGGATGGTCCATGATGAGGAACCTCTCAGGGCAACGCTCTTTGGGAGATGTGTCAGCGATCTCTATATCGACCCTCAGTCCGCGACAATCATCAGGGACGCTCTTGCGAAGTACGCACCAGGGAAGACCTTTGGCTTGCTCCACGCGATCTGCGCGATCCCGGACATGCAGCTCCTCTATCTGCGCCAATCTGACTACTCGTGGATCGAGGATTTCGAGGGTGAGATGAACCCCCAACTTCTGATTGCTTCTCCATCTGACCTTGCAAAATACGAGATATTCCTTGCGGAGATCAAGACAGCAAAGATGGTCAGCGATTGGGTCTCGGAGATCCACGAGAACGATATCGCTCACGCCTTCAATGTAGGTCCAGGCGACATAAGAAACAAGATGGAAATTGCGGAATGGCTCATCCACGCAACGGCGCGTCTGGCCGAGCTGTTCAACAAGGACGCAGTGACCGATGTCAGGGAGCTCAGAACTCGCATAAGATACGGCATCAAACCCGAGCTTCTGGAGCTAGTCAAACTCAGCGGTGTAGGAAGGGTCCGAGCGAGGGCGCTGTTCGACAGGGGAATCAGGCGCATCGAAGATCTCAGGTTTACGAGCTACGACAGGCTCAAGCAGATACCAACCATCGGCGAGGCCGTGGCCAGATCTATCAAGAAACAGCTGGGCCAGACAGAGCCAGGGATGCCTGTTGAAGTCGACGAGGAGCAGAGATCCCTGAAAGACTATCGATAGTACTTAATCTGATATGCAGATTGGTCGAGAGAGCACGATGACGGACATAGCGGAGAAGGCCACCAAGGATCTGAAAGCATGGACGGTCCATACGAAGAGGGGTCATGCGAAGACCATCATGGAGGAAATCCTTGCAGGCAACTCCTCGTCGGACACGCAGGTGCTCGTCACGAGGGCGGACGCGGTCTTCGGGATGGATCACCTTCGGAGCGCACTCTATCATGCAAAACGAGCAATTGAGCAGGGCACAAATTCCTCCGACTCATTAGCAATGGAGACTCTATTGTATGCCTCGGCCGAGAGGCAGCTGAGCACGGCGATAAAGAAGATGTCGGTGAACGCTCAAACGGAGGAACTCGTCGTGGCACAGCTCGCGGGACACCCGATCGAACCTGAAGAAGACTGGCGCAAGCTAGACGACGCAACGGGTCTCATGGCAGATCGATTGCTTCGGTTCGGCTTAACGAAGACAGAGCTCGCGACCATTGAGAGGAGATCCCCCTTGGAGCTAGTCCTGGAGAAGGTCGCCGCGGTCGACATACTGAAGAAATAGGACAGATGGGTTCTTTCGCGGTCTCGGATATAGGTATAATTAGAAGCTAAGACGATGCCCGTGACCGGTCCGACCTCGATGGCTGCAGTAGTGGAATGCGTACCCAATTTCAGCGAGGGACGGCAGAAGGAGGTAGTTGACAGGATCGTCTACTCGATTCGATCTGTCCCTGGAATAAAGGTTCTCAACGTCGAGATGGACCCCGATCACAACAGATCGGTCGTGACATTCACGGGAAACCGTGAGAACGTCCAGGAGGGCGCCTTCAGGGGAGCTAGGGCGGCATCCGAGCTCATCGACCTCAACAAGCACAAGGGACAGCACCCTCGCATGGGAGCTCTGGACGTGCTGCCTTTCGTGCCCATATCTGGGGTCACCTTGGAGGACTGCGTGGAGATCGCCAACAAGGTTGGTGCGAGAATCGCCAAGGAGCTCAAGATTCCGGTCTATCTCTATGAATCGGCCGCGAAGAAACCGGAGCGAGCGAACCTCGAGAACGTCCGTCGTGGGGAATTCGAGGGGCTGAAGGAGGCCATCCTCACGGACGAATCGAAGTATCCCGATTACGGGCCTCGGATGCTGCACCCGACCGCCGGGGCTGTGGCCGTTGGCGCGAGAATGCCATTGATCGCATTCAACGTGAATCTCAAATCGACCGATGTCAAGATTGCCAAGGAAATAGCTAAGAAGATCAGGGCCAGCAACGGAGGCCTCCCGAAAGTCAAAGCTCTCGGGTTCGCGCTAGAGGCGAGAGGGATGGTTCAGATCTCGATGAACCTCACAGACTACAAGGTCACCCCGATAACAAAGGTTTTCGAGGCGATTGCCAAAGAGGCCGACGAAAAGGGCGTCGAAATCGCGGAGAGCGAAATCATTGGACTGGTGCCGCTGGATGCGGTGTGCGACCTCGCGGCCAAGTATCTGAAGATCGGTCAATTCAGCAGCGACCAGGTTTTGGAGAGGAGAATTTGGGGTTGAGAAACCTCGAGGCTCTGCGTTCGCTCTGCCTCGAGCTGTCGTCAGATGCGCCTTCGCCAGGTGGGGGGACCGCATCAGCTGCTGCAGGCGCAATGGCGGCTTCGCTTCTGGCGATGGTCTGTGGGATAACTGCAAAGAGCAAGCGCCATGAGCCGAACAGGGAGAGACTCGACGCGCTCAAGGTCCATCTGTCTGCAATGAGAGACGAACTCGTGGATCTCGCCAAAGAAGACGCGCGCGCGTACGACCTCGTTGTCGAAGCGTTCAGGAAGAGCAGAGAGCACGAAAGCAAGGAGAGCGTCATGGCCGTCCAGGACGCGCTCAGGTTCGCAGCGGAGATCCCGATGAAGACCGCCGGCATGTGCGTCGACGTCCTGGAGGCCTCGGTTGGCGTGGCAGAACTCGGGAAACGAAGCGCTGCGTCGGACGTCGGCGTCGCAATCCTGTTGGCTGAGGCGGGATTCAAGGGCGCATCGATGAACGTCAGGACCAACCTCAGAGACCTCCAAGACTCGACGTTTGTCAAGTCGGCCGGAGGGAAGCTTGCTTCTTACGACAAACGTGTGAAGGATCTCACGAGCGATGCTCTGGGAAGGCTCGGGAACGTGGCAGAAGATTGACGCCTCCGCGTGCTCTGGACGATTCTATCAATTCTGATACACATAACGATACATTTATATGAGCATAGTAAAATGATAACTCGTCACAATCCTGTCAGTAGCCCATTGGGTTCAGAGCTATCGACAGGCGGAGCTTGGTGAGTCTTGGCAGGCAGTTACCTCAAGCAACTCCAACTAGCTAAGCAGCTAGAAGAGAAGACAAAAGAAGCGCAGAAGAACAGAGACCTCGCCGAGAAAGAAAACGATGCCCTTGAGAAGTTCCTGAAATTCTGCAAAGAGAGCAATGTAGACATCTCGTCAGTCGAAAAGCCCCAGCGAGATTTCGAGAGCTCGATGGCAGCCAAGGACTATCAGGCAGCTCTGGCACATGTCAGGAAGGCCCAGGAAGAGGCGAAAGCCGCCTACATGCGCAACATTGGAGAGGTGGGGGATTCAGTCGAGGCCATTCTAACGCTCGTTCAGGGTTCGGGAAGCGAGTCGAAGAGTGCTCGAGAGCTCTTGGAAAAAAGCAAAGAACGGGCACTGAACGACGACCTCGAGAGCGCAATGAAACTGGCCAGAGACGCCTACGATGCCTCGGAAAGAACGCTTCACGAGGTATTCTCCCAGTTATTCTCTCAGGCCCAGGAGACGGTCATGCAGGCCAAGGAGATTGGCGACGACGTCAGCATCTTTGAGGACGGTTTGTCCAGGGCGAAGGCTGCGCTGCAAGCGCAAGAATACGAAGCATGCATGACCCAGATCAAGGAAGTGCTCGATGGAGCTGAAGAGGATCTGAAAGCACAGGTCACCGCCGTGATATCCCGCGCAGATGAGCTCATGTCGGCCAGCCAAGACTTGGGCGCAGACATGTCCCGGGTTAAGGCGCATTCCGAGAAAGCGGTCGCTGCACTCACCGCCATGAAATTCAAAGAGGCGCTCTCGTATGCCAAGAAGGCGGAGGCGGAGGGAGAGGGCGCCATCTCCGCTAGGTTCCAGGAAAGGGTCAGGGAGACAAGAGAGAGCATCAGGAAAATGAAGAACGCGAAGGAGTACGCCGCGGTTCCTCAGCAGCTACTGGATCAAGCTCTCAGCGCCCTCAAGGAGAAGAAGTACATTGAGGCCCTTCACGCAATCAATAGCGCTCATGAGTTCGTCCACAAAGCGGAGTTCGAATCCGTTCTAGAAGTCATTTCTCAGGCCCGGGACCGATTTGTTCTCGCGAAGAAAGTCGGCGTCGACATGACCAAGGCGATCATGCTTCTGAACACTTCCCGGGACAACTTGAAGCTCGGCAAATTCGACGACGCAATCCGATATGCGGAGCAGAGCCGGAAGGAAATTGACAGTGCCCTCGAGATGTTTTACAAGGCGAGAGACAATGTCGTCGAGCTGGCAAAGGCGGTCAAGTTCGCTGCTGACCTAGGCGCGGACACGAGCGAAGTCAAAAACACTTTAACTGATGCCAGGAAGTTCTTCGAGCAGCAAGATTACGGCAAGACCGCCGAGGTGACAAAGCGCGGCCTTGACGAAGTGAAGAAGCTCACATATGACCGCACCATGGAGGCAATCAACGCCTCGGACAACTCCGTCAAGCTGGGCAAGGAGATTGGCGCGGACATGACCGAGGCGGAGGGAATGTTGCAGAGGGCGATGGACAGCCTCGGCAAGGACAACATGATGGATAGCGTCGGCCTCGCGAAGTCCAGCAAGGAAGCCGCAAATGCGGCAATGACGAGAGTCATGAGCGACAAGCTCCAGAGCATCGATCAATTCGTGAAAGGGTATCCTGGTGAGTCAAACTTGGCAGAGGTCGGAGAGACAATCACACAGGCAAGACAGTATGTTGCCTCATACGAATTTGATAAGGCGCAAGGTCTCATCAAGCAAGTGACGCACAGGATAGAAACGATCGGTCAGGTGGAGTGCGACAGACTTATCGCTTCTGCGACCTCGAGAATCAATGCAGTCAAATCGATGGAGGGGGATGCATCCGATCTCGAGATCCTTCTCACCCGCGCAAACGAGGCGTTGTCCAAGAAGATCTATGAGGATGCCACGGCGAGGGCGAGGGAGATCATCCAGAACGCCGACGATATGATGACCAAACTGGTCCAGACCGAGTTCTCATCCGTCAAGGACAGCCTCGAGGAAGCGAAGACCATCGGGATCGACGTCGAGGATGCTAAGACCCAACTCAAGGAGGCCAGGACTAAGGCCGAGGGGCAGGATTTCAGCGCGGCGTTCAAAATCGTGAGAAATGCGAAAACCGCCCTCCTTCAGAGAATCACCCGATACGATGGAATCAAGGGCAAGGTCCGAAAAACGGAGGAGCTCATCTCGGAGGCTGGCCGGACCAAGACCGATCTCACGGCGGCAGTCCGTAAGCTGGACGCCGCGAGAAACGCGTTCTCGACAGGCCAGCTAGACGAAGCAGAGAGGCTCCTCGACGAGGTGATGGCGGAGACTGAGAAGAACCTCGGCATGTATCTCGCAGCCAAGTTCATCTTAAGCTCAAAGGAGAGCATCGAGCTCGCCCAGACCTACGGGATCGACGTCGAGCCTGCGGTCAGGCTTCTCAGCAGGGCAAAGGAGATGATGAAGTCCAAGAGCTACGACGAGGCCCTGACAGCTGCCAAGCAATGCGATGAAGACGCGCGGAAGACCATCACGAAGAACATAGCAGAAATGACAAAGGACCTCCAAAGGCTCTTGACAGATGCGAGGAACGTGGGCGTCGACACAGTCGGACCCGAGAAGCTCGCAGAGAAGGCTAGAGAGCTAGCAAGGGCCGGTGACTATGTCGAGTCGCTCCGGTGCATCGCCTCCGCGAAGGAGGACATCAACCATGTCAAGAACCTCAGCTCCCAGGCAGCTCTCGAGATAAGGGTCGCCAGGAATAACCTGAAGGATGCGGAGACCCTCGACATGGACGTGGGAAAGGCAAGGGAGTTCTTGGAGCAGGCCATCGAGGGCCTTACTAGGCATCAATATGCCATCGCTCTCGAGCTTGCCAAGAAATCGTCCGAGGCATCTTCCGAGGTGACGAGGACCCGCATATGGGACACCCTTGAGAAGTTCAAGGGAAGACTGGAGAAGTCCGCGGCCGAGGGCTTCAATCTCGGGACGGCCGAATCATGCGTCGCGGATGGCATCAGGGCATTCAAAGAAGAAAGGTATCAGGATTCACTCAAGCTAGCCATGAAATGCGAGATAGAGATGGAAAGGGCTGAGCTTCAGCGGGATATAAGCGCGAGGTCCGTGGAACTCGCCCGAAAGAAGCTGACGGATGCTTCGGCTGATGGCATCAGGAGCCAGCGGTTGAACGACCTTGTCGACAAGGCAGAAACACTTCTGAGGCAGGGCAAGTACGTGGACGCGATGACCGCGGCCATAGAGAGCGGGGACGAGCTCTATCTCATAAGGGAGAACCTAGACAGCAGCAGAATCGAGTTGAGCGCGAGCAGAGAGCGCGTCGAGAGACTCAAGAAGATAGGGATAGACACTTCCGAGTGCGACGAGATTTTGGACATCGCGCAGGAACATCTGTCGGCACACGAGTTCGCCAAATCAAGGGATGCATTGAGAAGGGCCTCCGAGAGGGCTGAATCGCTCTTCGAGAACTCGATCAAGGACGTGATGGACCAGAACCGCCAGGTGATTGCCAAAGCCAAGGCAATGGGCATCAACACGAAGTCCTCCGAGGACTTGCTCGATGTGGCGAACACTTCGTTCCAGGAGAAACTGTGGGACTTCGCGTTCCAGCAGGCGATGGCGTGCAGGGACACCTGCCTGCAGCTGATTTCCAAGAAGCTTTCGAACTTGATCGAGGAGATACAGGACAAGACGGATAGCTTGAGGCGTTTCGGGGCTGCCGTCAAACCGATAGAGGACATGGTCGACATCGCGCAGGCTGCTGAAGGAAAAGGAGACATTGCGAAGGCGTTCCAGACGCTCATGGACGCCGACCAGAAGATCAGCAGCCTTGAGGATGCACACAAGAAGTACCTGGACATATCGATAGCAGCTGACAGCGCCATGGAGAACCTCGGAAGGTATGGATTCTCCAAGAAGGAACCGGAAAGACTGATTGCGATGGCTGAGATTGAGAAGGAAAAGGATTACGACTCCGCAATCGAGCTCGTCGCAGAGGCGCTTGACACCGCGAAGGAGCTCATGGAAGCGTATTCGCCTGAGATCGCCGGCTCGATATCCGGCGTCGGACTCCAGGAAGGCGCCCAGAGCGATCTGACAGTCAGGCTCACGAACATCGGCAAGGCGCTGGCGCGGGATGTGTCACTCGAAGTCCGGGGAGACTTCGACGTCAAGACGGCGCAAGGTGTCGCATCATTGAAGCCCGATGCAGAAGCCACAGTGACAATCAACCTCGTTCCAAGGCGCAGCGGAAGCGTCCCCGTCCGGATCAGGATCACCAGCAAGAGGCAGCTCGACGGGAAGATGCAGATGTTCGAGATAGAGGACACGGTCAACGTCTTCGCCGCGGGGCCTCCGTTCAAGCTCGGCAGGGCTACAGACACTACGAGGTGCATCTCCTGCCAGGGCAGGATCAAGCCCGGCTTCGACATAGTCACATGCAGATGCGGAGGACAGATGCACCTTTCGTGCGCCAAGAGGACGAGCCAGTGCCAGGTCTGCGGTCAGAAGTACCAGTTCTAGCTTGACCCGCCTATCTTTGCTTTCGAGATCCTCAAAGCAGGTGTGATCACTCCGAACGCTTCCCGTGGCTCCTTGCCTGCCATGTCGACTCGCTTAAGGAGATCGATCAAACCGATGCCAATGGTGGCTTGCCGAACAGATGGGCCCAAGCCTCCGCGATCGATCTTGTAGCTTTCCATCATCAGACCCGAGAACTCGCCCGTCGCGAGGTTGGGGTAATCATACGTGAGCCTGAGATAGACGCCGCCCTTCGTTTCTCTGATCATCTCATCCAGCGAGGAATCACCTTTCTTGACGACAAGATTGGAGCTGGAGATAGATGGCGGTCGCCTGTAGCTCCAGATGGTTCCCCCTCGAGAGGAGTTCCCCGTGCTGGGCACCGAGTCCTTCCCCGCGGTGTAGCTGTCATGGAGGTACGATTTCAGAACCCCATTCTCGACTATCGGGGTGAGCCGCGACGGCGTACCCTCTCCGTCAAAGGAACAGCTACCAGTCGCCCATTCTATTCGGGGGTCATCGGAGACGGTGAGAGAACGAGCAGCCACCTCTGACCCCAGCTTCCCTGCCAGATAGCTTCTCTTGCGCTGAATACTTTCGGCGTTCACTCCTCCACCTATTGCCATCGAGAAGATGAATCCGACCGCCAGTGGGTCGATCACCACTGGGTAGTCTCCAGTCAGGATCTTCGTCTGAGTGAGTCCCATGATCGCGTGATCAGCGGAGCTTCGAGCAACTTTCGCAATCATAGCCCTGTCGAGTCTCCTGCTCGACCCGGCGTCGAAGCCCGAGAACATCGCAGATCCTGATTTCGCGACAGACTCAGCGCTCACCTCGCAGAATGTCAGCCTCTGGGAGGAGTTGAAGCCATTGCTGTTGGCGAGCACGAACTTGCATTCACCGACAGCGATGCTTGCGTTCACCGAAGTGATCTTCTTTTCGCTCCCCGCAGTCTCTGAGAGCTCTATGGCCATTTCGACTATGTCATCAGGCTCGAGCTTCGCAATGCGCACATCGAAGAGACCATTGACTTTCGATGGCCGGGCAGACTCGGGAAGGCTCTTGAAGTCTGGATCGGGAGTTCCCGCCTTGGCGAGGGAGACCGCAAGCTTCGCCGCTTTCTTGATCGCAGAAGGGTCGTAGCCGGTGCAGGACGAGAAACCCGAACATCCCGCCCTGAACGCTCTGATCGCCACTCCCGGATCGAGGACATTGCTCGATTGTTTCATGGACCCTTTCTCGATCTCGGCGGAGGAGTACCACGAGTCCGTGATGAGCACATCACAGCAAGACGGACCGAGCTTCATCACATGCTCGACCGTTCTCTCCGCGAGCTTTTTCATGTCCACCATGCCCCGTCCCTCCTATGCGAGTCCTCCGACGACCATGTCGGCCACGCACATGTGCGGCCCACCGTCTGTCGTCCTGGCCGACTGGCCGCCCTTGCCGCAGTAACCGGGATCTCCCAGGCTGAAGTCGTCGCCAATGCCTTGCACTTTGTTGAGGACTTCCAGTATCACACCTGAAAGAGATGCGTCCCTGTACCTTTGCCCTGTCTCCCCGTTCCTGATCTCGTAGGCCTCGTCGCATTTGAACATGAATTGGCCCTTCGAAGGCTCGACATAGCCGTACTGACTGCCCTGGATCAGGAGGCCGTGCTTCAGCTCTTCGATGAGTTCGTCTCTTTTCCAGTCGCCTGGACCGACGTACGTATTGCTCATACGTATGATTGGAGGGCTGTTGAACGCCTGGGATCTTGACGAACCGTTTGGCCGAACGCCCATCCGGCTGCTCGACTCGAGGCTGTGCAGGTACTCATTCAACATGCCCTTCTCAATGAGGACATGCTTTTTCGCAGAAACTCCTTCCCAATCCAGTGAGAAGTAACCGAATGTGTTCTTGATCGTTGGATCGTCGATGAGACTGACCCGCTCGTCGGCGACTTTCTTGCCGAGTCGCCCCTCGAGCACTGACGCGCCCGCCAGGATCGCGTCCGCCTCACACGCATGTCCGAAAGCCTCGTGAGCCAGCATGCCGGTCATCTTGTTGTCCAGGACGACAGTGAATTTGCCAGCAGGTGCGGGCTTCGACTCAAGAAGACGAAGCGCCTGGGAAGCCGCATCTTTCCCAAGACGTACGGTCTCCTCGGTGTTCATCAACTCGTAGCCGCCCACGCTGCCCACGGCTGCATGACCACGTTGAAGGACGCCTTCTGATGTCGCATACGCGGAGCACGCTGCCAAGACCCATCTCTCCTTCGTCCTCGCTAGGGTCCCGAACGAATTCGCAACTATCCGGTCGACCTCGAGATCGTCATATCTTGAATTCGTGCTCGTGATCCTTCGGTCGAACTCGCGCATGGCCTTGTCCTGTCCGAGTGCACACCTCAGCTTCTCTTCGACGGGAACGTCGGTCGGCTTCTGCCTGCATCGGTATTCCTCTGACCTTCCGACTGCTGGAGAGTCGGCAATTTCGAACGAATGCTTCGCCTTCGATTTGGCGACCTTGGCCATCTTGACGGCGGATGACGCCGCGGACTTCGTGGAGGAGGCTGAGAGAACGTTAGTGGACGCGAATCCCCACGCCCCTCCCATGAACGCTCGGACACCACAGCCAGAGTCGTGCTGCGCGATGAGGATCCTGGTCTTTCCATCCATTATCACGATGTTCGTGCCTGTGGAATGCTCAAGCCTCAGATCGGCAAACTCTGCTCCGAGCCTGAGCATTTGATCGATGGTCTTCCTAGCGATGTCTTCCAAGGTAATCTCTCCTGGTGTCATTCCAGACCGCAGTGCACTGGTTCAAACCATCTCCTTTCAGGTTCGCTGGAATCCGCAGGCGCCTTCCGCGGCCTCGACAAAAACCCCGGCGGAAATCATTTGCGCGACCTTCTCGATCTCCGCTCCAAGGGATCTGTCCTCCTCAAGCGCAGGCACCTCCTTCCGAAGCACGGCCTTGACCTTCTCGATCCCTGGACTCGAGCTCAGGTGGATGAAGTCAAGGCCCTGCGCGGCGGTAATCATCTCGATGGCGATCACGCGCCCGCAATTCTCGACTATCTGACGGGCTTTCCAGGCCGCAATCGTGCCCATGCTGTTGTGATCCTCCTGGTTTGCGCTTGTCGGGATCGAATCGGCAGAGGCAGGATGCACAAGGACCTTGTTCTCAGACACGATGGAAGCCGCCACATACTGAGGCACCATAAGCCCTGACCCGACTCCTCCATGCCTTGTCAGGAAGGCTGGGAGACCGCTGAGCTTCTCGTCGACAAGACGCGCGGTTCTTCTCTCGGAGAAGCTGCCCAGTTCGTGAGCCGCCAGGCCCAGGAAATCCATGGCCAAAGCCACAGGTTGCCCGTGGAAATTGCCTCCTGAGATGACCATTTGATCCTCTGGGAAGAACAGAGGATTGTCAGTCGCCGAGTTCATCTCGACATCTAGAACGTCTTCCGCGTACCAGATGGCCTCCAAGCTCGCCCCGATGACCTGGGGGATGCACCGAAGCGTGTAGGCGTCCTGGATCTTGGGGCAGTCATGGTGGGAGACCATGATCTCACTCCCATGAAGAAGCGAGAGCATGTTCCGAGAAACGTGCAGCTGACCCTTGTGTGGCCTGACTCTGGAGATCCTCATGTCAAAGGCCGAAGATGTTCCCTTGAGCGCTTCCAAAGACATGGCCGCAGCTAGCTGAGCGTTGTCAGCGAGTGTTGCTGCATCATTGACTGAAAGGACACCTATCGCTCCCATGGCCTGCGTCCCGTTGATTATTGAAATCGCCTCTTTGGGCTCCAGAGAGAGCGGGGAGATCTTCTTCCTCCTGAGCGCCCGACCTCCTGGCTCGAAGCCGCTTCCAGCATCAGCCTCTCCTTCGCCGATCATCGCAAGACCGAGGTGAGCGAGCATCACGAGATCCCCGCTGGCGCCAACTGAGCCCTGGCGGGGAACGCTCGGGTGAACGTCTTTGTTGAGCATTTTGATCAGCATTTCTACGACCTCAGGCCTCACTCCTGAATAGCCCTTGGCAAGCGCGTTCGCCCTCAGAAGCATCATCGCTCTCACTATCTCGACAGGATAGCGCTCGCCGACCCCACATGCGTGGCTTCTGAGAAGGTTCACCTGAAGATGCTTGAGCTCCTCAGGAGGAATCCTGACATCGACCAGCTCTCCGACGCCGGTGTTGATGGCATATATCGTCCTGCCGTCCTCGACAAGCTTCTCAAGTGCCCTGCGCGAGGTCTGCATCCGATCGCTGGCGTTCGTGGCCAACTCGACCTTGGCACCTTCCCTAGCCACGCGAACGACCTGCTCGATGGTGAGGCTGTTGCCGTCGATTCTTACACGTTCTCGGAGTATGTCTTCTGTCATCGCAGGACCGCCAATGCCTAAGACGCGTATGAGCCTGACGATATCTCAAACTAGTGGGAACACTCAGGGGGCTTTCTCCTTCACTGGGACGAACTTGTAACCGTAGTGTATGATGCCTGACGGCCCTTCCTCGCTCAGCTTCCGCAGCGTGACCCTAACGGGTGTCCCGATTTGGAGATTGCACGCGTCGCAGTCGATCACCTGGCCGGTCACCTTGACGCCTTCGTCCAGCTCCACCATGGCGATGACATACGGCTTCTGCATGGGAAGCTCCTCGAGTCCCTCCTGCACTTCGGTCAGTGAGAATATCTTGCCCTCGCCCTTCAGCTTGACCGTCTCGATCTTGCCGACGCTCTTCCTGTGGCAGACTGGACAGATGGCCCTCGGCGGGAAGAAATGGCGTCCACAGCTGTTGCACTGCATTCCCACAAGGTTGTACCTGCTCGGGTTCTCTCTCCAGAATCTCGGTGCAGTGGCCATCTCAAGCCCTCCTAAATAAGTGTACGACGACCGTCGCGCCAGTTCCGCCCACGTTGTGCGTCAGCCCCACAGCCGCATCCTTGACCTGCCTCTTGTCCGCCTTGCCCCTCAGCTGGGCGACTATCTCGACTGCCTGCGCAAGGCCCGTCGCGCCGATTGGATCCCCGCGGGCCTTGAGCCCGCCGGAGGTGTTCACCGCGATCTCACCACTCAGAGCTGTCAGGCCTGCTTCTGTCGCCTTTCCTCCCTCGCCTTTCTTGAAGAACCCAAGGTCCTCGATCGCGAGTATCTCGCTTATGGTGAAGTTGTCGTGCACTTCCGCAACGTCGACATCCTTCTGGTTTAGCGTGGCCATTTCAAACGCGCGCCTGGCCGCAACCTTCGTCGCCTCCATCGTGCATATGTCCTTTCTATCATGCAACGAGAGCGAATCGCTTGCTTGGCCAGAGCCCACGATCTCGATTGGGATCTCGGTATACTTCTTCGCGCTGTCCAACGGACAGAGGACGACCGCCGCCGCACCATCCGAGCTAGGAGCGCAGTCGAAGACCCTCAGTGGCGATGACACGAGCGGAGATGACATGACCGTCTCCCTGGTTATCTCCCTCTTGAACTGGGCCTTCGGGTTCAGAGAACCGTTCTTGTGGTTCTTCACCGCGACATCTGCCAGCTGCTCCCGAGTGGTCCCATATTCGTGCATGTGCCGTTTCGCAATCAGCGCATGAAGGGCAGGGAAGGTGGCTCCCAGGACGGTCTCCCACTCCTGATCCACTGCAGACGATTGTATGACCGCAGACTCGACATCGCTGACATCGGTCATCTTCTCCGCGCCTCCGACAACGACGATATCGTGAAGACCAGATGCGACCGCAAGAAAACCTTGCCTAAGGGCAAGACCGCCAGAGGCGCCCGCGGCCTCGACCCTGGTCGCGGGGATGTGGTCTCGGGCAAGACCCGAGTAGTCCGCAATCAGGGCACCAATGTGTTCCTGCTCTATGAAGCGACCAGCGGACATGTTGCCGACGTATAGGGCGTCGATCTTGTCCGCCGTGATGTTCGCATCAGCGACCGCCGTGAGTCCGGCTTGGATCCCCAGATCCCTGAAAGAATAATCCCACAGCTCGCCAAACTCAGTATCGCCCACGCCTATTATCGCCACGCGCCTCATGGTCACTCACTCCCCAGGGTGATCTTGCCCCTGAACTTCGCGTATGTGGCATAGTCCAGGAACCTGAGGTTCGAGTTCAACTCGATGATTGTAGGGGCTTTGTGCTTAGGGTATCGTTCGATTTCATCCGTAACGCTTATGTCAAACGCGTCCGACCCAGCTCCCGAGCCATAAGCGACGGCGAATATCCTGTCCCCCGTCTTCGCCTCATCGAGGATCGCAGCCAGTCCAAGCGGAACTGAGGCAGAGTAGGTGTTGCCGATGATTGGCGCAAGCAGGCCCGTCTTGACCTGTGGATCCGTGAAGCCGAGCTGCTTGGCTACCCTTGTAGGGAACTTGCCGTTCGGCTGATGAAACACCGCATAAGTGTAGTCCTTCGCTGCCGACCCTGTTCGCTCCATCAGACCCTTTGCGCCGCTGACGATATGATGGAAATAAGCTGGCTCTCCGGTGAACCTTCCGCCATGCCGAGGATACATCTGTCCTTCTCTCCTCCAAAAATCAGGTGTGTCAGTTGTGTACGAATAGGTGCGGTCAATCGTCGCGATCATCTTCTCGGAACCGATCAGAAACGCCGCCCCGCCCGCCGATGCTGAGTACTCAAGAGCGTCGCCGGGCGCGCCCTGCGATGTGTCCGCTCCGATCGCGACGCCGTACTTCACCATGCCCGAACCGACGAGTCCCATGCACGTCTGGATCGCAGCTGTGCCCGCCTTGCAGGCAAACTCGTAATCGGCAACGGTCAAATGTGGAGAAGCCTCTATGGCCTCAGCGACGATCGTTCCTGATGGTTTGACGGCGTACGGGTGAGATTCTGAGCCCACATAGAGAGCTCCGATGTCCTGCGGGTTCACCTCACACCGCTTCATCATATTTCTGGCGGCCTCGACAGCGATGGTGATGGTGTCTTCATCGGGCGACGGCACGGACTTGCAGTTGATCATCAGTCCCTTGCTCATGGCCTTTCCGTCGACTCCCCAGACCTTCCCGATCTCCTCTGGCGTAATCCTGTAGCGTGGCACATAGGCTCCATAGCTGACGATTCCGACTTTCATACAGACATCACCTACCACTCATCCAAGCGATTGGAGTTCCTCGACCAGATCGCCGATTGCGAGCTGGGTTCGCACGAGCGGAATGCCTTCGAGCTCCGCAAGGCGGATTGCGAGCTCGTCTACCTGCTCTGGTTTCTGATAGACGACCATGGCGGGCTTCAGCGGATGAGCTCTGATAGCTATCATCGGCGATCTCCCGAACCTGACTCCCGTGAAGACGAGAGCTCTCTGGCTGCTCCACCCATATATCTTGAGATAATCGAAGGAACTCAACGAGGTTATGGCCCTCACGCTGTCGATCACGGTGTACCCATGGATGTGTTTGTCAAGCGATATGGCAGGCGTCAGATTCTCCCCTTCGATCTTGTCAACGAGGTCGGACGCCAGGATCTCAACCGCAAACTCCTTGATAGAGATGATCGAGTCGGTCTTTGCTGCGAGAGAGTACTGCTTGAGGATGGTTCCTCCTGTCTTCTCATCGATGTCGAGGAACGCGTCGACGATCTTCCTGACAGTCACAATCCCCGGAGACTTCCTTCGGCCCGCTTCGTAGTCGCTGATGACTGAAGGCGAGACGCCGAGGTGCTTTGAGAGCTCCTGCTGAGAGATGTCGAACTGCTCTCTCCACTTCCTGATCGTCTTGCCGGGCTCCTCCGAGAGACATATCTCTCCCGCAATCTTCTCTCTCACCTGGTCCCGCATGAGGAAAGGAGAAGAATGTCGATATTTATAGTTTGCCGTATCTGATTATCGGCAAAAGACGATTGCATCTGGCTTGAGGAATTGACGCTCGTTTCGATATGAAATGGCAGAAGCTACGCAAGCAACCCAACGACCTCTTTCCGCTCCAAACACAACTGCATGAGCATCGACACTGACAACACACGTTGGGCTACATTAGGAATAAATAACACAGCCCTTCTATCCCTGAATCGCCTGAGCACGATGGGGTAGTGGTCTAGCTTGGTATGATCCGTGGTTCGGGACCACGTGACCGTCGGTTCAAATCCGGCCTACCCCACTGATTCTTCTTCCGAGTGATGTCGGTCGCTCTGACAAACACGTATTTATCAAGGAAGGTGCTTCCCAACATCGAGCAGGTGTAATCTAGCTGGTTAGGATTTTGGCCTTCCAACTCTTCAAGAAACATGATAAAATTGGAGAGGGACGAAAGCCAACGGCCCGGGTTCAAATCCCGGCACCTGCACTTTCGTTCCATTGAGTCTCAGTTCAGCCCCGCTCGCAATTCTGCAATTGGTCTAAGCCTCGTCCTCGTTCTCTCCGAGCACAGGGTGGTGCGCCAAGGCGTACATCTCGTCGAACTGCTTCGACTCCGCCAGTGCAAGTTGCTGGACGAAGCAGTGCGGGTGGAAACCAACAACCTTCTCTCTCGAGCAGCTGTTGGTATATTCCTCGTCTTCCGTCATTTTCTGTGGCTTGGGTCTCCTCAGTCGTACCATTTCAAACACCTATCCTGCAATCTCTGCGATCTCACTCGCCTCGGGCTCAGGAACGACGTGCATGTCGGTCTGCAGGCTCCGATCTATCTCAGACAGATCAGTCAGGAGCTGTGAGATGTCCGTGACATCTTCTCCAAGGCTCGACATCTCGTTCACGAGATCCTCGAGGTCCTGAAGCGTGTGAGTCTTCGCCCACTGTATGGCTTGGACGTTTCGGACTGCTGCCTTCAAGGCGTCCCTGTGCTTCATTGCATCCCATCCTAAACGGTTTGTCTGACGATTTGTCAGCTGTTCCACCGTATAACGCTCACATCTATTTATAAATTGCTTGAATGACGCCATCTTTGAGCCAGATTCGTCAGACTGCCATGCTGACCCCGTCTGAGAAATCTCTACGAGATTTCCGAGCTGGGTTCTGGAGAAATCAGGTCGTCCAACCTAGCCGCAACAAACCCCTGTCAGACATGGAATGGCCGCATTTGGACTCCCAGGAGAAACACTCAGAAAGAATGCCGGAAACTCTTTTATCAAGCCACGCATATTAAGTCGCAATCAGCCAGGTGGACTGCTTTGGGCCTACTTGACACGCTCTTGAACAAAGAGAAGAAGCTTCTGGAGAGATCCAGGAAAGAGCTGGCAAGAGCCGATTCACTCGAAAAGAGCGGCCGAGTGAAGGACGCTCTTGCGGAGCTCGAAAAGACAAGCGCACTGCTGAAAGAGAACATGCTTTTCATCGGGAAGATGAGGCTGGACTTCTCGCAGGTGTTCACTCAGCTGGGCGATGGCTACCTCGGTCACGAGAAGGCGCAGATGGCGCAGGATGCTGCGAAGGTGGCACTCCAGCTGGATCCGAAGAACCCGCTCGCCATGGGCGTTGAAGGGCGCTCAGCGCTGAAGCTCGGCATGGCCGAACAGGCACTCGCATCGCTCAGAAATGCCGTGGCACTGGCACCTGACTCTGAGAATCTGTGGTCGGCGCTGGGCGAGGCCCAGGATGCGATAGGTGATTTTGTCGGGGCGATCGAGAGCTACAAGCGCGCTCTGGCCATCAACCCTCTTGGCATTAGTCACTTCGACGAGATACTCGCGCACACGCCCAACGATCTCGATATGATCAAGAAGAAAGGAACCACATTGAGCAAGCTGCAGAGGTACGATGAGGCCGTCAGCACATTCCAGACCGGAATTGACATCGAGCCCAAGGACAAGGATCTCTGGATAGGAAAGGCGGCTGCGCTCAACCTCGCGGGCAAGAGCGAGCCAGCAATCGAGGCGCTCAACTACGCCCTGAAGATAGATCCAAACGATGTGTACTGCCTCGACAACCTCGGAAGGATCCTGCACAAGCAGGGCATGCGCGAGGAGGCCCTGACGAGTTTCACCAAAGCTTCAGAAATCAGTCGAGGGAACAAGGTTGTCTGGAACGAGCTCGGGGTTGTGCAAGAGGAGCTCGACCTGCACGACAAGGCCCTCGAGTCTTTCGACCAGGCGCTGAGGATTGATCCGAACGATATCAACGTTCTGAACAACAAGAAGAAGACCCTGCTGAAGATCGCGCGTTACACAGAGCTCATAGGGGTTTGTGACAAGATACTTCTGATCAGCCCGCATGATCACGAATCGCTGCTTGACAAGGCTAAGGCCCTGTACGAATTGAAGAGATACGACGAGGCGCTGACCTTCATCGACGCAACGCTCAACCTGGCGCCTAGACTGAAGGAAGCGATGAACCTCAAGAAGGAGTGTCTGATCAAGCTTGAGAAGCACGGCGAAGTGATCGCGTGGTGCACCAGGATTCTCGAAGTCGACCCCGACGACTATGCTGCGATGCACGACAAAGGTGTCGCACAGCTGAAGGCCGACCGACCGCAGGAAGCCATGAAGACTCTCGAGAAGGCATTGAAAACAGCTCCTGACCCTCTGCCGATGCTCGAGAGCTTGAAGGACGCCTACAAAAGGCTCCAGAAAGACGATCAGGTCGTGCAGACATGCGATCGGATAATCGCAATTGACGCGAACAACAAGACCGCGCACCTCGACAAGGCCGTCGCGTTGGACAGAGCTGACCAGTTCGACGAAGGCCAGGCGGCGTACAGGCTGGCTCTCAAGTACGATCCTAAGAACCCGGAGATCTTCTTCAACTTGGCCGCTCTGTTCCTCAGGTCCGGTAGGCCCAAAGAGGCCATGGACTACTCCAAACAGGGGATTCAGATTGCGCCGACGAACCACGCGCTGTGGAAGATCAATGGCGACGCGAGTCTCAATGCCAAGGACTACGAGGCAGCAGTCGCAGCCTACTCGAAGGCTGTCGAGCTTGGTCCAAAAGATCAGACGAGCTTCGCGAAACTCGGCCGGTCGTTCATAGAACTCAAGCGGTTCGAGCAGGGCCTGATGGCGTACGAACATGCGCTACAGCTTGACCCGAAAGACGCCGAAGTGTGGTTCCAGAGGGCCGAGACGCTCGAATGGCTCGACAGAGACCAGGATGCGCTCTCTTCGGTTCAAGAGGCCATGAGGCTCAAGGCCACGACGCCCGAGTACAGAGTGAAGGAAGGCATGCTCCTCAGGAACCTTGGCAAGCTAGATGACGCTCTGAGGGCATTCGACGAGGCCCTCAGGCTGTCCCCGAGAAACCCTGCCGTGCTGAACTCGAAGAAGGATCTGTTGAAATCCCTGAAGAGGAACGATGATGTGATAGCCGTGTGCAACGAGATACTTCAGTTGGCCCCCAAGGACCGAGATGCTCTGATAGACAAGGGCAGCGCGGCGCTCTTTCTGAAGCGGCCCAACGAGGCTCTAGTGTGCTTCAACAAGGCTCTCGAGCACGATGCGGACAACCTCGACACACTGGAGCTCAAGAAGATGGCGCTCATCTCCCTCGACGACTCTGAGAGTGTCGTGACGGTCACTGATCACATTCTGCGCCTGAGCCCGAAGAATAAGAATGCGTTGGCGGACAGGGCGAGCGCGCTCGAGAAGCTGGGCAGAGCTGACGAGGCCATCAGAAGCTACGAGACTGCACTGACACTCGACCCGAAAGATATCTTCCTCTGGAACAGGAAGGGGCTTCTTCTTCTAGGGGCGGGTAACCCAGCGCAGGCGGCGGAGGCGTTCGAGTACGCGATCAAGCTAGACTCCAACCAACCGTTCGTCCTGAACAACAGGGGAAAAGCGTATCTCGAGCTCAGAAGGTTCGAGGAGTCTCTCGCCGATTTCAAGAAGGCCATAAAGATCCTGCCCAACGTGGCCGAATTCCACACAAACGAGGGCAGAGCCCTTGCGAGCCTCGGCAGATTCGACGACAGCATTGGGTCGTTCAACGAGGCACGCAGACAGGCTCCCAGAGACTCCTCCACATTCAAGTACATGGGCATGGCCCTCCTCAAATTGAACAGGGTGTCGGAAGCACTCGGGGCGTTCGACGAGGCGATCAAGCTAGGCTCCGACGACAAGGACATGTGGAAGAGCAGAGCGAAAGGGTTCGAGGCGATGGGCGACAAGGAGGAGGCTGTGAGATCCTACATGAAGGCGCTCGAGATCGACCCCGAGGACCAAGCAGCTTGGTACAGGCTCGGCCTGCTGCACCTGGAGATCGGCGGGTTCTCGGACGCGAACGCATGCTTCGACAAAGCGCTGGACCTCGACAGCGCCAACCCCAAGATATGGATGAGCAAAGGCTTCGCGATGGAGAAGCAGAACCTCTACGAGGAAGCTGTGAGTTCCTACGACAGGGCGATCGGGCTCGACTCCAACGACAAGGAGGCATGGAAGAGCAAGGGACAGGTGCTGCTCGCGCTCGGACGCGCGGAACCAGCGTTGCGATGCTTCGACCACGCGCTCAGCATCGACCCCTACTTCGAGGCCGCCTCAGAGGGCAGGAAGCAAGCGGAGGACGATATCCGCAAGAACAAGATCGAGGACTACTCCAGGGCGGTGCTTGAGTTCGAGTACGCCCATGGCCGCCCAGTGACCAAGGAGGAGGCGTTCAAGGTGTGTGGAATTCCCTATGCATTCCTCGGAGACGTGCTGGAATTCCTGAGCGGTAAGGAGAATGTCAGCCTCACTGGCATGGTCAAGGAGGAGTCCGACAGATACGAGAGGATGTCGCGAGAGGTCCTCGTGAACACGATGGAGAAGCGAGATCTTGCGGCACATGGTCTACGACTCTGCGACATCACCGTCAATTTCCCAGATCTCAGAATTTCGAGCGGGAAGAAGATACTCAGCTACATACAGGCGGTCGAGGAGCATGAGTTCAGCACGAAGTCATCGGACCCCCAGACTGAGGCATTGCTGCGACAGGCGCTCGAACTGCCCAACGACCAGAAGAACGTCCTGGGACTGATCAGGAACCTCGGCATCGGGGCGTATTGGGCACGGCAAATTGTGACGATCCTTCACACCTTCCAGGGCGCTGGATTCGCGACGCCAGCAGTGGCGCTCAAGTCCATCGTCAGCGAGAGCTACGGGCACTACTCCCCTTACGACGAGCGTGCAGCTTGGCGAGAGAGGCCTCCGCCTGAACAGCCTTCATTTCCGCACGAGAGGAGAGAACGCCGTCGAGAAGGGCCCCAGCCCGAAGAGATGTATGAAGAGGTGCGGGAGCCGAGAGCGGCCGACAGGTACAGTCGTGAGGGCGAAGTCCTCAGACAAAAACCGCGGCCGAGGCCTCAGAGGGAGCGGCCAGGAAGGGAGAGCGAGCGCGCTCCTCAGGAAATTCCCTCTGATTTGGTCGGGCGCAGATGCCTGTTCCACGGGGGCATCGCGGTCGCGAGGTGCGCGAAATGCAAGGCGGTGCTCTGCAGGGAATGCATCAGAGGGTCTGACAGATGCCCCAGATGCAACACCCCGCTGAGGGCGGTGGAAGAGACCGAAGAAGGGAGACGGCCGAGAGATGTCGAGGCCGAGGAAGAGTCTGAAGAGCAGGCCGAGCAGGAGCAGGAAGAAAGGCCTCGGAAGAGACCGAGGGAAAGGCAGAAACCTCTCCGAAAGAAGACGGAAGAGGATGAGGATCTGAGTCGCCTTTGATCGGAATTCGATTCTGTACGCATGAGCAGGCTATTTTCAGGTCATTTCATATACGGGCACTGTAATCCAAATCTGCGGTTGTTGGAGCTGAGATTGTGGGACGCATAGGACGTGGCTGGCAATTGGCCAAGATGAGCTTAAGAGTCGTGCGAAAGGACAAGGAGATCCTGATATTCCCGTTCTTGTCGGGGTTGATCACCCTGCTTATCCTCGCTAGTTTCTTCATCGGGGCGCTTTTCACGTGGGGTTTCAGCGGCATCTCCGACAACGCGAACCAGTGGGTATTTATCGTGTTCTTCGCTGTCTTCTACTTCGTTGCCTTCTTCCTCTCGATATTCTTCAATGCTGCGGTGATAGGTTGCGCGACGATCAGGATGAACGGCGGGGATCCGACGGTCGCAGACGGCTTCAGAATCGCTCGGCAGAACATCAAGCAGATAGTGCTCTGGGCTCTATTCGCAGCCACCGTCGGCTTGATTTTGCGGGCTATCCAGGAGAGGTTAGGATTCATCGGGAAGCTGGTGGTTGGGGCACTTGGCGCCGCTTTCACGATCGCGGCCTACTTCGTGGTGCCAGTATTCATCTATGAGAAGTTGGGTCCATGGGCCTCGCTGAAGAGGAGCGTCTCGATCTTGAAGAACACCTGGGGAGAGGCGCTTGTGGGCAACCTCGGGTTGGGGGCGATCTTCGTTCTTCTGGGTCTCGTCGGACTGATACCAATCCTCATAGGGGTCGCCTTCATGACCCTATGGTCGGTAGTGGTCGGCATCGCGGTGGCCATAGTCTACTGGCTGATTCTGGGGCTGATCGCGGCTGCGGCCCAATCGGTGCTCGTCGCGGCCCTCTACAGATACGCCACGACTGGAAAAGTGTCCGAGGAGTTCGAGGGCCTTTCGTTCCAGAACCCGTGGAGCGTACCGAAACGAATCTGAGACTAACCGTGCAACTTCTTGGTCAGCTTCGCGACGCGCCTTCCGTACCTCACGCAGACAGCCTCCGCCCTCTTGTCTGGCTTCTCGATGGCCACGGGACCGTAGTGATCGCCCAGGGAATCGCCGCAGACGACCATGCCATGTATCAGGAGACCTTGGAGGATGGCCATGATGGTCGTCTCGTTCCCACCTCCGACGTTGGCACTTGAGGAGAAAGCTCCGCCGACCTTGTCCTGAAGCTTCCCGTGATGCTTGATGCTCTTGTCCAGCAGGTCCTTGATAGGGGCCGCCGGGCCGCCATAGTATGTGGGTGAGCCGATGACGATCCCGTCGTAATTCTTGAGGTCGTCCACCTTGACCTCCTTGACGTCTTTCGTATCGACTTCGACGTCCTCATCCATGACCCCCTTCTGAATCAGGTAGGCCATCTTCTTCGTGTTGCCCGATCTAGAGTAGTAACATATCAGTATCCTAGCCAACAGATCTCCCTCCGAATGAACCGGAATCGAGGGAAGACAACATAAACAATTGCATGAGACAGGACTAGGAGGCAACTATCCTATCACGAGCGCGCCGGTATGGTGTCCCCTGCGTACGCGCGAACATGCTTGCCGCTGAATGT
>JBASRQ010000081.1:0-4229 GCA_049273895.1 Thermoplasmata archaeon
CCATGGAAGTCTTTCGGCGATTGGGTGTCAAGGTCTGGGAACCGAAGGCACTCGACCTCTTCGACCAAGCAGGAGCAGAGGTCGATAAGAGGACAATGATGGTCAAGATCTCTGAAAGTCTGGTGAAGGAGACTCTCAAGAAGGCACCATCGAGCTTCAAGATGTATGGAAGAGACCCGAAGTATGAGCTCGACTACAGTGGGAACAAAGTGCACTTCGGTGTGGCAGGGCTGGCCGTAAGAGTCCAGGATTTGGATGGGAAAATCAGGCTAGGGAAGGTTGCCGACGTTGAAAACCTGGCGAAGATCGCGGACTACCTCGAGAACATACATCATATTCTGATGACGGTCACACCCTCCGATGTGCCAGACGAGGTGTACCATCTACACTGCATCAACGCGGACTGGAAGAACTCCGTGAAGACAACAGACGGATTCAGCTACACGGCGAGGAAGGCCCAGGAGACGGTTGACATGGCGGCCATCCTGAGAGGAAGCTACGAGGAGGTCATGAAAAAGCCTCCCCTGCTGGGATTCACGAATCCAGTCAGTCCTATGCAGCTCTCTAAGGAGCTGATCGAAGGTGCCCTTGTGTATGCGAAATACAAACAGCCGATGCTCTATGCCCCCGAAGCCCTTTCGGGAGGCACTGCCCCCGCGAGCCTTGCGGGGCTTCTAGTCCAGCAGAACGCAGAGGTGCTCGCGGGAATCATGGTCTCCCAGCTCGCAAACCCGGGAACCCCAGTACTCTACGGAACTGTCTCCGCTGTGATGGATATGAGGACGGGGACACCTGCATTGGGCGGGCCCGAGGTCGGCTTGATCAATGTGGCGACTGGTCAGCTCGGGCGCTACTATAATCTGCCCCGAAGAGGCACGGGCGGGAACACTGATTCGAAGCTGGTAGACTCTCAGGCAGGTGCTGAGACAGCCATTTCGCTACTGATGGCTGCTATGGGAGGCATGAACTTCATCTACGACGCCTGTGGCGGATTGGATGGCACACTCACTTTCTCTTATGAGAAACTCGTCATCGACAATGAGATCGCAGGAATGGTCACCAGAATACTGAGAGGAATAGAAGTCAACGACAAAACTCTCGCAGTGGACGAGATCTGCAGAGTTGGGCCGTCGGCGAATTATCTGGGAACGACCTACACAGCGAGCATGTTCAGGAAAGAACATTACCTGCCGACTCTGTTTGACCGCAGGTCCTGGGAGTCTTGGCTCAAGGCAGGTGGCAGGGACATCTCCAAAGAAGCGCGGGAGAAAGCCAAGTGGATACTCAAGGAGCATAAGGTGGAGCCGGTTGAGAAAGGCGTTCAGGCAAAGATCGACGAGTTCATCAAGAAGACCACGAAAGGCTACAATATTTAACCGCTGGTCGAGAGTTTCCCCACCTTCTCAGGCTCGTCATACCAGATCACTCTGTCACCGACCTTGGAGCGCATCTTCCAGCCGATGCTCTTGGGCTCTTTGTTGATCCGTACCAGAAGTGAACTAATCCGTGACATCACGAGGTCCTTCCTTTCAGGTTCGATGTCAATGCCCTTGAGGAATGTGCGGGTCCAGTCGAGATTGCGGGTGATCGTCCGCCAAACCCCCCAGTCCTTCGAGCAGAGCGATGCGATGTATCCGGCGTTGATGCTCTCCTTCTCATCCTTCTCGGAAAGAGGGTGATCCATGAACAAGGAAGTGATATCCTTGTAGTCCTTCTCGTTTATCTCGATTATCTGGAGCTTCGTCAGAAGCAGATCTGCAAGCGGTAGCGTGACATCGTCCAACAGCATACGCTCACGAAAGTCAAACTTGTGACACATTTCGAAGGTCTCGACGAAGACGTCCACTTGCCTCTCCAACTCCGCGTCCGTGAAGAGCATCCTCTTGTCACCGTGAAGAGCATTGAACATCTTCATGGGCGCCAATCCGAGCTCGACAAACATCTCGCTCAACTTTCTAGAGTCCTTTCTGTAGGTGATGAGATCTATGTCCGGAACCTTCCTGCTGAGGGATCTGTGAGTGGC
The DNA here is from genome assembly GCA_049273895.1 of Thermoplasmata archaeon. Classification (GTDB taxonomy): domain Archaea; phylum Thermoplasmatota; class Thermoplasmata; order UBA10834; family UBA10834; genus COMBO-56-21. The sequence goes on from JBASRQ010000081.1 coordinate 2,024, forward strand.
GCTAGGGCACCTGAACCTTATCGCAGTTCCGCCCAGCAGGCGTATGGTGAGCCCTCTCCGTCTAGCGCCCTCCATTATCTGGTCCGTCGCTGTGAGTATGTCCTCGTGCATCTAGCCCAACCGAGAGTTGAGGGTATTACGTGTGGCCTTTTTCAAGTTTGTCCCCTCCAATCACAAGATATGACCTGGAAGACTTGGCAAAGTGCGGGCAAACAAGTTTATGACGAAAAGGAATAAATGGCACTAAACCATTGAACGCAATGCCTTGTCTTATGTGCTTGCGAAAAGGTGGATAACTTGACCGTTGTCTTCTTCACGACAGACGTGCACGGCTCGGAAAGATGTTTCATGAAGTTCGTCAACACGGCGGCCTTCTATAACGCTGATGTGATCATCCTCGGCGGAGATGTCACTGGCAAAATGATCATTCCGCTCATTGAACAAGATAATGGCTGTCGTGCGGCCGAATTTGCAGGCGGATCGCAGATCACTAGGACCAAGGAGGAATGTGATGCGCTCATCAAGAACATCAGGTTCTCAGGCTATTATCCGTACCTAACGACGCAGGGAGAAATGGATGAGCTGAACGCGGATCCAAAGAGGGTCGACGCTCTATTCACAAGACTCATGGGCGAGACGATGGAGAGGTGGCTTAAGATTGCTGAGGAGCGCCTGAGAATCACTGGAGTCAAGGTCTTCGTCACGCCAGGCAACGACGATCGATTCATCATTGACGAAGTGTTGAGCAAGTCGACCTTCGTCCAGAATCCGGAAGGAAAGGTCGTGAACATCGATCCGGACCATGAGATGATCAGCATGGGCTGGAGCAACCCCACGCCATGGAACAGTCCGAGGGAGACGACTGAGGAAGATCTCGAGAAGAAGATCGAGGCCATGGCATCCAAAGTAAAGGACATGGAAAACTGCATCTTCAACATGCACTGCCCCCCGAAAGACACCCCTCTGGATCCGGCTCCGAAAATCACCAAGGATCTGAAGGCGCGAACTTCTGGAGGGCAGAGCGAAATGGTCTCCGCAGGAAGCAGTGCGGTCAGGAGAGCTATCACCAAGCATCAACCCTTGCTCGGCCTTCATGGACACATCCACGAATCGAAGGCGGCTGCTCATCTCGGCAGGACGCTCTGCCTCAACCCAGGGAGCGAGTACGGAGAGGGGATCCTCAGAGGAGCACTAATCACGATTACGAAGAAGGGAGTGAAGAACCACCTATTCACCCACGGATGATTTGCCGACCAAGGCAGCGTGGCTAGCGTTGAATCATATTCATTCTGTAGCCGGCCCCAATCCCCGCTGATTGAATCCGAGTTACGACTTACTGGCTCCTCAGAGGTCCAAATTCCCTTGGGTCCGCTTCCTCGTAGCCCCGACTGATTTCTGGACTATCTCTGGTCCAGTATCTTTATGAGATGCCATCCGAACCGAGTCTTCACTGGTCCGACGGTTGCGCCTTTCTGCCCGTTGAAGGCTGCCTCTTCGAACTCGCGCACCATCTGGCCTCTTCCGAACCATCCGAGGTCTCCGCCTTTTTTCCCGGATGGGCAATCCGAGAACCTTTTCGCGAGGTCTCCGAAGCTCTCTCCGGCGTTAACCTTCGCAAGTATCTCCTTTGCCTTGTCCTCACCCTTAACCAGAATATGCGCTGCATGGACCTGCTTTGCCATGTAGCTGGGAAAGCCATGAAGTAATATGAAGGTTTTTGAGCGGGTTCGTTTCACAGGACGTTTTTCCTTCTCAAGATGTGAAGGAACAATTACCAGGTCGGCCTTACGTCATCCATGGACGGATGGACGTATCTCGCCTTTGTTGCCGGAGCTCTGACCTCAACTGGATACCTGCCCCAGATCGTTAAAGGCCTCAAGACGAGGAAGATGGATGACGTCTCTCTTCTCATGCCTGTTGTTCTCGGATTGGGCATGTTTCTCTGGTTGATATACGGTCTTGCGAGAGCTGATCCAGCGATAGTGGTGGCAAACGTTGTCGGTTCCACGCTAACAGGAGTTCTTGTGTTCATGAAATCCTTGTACGATAGACGCGTGAACACGACCGTCTAGGCGGGTTTGTGCACCGATTCCATGTTCAAGCCCGCCTTATCTTATTCCAGAGTCGGTTGAGGTCCGGTTCACTAATGATTCCGCAGGCCCTTCCTTTCTCAATCCCGTTAGAGTAGATGGCGACGGTTGGGATT
>JBASRQ010000113.1:0-9953 GCA_049273895.1 Thermoplasmata archaeon
AACTACGCCTCGGCATACGGTGCGAAGCTCGCCAGGACCGAGGTCATTGCCGCATATCCGATCACGCCTCAGACCTCGATCGTGGAAAAGCTCGCTGAGTTCGTGGGCACTGGTGAGCTGAAGGCCAAGTTCATCCCGGTCGAGAGCGAGCACAGCGCGATGGCTGCGTGCATTGCCGCGGAGACAGCCGGAGCGAGGACTTACACCGCGACCAGCTCCCATGGTCTGACGCTCATGCACGAGGTGCTCATGTGGGCGTCAGGCGCGCGCCTGCCAATCGTGATGACGAATGTGAGCAGGGCCATGGCGCCTCCCTGGAGCGTCTGGGTCGATCATATGGATTCGATCGCGCAGAGGGACACCGGCTGGCTTCAGTTCTTCTGCCAGAGCAATCAGGAGGTGCTGGATACCATCATAATGGCGTACAAGGTCTGCGAGAGCTCCGCCGTGATGCTTCCCGCGATGGTCATCGAGGACGCATTCATCTTGTCCCACACGTCTGAGCCAGTCGATGTGCCAGACCAGCAGCTCGTCGATTCCTTCCTGCCATCCTACTCCCCCGAGCTCAAGATCGAAGTGGGCAAGGCGCAGGGGTTCGGGTCGCTCGTGAAGCCGGATCAGTACATGGAATTCAGGTACAAGGACATGCTCGCCATGAAGGAGGCCCACGACAGGATCCTGAGAGTGGAGCAGGAGTTCAAGCACATCTTCGGGCGAGAGCACGGCGGGCTGCTCGAGCGGTATCGTTGCGAGGACGCCGAGACAGTGCTCGTCGCCGCGGGTTCCGTGGCCGCGACCGCTAAGGACGTCGTGGACGTGTTGCGGGCAGGCGGTCAGAGAGTTGGTCTTGCCAGGATTCGAGCTTTCAGGCCGTTCCCCCACGAGGAGATAAGGGCTCTGGCCAGCAAGCTCGAGGGCATGGCAGTTCTCGACAGAAGCTACACTTTCGGAGCTTCGGGGGCTATGTTCTCGGAGGTCAAGGCATCGGTGTATTCCTGTCCGAAGCGCCCGGTGATGAAGAACTACATCGCCGGCCTTGGCGGGAGAGACATCACTCCGAAGATCCTCGAGAGGATCTTCGAGGACATACAGGTCGTCGCCAAGAGGGGTGCTGAGGACGATGTCGAATGGGTCGATGTTTCGGGCCTGCCGAGGAGGTGGCGCTGATGGGAAAGACGACCATTCCTGAGGAGGAGTTCACGTATCCGGGGAGCACAGGCTGTCCGGGCTGCGGCGCGAATCTTGTCATGCGCTATCTGCTCAAGGGCCTCGGAGAGAGGACCATTGTGTCGATCCCCGCGTGCTGCTGGGCCGTGATGCCGGGATATTGGCCCAGCAACTGCCTGAAGGTTCCTCTGCTGTACACTGCATTCGAGGCGACAGGGGCAGCCATATCGGGTCTGAGGGCCGCGCTCGACATAAAGGGAATAGAGGATGTGACTGTCGTTGGCTTCGCAGGGGATGGGGGGACTGTGGACATAGGCCTGCAGGCGATGTCGGGCGCGGCTGAGAGGCGCACCGACGTGATCTATGTCATGTACGATAACGAGGCCTATATGAACACGGGGATCCAGCGGAGTGGATCGACTCCGTGGGGAGCTTGGACGACGACCACCCCCGTCGGTAACACACACGGGTTCAAGCACGAGACGAAGAAGGACATAATGGCCATCATGCAGGCCCACAGAATACCGTATGCTGCCACCGTCTCGCCTGCGTTCCCTGAGGATTTCATCAAGAAGGTCGAGAAGGCCAAGAAGATCAAGGGTTTCAGGTTCATCCACGCGCTCTCGCCCTGTCCGCCGGGCTGGAGGACGAACCCGTCGCTGAGCGTGGAGATCGCTAGGCTGGCGGTCGACACGCGCGTCTTTCCCCTCTATGAGATAGAGGAGGGGAAGGTGCATATCACGCGTAAGGGCAAAGGCCTGCCAATGGTCGACTATCTCAAGGTCCAGGGCAGGTTCCAGCATCTCACGGAGCCGGAGATATCGGAGATGCAGAAGGCTGTGGATGACAGCTGGATCATGCTTCTGTTGAAGGAATCCTCGGGCACCTGACTTCCGCCTCATTGGACAGGCATTAGCTTCTTCCGCTTGTAGCCGGTAAGGACCTTGACCCTGCCTCTGAGGGTCTGGTCTAGCTCTGCATCGCCCGAGTCGACTCTGAGAACCGGGGTTCCCGCGAGTTTGGTCGGGGTAGCTATCACCCAGATGTTCTGACAGCCGACCTTCTTGATCACCTTGTCCGAGATCTGTTGGTTCCCCCTTCCGAAGACAAAGCCTTGAGAGCCGATGGGAGTGACAACAATCACTGCGCGCTTTCCTTGGCTCAGAAGATCTAACAGCGAATTCTCGGTGACGTCCCGGAGAATGATCTTGCCATCAAGCACGACATCCACTCCCAGGATCGTCTTCGTTTCTCCCAAATGCCTCGTGACCGCTTCGGTTGTGCTGCCTGGCCCAATGATGTATGCGGTCCCGGCTTCCATGCTTTCCGCCACGTAGAGTCCCAGCTCCTCAGCTTCGTCGTCCGCGGTGCCTGAGTGATAGACCGCCTTGCCCGATTGGAGGTGTGTTCTGTCGTCGGGCACCTTCGCGAAGGCGTAGAGTCTCACCTTGAGCAATCCCTTACGATAGCTCTCCTCATCGACATCCATGATCTCCGCATCACGTGTCGTTCTCGCGGACGCGAACGACTCAAGCAGGTCGGCAACATCTTCGGGTCTGTGGGCAAAGACTGCCGAATTCATCTTGACGCCAGTGGGGATTCCTATGATGGGCACTTTGGCGTCAACGACCTGGACGACATCCCTTGCGGTCCCGTCGCCCCCCGCGAACAGGATGATGTCAGCACCTCTCGAAACGAACCTCGTGACAGCTTCTATCGTGTCGGCGCTCGAGGTAATCTGTCCGGCCTTGAACACAATCTCGGACGTAATGCCGATTTCAGCAAGCTCGTCCATTCCCATCTCCCCAGAACATGTGATGAAATCGAACGACAAACGCTTCTTTTGTATTGCCACGAGCGCTTCCTTTGCGCGGGCGGCAGACACCTTCCGAGCTCCCCTCGCGCGAGCCTCTCTCAGAACATCCTCCCCGTCGGTCCCTTTCAGCCCGACTGCGCCACCCATGCCTGCGATGGGATTGACCACGAACCCGATCTTCACGTCAAGCCAGAACTCGTTGTCTATAGAAACGATTTGCTATTCAGAGGGAGAGTGGAATCTGGAAGAGGTTTTGTTCGCGACTGTTCGATCCTCCACGAAGGTCGTCCATTCGCATTCTTGGGCGTCGCGGCTCTGCACGATCTGGCTTGTTCAGCCAAACATGTTCGGACCGAATCCATTGAACATGGGGTCCAGATCTGCATGGATCAGCTGCGTCTCGCCGATATCGGCCGGTGGCTCGGGTGTGGATTCCTCGAACGTGTCGGTGTATCCCATAATGTCCTGCATCAGATTGCTGACATACGAGCTCGCCTGGTTGCATACAGATTCGACAATCCTCAGGACACTCCTGTCGACGACCTTGAGCGCCTCGGCCATCGGCATGTCCGCCGCGAACTCCGTGAGCTTGTTGTTGTCGAGCACCACGGTGAAGTTTGCGTGCTCCTTCAGCCTCGAAACTCCCTCTGAAGCTATTTGCCTTCTCGAGGCTCCTTCATGGTCGAAAGGAAGAATCGGAAGCGCGAATGTGACGGCATTCATTTCTCGGGCGACGCTCGCGACGACGGGCGCCACGCCTGTGCCAGTGCCTCCGCCCATGCCCGCGACGACGAAAACGATGTCATACCCTCGGAGCGCCTGTCTTATTACGTCCCTTGCCTTCTCGGCGCAGTGTTCCCCGATTTCGGGGAACCCACTGGCATCCCTGCCGAATGAGACGTCCTTCCCTATGAGCACCTTTCTGTGCGCGTCTATGCCCCTCAAGTGCTCCTCGTCGGTGTTGACCGCGACGGTCTCCACGCGGTTCGACTTCGAGTATATCCCATGAACTATGTTCGAGCCAGCACCGCCACAGCCGACGACTGCAACCGTCGGCTCCCCGAGGCTTGTCCCGATCGCGTTGATTATGTCTTCAGTCCTGCTCCCATCCGCCGTCATCCCTTTGGCCTCCGTCATCTCCTTGGTAGGTCGAGGGCAGGCCCTCCTAGGAGAGTCCCCACCACCCGCCAAAGCGTCCTCAAACGGTGCCTATGCTCCCGGGACGAGCTTGAAGCCGCTTCCCTGCTGATTCGCGTCCTTCTTCAAGCCCTCCACATGCTCCTCATGGAGGAACTCGTGTCGCGCGGCATCAGCAACTGCCTCAGACACGGAGCTGTAGACTCCCTCGGCCACGAGCTGCTTGATCGTGTCAAGCACCAGGGGCGGTATCTGAACCAGTATCTCGTTCGGCCTTGCGTTCGTCCCTTCCGCGCCACCCGCGCGCATTTCTATGTACGCGCGGACGGCGGCACGGGCCAGTTGCGACCTGTTGGAGAACTCGTTGCTGCCCGAGATGAACTCATCTATCATCTTCAGGTCGTCGGCGTCGAGCCGAAGTGTGATCCGCTCGCTCTCCAAGGGGTCGGACATGTGTGCATCCCATCCCGATTTGTTGACGCAAAAGGAACATATGTCAGCCGAACGTATATATAAATATGCAAAATGTCTCATTTCGTCGGAAAATGTCATACTCGACATACTGGCATTCTTGCAGAACTTCGAATCCATGCTCCATTTGGATGGCGTTCCCGTGATGCTACCCAGACCACAACGGCGCAGGAAGGTTTATCCCGGTGGCGAGTGTAGTCGCTCTCCTAATGGGGGGCATCAGCAATTGGGTGATTCTTCAATTACAGAACCGAGGCGTGTGGGTCCAGGGGGAACCCGTTTCCTAATGGTCTGTGTGGGCATTGCCCTGTTCGTCATCGGCTTTCTGTTGACGATCACGTCGCTCGCCGAGAATGGCAGGAGCCTAGGGCAGAGCGCGTCCGAGAACTCCTTGGCTGGCAACGGACTCCTCTCACACAGTCCCTCTGGACTGGTGCTGGCTGCGGGTGTATCGATGAGTCTTGCCGGCGTCGTCACGGCGACGATCGGCCCGCTATTCCCGATTTCGAAAAACGGAAGACGCGTGTGACATGCTCTGAGTCGGCTTCATCTCTTCTAGAAACCTTTTATTGGTCGCAGGTATTCAGTCCCTCAACTGGCTGTGAACGATGTCTCTGGACTTCTCGGCGATCGAGGCGAAGTGGCGGAACGCTTGGTACGACGCGAAAATCAACGAGTCCGTTCCTCAGCCGGGCAAGAAGAAGTTCTTCATGATATTCGCCTACCCCGGCGTGACAGGCTACCTGCATGTTGGGCACATGCGCGGATACACGTTCTCCGACGCCGTCGTGCGCTACAAGATGATGACTGGCCATTCCGTATTGTTCCCCGTGGGCACACATGCGACTGGGAACGGGGCGATCAGCTTCGCGAAGAAAGTCGAAAGAGCAGACCCAACAGTAATCGAGGTCTTGAAGGCGAACGGTTGCTCTGACGAGACGATTGGATCGCTATCAGATCCGATGGAGGTCGTGAGATTCTTCAACGGGGTCTTCGTCAACGACTACTGGAAGCGCTTCGGATTCATGTCGGACTGGCGGAGATTCACATGCACAATCTATCCAGACTACTCCAGATTCATTGAGTGGCAGATGCGGAAGCTGATGGCCCAAGGGCTCCTTATCCAGAAACCGTACTATGCTGCGGCTTGCCCCGAGCACGGGCCTGTAGCGATAGACGCCTCCGAGACCGACATATCTAGAGGAGGAAACGCAGAGGTGCTTGAGTATGCGCTCCTCAAGTTCGACTTCGAGGACGGTCGCAAGCTTGTCGCCGCCACGCTCCGTCCAGAGACCGTGTTCGGCCTGACGAACTTCTGGGTTAACCCAGACGTCGAGTATGTGGATGTCCAAGTCGGCGATGAGATTTGGGTCACGAGCCGACCGGCCGCCGAGAAGTTGAAGCTACAGAAAGACAAGGTCGAGATCCAGGGCTTTGCGAACGGTTCTTCGCTCGTGGGGAAGCGATGCAGGGCGCCGTACACTGGAAAGGAGATCCCGATTTTCCCGTCGTCTCTGTGCGACCCGAACGTGGGGTCAGGTCTGGTCATGAGCGTGCCCTCCGACGCACCCGTGGATTGGATCGGGCTGGTCGAACTCAAGCGGGACATGTCGCTCAGGAACAGATATGGGATCACCGACAAGATGATTGAGGAGGCGGCACCCATTTCGATCATCAAGACGCCCGGCTGGGGTCCGCTGCCGGCCGTGGAGATCGCCGAGAAGATGGGCATCGATTCGCTTGCTGATTCGAAGCTTGACGATGCGACCAGAGAGGTTTACAAGAGCGGATTCCATAAAGGGATCTTGAACGACTCCTGCGGCAAGTTCGCTGGCGAGCCTGTTGAACGAGCGAAAGTCGCTATCCGCGAGGAGATGCTGACAAAGGGCCAAGCCGACCTCTTCTACGATTTGTCCGAGGAGGTTCTGTGCAGGTGCGGGAACAAAGTGCTGATCAAGAAGATCCCGGACCAGTGGTTCATCGACTACGCAAACCCTGCGCTCACCGAGCGGTCGAAAGCGCACGCGCAGACCATGAAGATCCTTCCCGGAGAGTACTATGAGAACATCCAGAACGTGCTCGAATGGTACAGGGAGAGGGCGTGCGTCCGCATGGGCAACTGGTTGGGCACGAGGTTTCCGTTCGATCAGAAATGGATTGTCGAGGCGATCGCCGACAGCACACTCTATCCAGTATACTACATAGTATCCAAGTACGCCAACGAAGGCGCAATCAGAGCAGAGCATATGAACGAAGAGTTCTTCGACTTCGTCCTCCTCGGCAAGGGCGACATCGCATCTGTGGCGCGCAACACCGGTTTTTCCAAGGGAGTGATCGACTCCATCAGATCTGAGTTCGAGTACTGGTGCCCGCTGGACTTCAACCTGGGCGGCAAGGAGCACATGACCGTACACTTTCCCGTGTTCCTCATGAACCATGTGGCCGTTCTGAGGCCTCAGCACTGGCCACGAGGCATACTGGTCAACTGGTACATTACAGCGACGGGCGGTAAGATATCCAAGTCGAAGGGCGGCGCACAGCCAATCCCGGACGCGGCCGAGAGGTTCGGAGTAGATGCGATGCGGCTGTTCTACGCGCACATCGCCTCGCTCTACGTTGACGTCGCTTGGGAGGACGAGAAGGTCGAGGGCTATCGTGATCGCCTCGAGCGTCTGTGGAGCATGGTCCAGGAGCTGATGTCGGTTGGGACGAACACGAGTTCAGAGGTGGACGCCTGGCTCGATGCGAGGATGCAGACCAGGCTTGCAGAAATCCACAAGTCCATGGCGGAGTACGATCTCAGGTCATTTTCCAACGATGTGTACTTCGAGATCCCGCAGGATCTAAGGTGGTACATCAGACGAGGTGGAAAGGGCAGGCAGGCGATAATGAAGGCTCTGGAGTCTTGGATACCTCTCATGGCTCCTGTCACGCCGCATATCGCTGAGGAGACCTGGGAATCGATCGGCAAGGAGCGGTTCGTGTCCACCGTCCAGCTCGGACAAGGGACAGTAACCGAGGCAGTCCTGGCCGAGGAAGCCAAGGAGCGGTTGCTGGAGGATCTGATAGCTGATGTCGCAGAGATACTCAAGGTCACGAAGATCAAGCCCAAACGGATCATTCTGATGGCGGCTCCTCGTTGGAAGCAGGAAATGGTGACTGAGGCGCTCGCGCACCCACAGGAGAAGCCTGAAGTCTCCTCACTCATCAAGAGCGGGATCGCAAAGGTCCGTACACCTGATGCGAGAAAGGAGGTCCCGCAGTTTGCGAAAGAGTTGGTGGCTGACGTCGCGAGGGCCTCATCCGAAGACAGAGGCTTGATGTCAGTTGCGTTCGACGAGCTCTCCGTGTTGAGGCGCGCGAAGTCCTTCTTGGAAACGGAGTTCGGGTGCCGGGTTGAAATCTTCTCGGCCGACGATCCGGCCAGGACGGACCCGAAGGGAAAGGCGAAACACGCAAAACCGAGACGGCCAGCCGTGTACCTGGAATGACGTGCCTGGTCGATGCGCAAGTGATATCGAAAGGAATATAGAGGGAGAGCATCTTCCCGATGCTACCTCGCTTAGGTCTCCCCATTCAGTGACGCTGGTGATTGGTTCATGTTCAGCAAGCTCGCCGACTTCATCATCAAACACTACAAGCTGGTGATAATCGCCTGGCTTGTTGTCCTGTTCTACGCCTTCCCGCTGATCTTCAAGATAAACGATGTCGTCATCTACACCGAGACAGAGGTCAACCTGAACAAGCTCGAGGCCATCAAGGCGCAGAATCTGATCGATGAGAATTTCCCTGGTAGGTTAGCCAACAGCACGATAATCATCGTTATCCAGAACTCGGACGTCACATCCACACAGGCTCGCAATCTTTCGACTGGCCTCTACAACCGGATCTTGAACGATAGTTCGATCCAGGGTATCATCAGTGTGGATTATGTCTACAGCATTCTTGAAACATACATCGCTGGGGTCGTGACGCAGAGCGGACCAGGGATGCGCGCCCTGCACGACCAGCTTGGTCAGCTCGTCCAGATTGTTTACAAGGTTCCGCTAGACGTAGTCGACACCCATCTCCAGCTTCTTGCGAGCGGCTATTCGGATGCGCAGGCCAGGAGCGCAGTCATCCAGGGACTCACTGCACAGCTGAGGGCATCTGGAATGAATGACACGACGGTCGCGTTCGTGATAGGGTATGCGGACCAGGCCTTCTACCCGCTGTGGTTGCAGCGTGCTCACGTCAACGACTCCGTCGCGCTGCAGGATTTGATTGTGACGGCCGCCGATTCGTACTTCAGCTCTGTTCCCGGCCAGACGAGCGAATATGCACTGATGGTCGCTCAATACTTCGACGTGCAGTTCTGTCGTAACATGACTCCCGAGCAGCAGGAGCTCTCCCTGGAGGGAGTCGTGTTCGGCTTGACATCCAGTCAAATCGCGGCGAATTTGACCTTCGCCTCCGACATATGGCAGCTTGGCCCGAACCCGGGGGCTGCCAGCGTGACCTCTTTCGCCCATGGCACGGTCTTCAACAATACGCTGGAAACGCTCCCCATCAGCGTGCCTGATGTTTTCATCTCGCGGTTCATCAACACGGCGCCTATCTCCGGCGATGCCAACACCACGATGCTCATCTCGATCTCGCTGTCCGTGGGTGGCTCGTCCGATGAGGCGAAGAACGATGTCCGAATCATACGCGACCTCATCAAGCAGCAGCTGCAGGTCGTCGGTCCTGGATACAGTGTGTATGTCAGCGGCGACGCGGCACTCGAAGTCGACACGATGGATGCTGTCGGAAAAGACACGAGCAGGGTGGACCCCATCACCGTAATCCTGATCGTGTTGTTCGTAGGCTTGTTCTTCAGATCCGTGCTCTCGCCTTGGATTCCCTTGATGACGATCGGTCTCGCGTATTTCGTCACCACTGCAGTGATTTATCTTCTTGGCACGTACGTCATGGCGATACACTACAGCGTGACAATGCTCATCCTCGTCGTCATGCTCGGCGCTGGCACTGACTACTGCATTTTCATCATGTCTCGCTACCGCGAGGAGCGCATAGCTGGTCACCCCAAAGAGGCTGCGGTCAAGACCAGCCTCATGTGGGCCGGTGAGAGCATAGCCACTAGTGGAGCGACGGTTATGATAGGCTTCGGCGCGCTGATGATCAGCCAGTACAGCATGGTGCGGTCCATGGGGATGGCGCTGGTCGTCGCGGTCGGCATAACTCTGCTCTTCGCGTTGACTATGCTTCCATCGTTGCTGATGCTCGTCGGGGACCGAGTGTTCTGGCCGAACACGATGGCGAAGGCGACGCAGAGGGCGAAGTCGCTGGACGAGCGAGGGGGTGGCTACTTCAGAAAGAGCGT
>JBASRQ010000083.1:0-1981 GCA_049273895.1 Thermoplasmata archaeon
GGCTTTCGCGGACTACATGGTGAGGAGAAAGACCTAGTCGACGCCGTTTTTTGTCAGCCTGAAGTCGGCCTTTTTCCCCTCCTCGAGGTGCCTGTGCTTGATTATCACCGCTCTTCTGGTGCCCGTGCTGACCTTGTCCAGCCTGATGATGGCCTTGGCGTTATGGAGAAGCACATGTCCACCCAGGGGTTCGAAGGTCCCCTTCTCCAAGTCTGTATAGACTTGGGAGGTGAGCAATATCGGAATGTCCTTGGTTCTCGAGACGGCAAGAAGCTTCGCGAGCTGAGGGCTGAGCGATTTTCTCACCCCTTTCTCCTCGTCGTTCCTCGTGAGACGATAGTGGATGGTCGCTGAGTCGAGAATGATTACCCCGACCTCAAGCGAGCTCTCTGCCAGCTTGACAGCCTTGTCGACGAACTTTTCCTGTTCGTCGAACGAATGAGGCTCGAAGAACAAGACGTTCTTCATGACATCCTCAAAGCTTTCACCTGCGATTTGCTTCAACCGTTCGAGGGACACCCCTTCTGTGTCGATGTAAATGACCTTCTTGCCAGCCAAGGCGACGTTCCTCGCAACCTGCAAGCATATGTTGGTCTTCCCACTTCCAGCCTCGCCGAAGAAGAGTGTCATCGCTCCTCCCTCGAGTCCTCCTTCAAGGAGTTCGTCGAGCCGGGTCGAGCCGAGCGGTAGGTGGGACACATGCCTCGATTGGGATGGGTGGTGATAAGCGTTGCGAATGCATGAATAGCTCCGAAATGATGACTGACCTTCTCAGACATCCTTATTATCGCGGAGCACTTTCTGGCTGCCGTGCCCGTTCACAGAGTGGGTGCGGAAGCGAAACTAGATTCATCCAGTTGGATGGGAAGAGAAGTCGTTCTCAAACAGCGCGTGGTCAAGGGCTATAGGCATCCGGCCCTTGACAAGTCTCTTCAGACATCCCGGATCAAGAACGAAGTGAGGCTGATGCTCGAAGCCCGGAGAGCAGGCATCGCTGTGCCCATCATCTACTCCGTGGACCTTGCAGAGAACCGGATTGTGATGGAGGAGATTCCCGGGATGCGAGTTAAAGACGCTCTCGAAGAGCTCCCCAAGGAAAAGGCGGAAGAAATCTGCAGGAAGATAGGCGAGATTGCCGCCAAGCTGCACGCAAACGACATCGTCCATGGCGACCTGACCACGAGCAACATGCTCCTGAATGGTGACAGGATCGTGGTCATCGATTTCTCGCTCGGTTCCAAGACCACAGAACTCGAGGACAAGGGCGTCGACATGCACCTGCTAGAGGAAGCGTTTCACTCCGCTCACTACAAACGTAGCGAGCTCTACGAGACCGTGAAGGATTCATATGTCAAGGCGTATGCTGGAGGTGCTCAGGTCCTGAAGAAGGTCAAGGAGATCGAGAAGAGGGGGCGGTACACACGAAAAGAATAGCCTTCGTCACTAGCAACGACGGCAAGTTCAGGGAAATATCCCTCCAAATGAGAGATCATGGTTACGAGCTGGAGCACATCAAGACGACATATCCAGAGATCCAAGCCGATACCATCGAGGAGACAATCGCACCTGGTCTGAAGTGGCTGATGGAACGGTACAACAGACCGATCATGATTGACGACTCAGGCCTGTTCGTCGATGCTCTGAAGGGATTCCCTGGTGTGTACTCTTCATACGTGTTCAAGACGGTTGGTTGTGAAGGTATTCTGCGTCTTATGGAGGGAGTGAAGAACCGCTCTGCCAGGTTCGAATGTTGTATTGGATTTCTCGTGCCCGGCAAGGAGCCGCACATGTCGAAGGGAGTGGCGAAGGGCTCCATAGCGGAGAAGAAAGCGGGGATTGGGGGCTTTGGATACGATCCTGTCTTCGTGCCTGAGGGATACGCGAAGACCTACGCTCAGATTGACATCCCAGAGAAGAACAAGATATCTCACAGGGGCAGGGCAATCGCCATGTTTTTGAAGGAGCTTCCTGGGCTCCTGCC
>JBASRQ010000089.1:0-13053 GCA_049273895.1 Thermoplasmata archaeon
AGTCTTGCCGGATCGTCATATCCAGCTCCTATTCCGAAATCGAGCACGTTCCCCAAGATCGAGCACAAAAAGGCCGCCCTCAGCGGGTCCTTTGATGATCTCACGAACTTCTCAGCAAAAGGATAGACCTCAAGCGCAACGTCGTTGCTCTTCTTCTTCAGGACGCTGTAGGGGTCTTTCGTGCCGAGCAACTTGTAGGTCTCTCTGTGCACCTGCGTCGCGACAGTCGCCGAGCAAACGTCTTCTCCAAAGAGTTCGCCGAGCATCTGAGATGCATTCTTGACAGCTCGAACGCCAAAGGAATCGTCGACCTCTTCAGCCTCGAACAGAACCCTTCGAATGAGGCACGGAACGCACTCTGGAGTCATTCGCATGGCGTCGCGGGAATCCAGATTCTGGGATTTAACCTATCTCGCGCTACAGAGGGGGACTCCAACATTGATATGCTCGCAGCTCCTATTATGATGCCAGATTGGCGGGGTCCACGGTAGATTCGTATGGCGGTAGTTGTCAGAAAGATGAAGGTCGAAGATCTGGTCGATGCGAAGGGAGTGGACCTGCTCTGCTGGAACGACCTCTTGGAAAAATCCTATGGAATCAAAGGGAAGCTCTCGACGAGGACGGATGAGAACATACTATCGTTCCTGCACTCGGATCCGGAGGGCTCATTCGTCGCTTCGGATGAGTATGCTGGCGTGATAGGATCGTGTTTCTCACATGTCTGGGGATCGACAGGTTGGGTAGGGCCGCTGTCGGTTCTGCCATCCTACCAGGCAAGAGGTTTGGGGAAGGAGCTGCTGAGGCACTCCCTCCGATACATCGAAGATCAGGGATGTGTCGACATAGGCCTCGAGACGATGTCCGATAACGCAACGAATCTGGGGATGTACCTGAAGGCGGGCCTGAAACCAGAGGCTCTTGTGCTGGTCCTTTCCAAGAAGATCACGCCGGACGAGATCGAGGAAGAGCCGTCTGGAAAGATTTCTGTAGAACGATTCTCGGAGTCTGATGTCAAAGCCCATCTCATGACCCAGATGCGAAAGGTGTCCGATTCTCTCAGGCCCGGCTTGGACTGCGCAAAGGAAATAGAGCTGACACAGGACTTCTCGTTCGGGGATACGCTCGTGGCGACAGCCAAGGGGAAGGTCCTCGGCTATTCCATCGTCCATACGGTCAGCAGGCGGGTCGACATGCCTGGGTCAGCGGTACGGGTTCTTCACGTAGACGCTGACGCCAAGGAAGATGTCCTCGAGGCGCTTGTGTCCTCCGGTGAACTCATGGCAGCTGATGCGGGATCTCCTGAGATATCCATTGCGGTGCCCGCGCAGACCAGGCACGCGCTCGACCTTGCATTCTCCCGGGGCTATTTCATCGTTCAATCATATGAACGGTTGATGTGGATGGGCAGCTCGGGTCTGAGCGACAAGAAACACAATCTCTGTTCGTGGTCCGGCTGATCCCTCACTTCATTATTCCGATCTCGGACAACTTCTCGGGAAGATACGTGTCCGTGACGTAATCGAGCCCGTATTTCGCGAGTGCCTGCTGCTCCGCCTTCTTGCCGATCTCGAGCATGAGGTCGATCTCGTGCTTCCAGAACTCGTCATTGAACCTGGGATCCGTCTTCTCCGCGTTCAGCGCCTGGATGTCCTTGTCATTGAGCTTGTCCGTTGGGAGCTCGTAGTTCAGGATGTCGGATGCGGTTATGCCCACGAACTCAGCAGTCGGAGTCGCGAGGTACTCGGACAGATGAGCAGTCTTGATGGCGCCGTACGCAAGCGATGCATGGATTCTGAAGCTCCACGGGTCGCCGTCGACGAAGGTGCATACCGGGAGCTTCATCTCCTCGTTGACCCTCTTGATGAACCTCCTCGTGCTCCTTGCCGGCTGACCTTTGAGGTGAACGAGGACCGCGTGCGCGTCCTCGTCGAACTTGTTCTCGACAAGCCTGTCGAACATACCGCCGGTCTCGATGGCTATGATGAAATCGGCGTCGCAGTCGATGAAGTTGATCTTCTCCTTCTCGACGTTGTAGGGAATGCCATATCCAGAGTCCCCTACATCGTCCCTGCAATTGATCCTCTTCTTCTTGCCCTTCCTGTCGATCTCCTGGATCGTGATGTTGCCGATCACTCTCGCGCCGTCCTCCTCGGGCCTGAGCTTGAAGTCCTCCCTCATGCAGGTGGTTATGATCTCGAGGTCTTCGGCCAGCATGTTGGATTCGTCCTGGGCGTTGAACTTGCCCTTCGCCCAGCCCTCCGAGATGTAGTACATCTCTCTCAAGGTCGAGCTCTTCTCCTCCTTGATCATGTCCTCGATGAACTCGAGCATGTACATTGTTCGCAACAGCATCTGGGCTCCAGTCAGTTTCTTCGCGGATCTAGCTCCCATTGCCTTTCCGTACTTCCAGACAGCAGACTTCGAGTCGAACCTGATGTTGCTCTTCGTCCTCAGGGGGATCATCATCTTGGGGATCTTGCCGTCGTCGATCTGGTCGTAGACGCTCCCAGCGATTTCGGTCAGTTTGTCGACCGCTCTTTGGTGGCGCTCCTCATTCTTCATTATTCATCGCCTCCGCGCCCTCATCGTAGTCGACCTCGCCCTCCTCTCCCTCTTCGCCTGCTTCCGCTTCGCCTTCTTCCGTGATCCTCAGATGCTCCAAATCCCAGTCGCCTGGTAGAACCTCGGCACCGATTATCGATGCCGCGTCTATTCCGCTCACGTAGATCTCGTTGTCATCGTATTGCTCCTGCGGAACGCCGTGGAGGTCGAACGCCAACTCGAAGATCTCCGTCGACGCGATTCGCTTGATGTCCCAAGTCAGCTTGTTTGACTCGCGGATCTCGATGGGCTTCTCCTTCAACGTCCTTTGGTCGATCTTGTCGTATGGCGCGAGCATGTGCAGGTGGAAGCTCTGGGACTTGGGCGTGTAGTTGTAGATCTTGACCGATACGTGGTGTCTGTTCTTCTCGAACCTGACATCGTCCTCGATCCAGACGACGTTCATGATTTTAGTGATGGTCCCGGCTAGTTTCGGCACGGGCCTTCCAACGATTTTCGCGCTCTTCTCCGCTATCATCGGGATTATGTCCTGGACGATCTCGAACTTGACCTTGGTCTTGCTCCTTTTTGCGGCCTTGTTGAGATGTGTCTTCAGCCTTCTTGCGCACGCCTTTAGGGCGAGCTCGATCTCTTCCCTGATTTCCGGGATGTTCGCAACTGCTTCCTTGGATTCTGATGTGAACGGTATTTTCGTGGAGGCGACATGCACGAGTATGATCGCGGGACCGAAAGGAATCCCTTGGCCTCCGCGCTGTTCGAGCCCATATCTTCTCCAATCGACGGCTTCGACCGCTTGCGTTGTCGCGCATGCGCCTTGCTGGTACATCAGCGGCACTCGGTTGGCGAACCTGAGTATCTGGACGGGCTCTTCCCTATTCAGCTGGCCGCCGTATACTATGCCTACTTCCACGATGTACGGGTTGCCAGCGTACACCTTCGGCTCCCTGGTGATCGGTGGCGCATAGAACTCGGCCTTCAACACACCCAGGACGTTCCTCAGTCCTTTTCTGATGAGCGTCTCTCCAATTGGCGAGAGGCAGTCCGTCTCGGGAGCCATTATCTTGACTTTCTTGATCGCCTCAAGTATCGCGCCTGCCTGTTCGAGCGTGAGACGATCTGGTTTCTGGTCAGGGGGCACGCTTGCGAGTTCGCAGATCTCGCGAGCCACGCGATACGATATCCTCGAGAACTCCGTGTTGAGAAAGCTCGTCATCTTGAGCGACTCCGTGTACTTCGCCATACTAAGGAGCTCGCCCAGCTCGACGCCCTCCGGATGCGGCTTGACCTCTTTGGTGGGCGGTGGAACGGTCTCAGATGCGCGCTCGAAGACGATTGTGTTCCCCTCGGGCGGAATGAAGGTGATCTTCGCATGCGGGTTGACGATGGCAACGCCTTTCAGATACTCGAATATGGACTGCTTGCCACCGATGTACTTGCCCTTGACATAGACCTGGAAGCTCGTGCCGTGCTCTCTGTCCCAGATGACGAAATCCTCTTTGATTATGTCCGGCCTGTTCTTCTTTGTGTCGAGTATGAGGTCGCACTCGTACGCAACATCCTCGTCTGAGATTTTCGACCTCACCTTGGTTGCCTTTCCGGTTGTGAGCTGGCCGTACATGACCACGGCGGAGACCCCGATGCCCTGCTGTCCTCTCTTCTGCGACCTGGTATGGAACCTCGACCCATAGAGCAAGCGGGCGAACACATTGGGCACCTGCTTCTTGACTATGCCGGGGCCGTTGTCCTCGACCGTCACTCTGTACTCGTTGTTGTCGATCTTCTCCACGCGGACCAGGATCTCCGGAAGGACGGCAGCTTCCTCGCAGGCGTCGAGGCTGTTGTCAACGGGCTCCTTGACCGACGTGATGAGGGCGCGCGTCAGAGAGTCGAAGCCTAGGATCTGCTTGTTCTTCTCGAAGAACTCTGAGACCGAGATCTCCTTCTGCTTCTTTGCCAGTTCGTGTGCTATGGATGACAAATGGCCGCGCCTCCGAAAGGAACACAAAAGCGCTTCGTTCTCTGGTGCATCCCAGATGGTCGAAATGAATTACCTACATAAATATGTGTTGCGAGGTCCGGGGCAACTGGCCTAATCGAACTTCTCGCCGCACTTCGGGCACTTCCTCGCATCAGCGGGCACATCGGCCCCGCACTCGGAGCACACGAACCCCTCTTCCTTCTCAAGCCCCATTGCCTTCGCGAGGCTAGGGACCTTTGCCTCTTCCTTCCGGACGTCCTTGGTCTCCTTTTCTTTATCCGATATCGCTCTCTCGTACGCTTCGACTCTCATCCTCCGGGCTCTCCTGGTCCACCAGATCATCACGAGCAGGAGGATGTAGATCGGATAGAAACTCGTGAACACTTGGAGCAGTCCTAACGGAATCAACGGCACCAGAACAGCGAATGAGTCCTTGTACACCGGGCCGAACAGGAGGTATTCCGCTCCATCTCTGTGGTCGGTCGCGACGATCCAGCTGTAGTTCACCTTCCAGCTGGGGCTCAACTTCCAGCTGTCGCTCACGTTGGCATAGAATATGAACCGGCTTACTGGATTCGATACAGTGTTGCTGTAGTAGTAGAGAGCGGTCTTATCGTTCGCCGAAGGGGCTTGAAGCATCGTGTAGTTGCTAGAGACCGAGGGAAGGGCGACGCTCTCGATTACCAAATTGACATCCTTTATTGTGGATGTGCCATTGTCAGGCAGATTGAAGCTGACCGTGAAGTTGTAAACCGTCGAGCTCGTCCCAAAGAGCGGGTCGACAGTGCCGTCCACCATGAGCGATACCGTCTGGTTGTTGGACATAACGGTCTCGGTGCTGGTTGCGACCCTCTGTTCAACATGCTGATAATAGTCCACAGAATACCAGACCGTAACGCCGGCGAACACCAGGCAGGAAACAGCCCCTATGATCAGGAGCTTCTTGACGCCCTTGACACCGAACTGCCACATGATGCCGAGCAGGACCAGAGGAGCTATGAGCCCTCCCAGGCAAAAGGTATTCGCATACAGGAGAACAAGAGCGTATACGCCTGTTGCGATCGCGATTCCCGCAGGGATCGCATAGGGCGTCTTCACGAACTTGTCAAAGAGCCCCTTCAAGTACTTCTGGAGTCGCTGGGCTGGCGTTTCCATCTCGTGAGGCAACTTGCTCATCAGATAAATATCTATTTCCTCTCGCTCTGGTGTCGCAACAGCAGTTATATACCCGGTTTCCCCATCGATGCCCCTTCCCTCAGGGGGTTCCAGCGTTGAAGACCGCGGTCATTGCGATTGGAGGCAACGCCATCCTGCGCTCCGGGGAGAAACCTACCCAGGAGAACCAGATGCGGAACGTCGCTGTGACCTGCAAAGGACTCGCGGACCTGATCCAGAAAGGCTACGATATCGTCATAACGCACGGGAACGGCCCCCAGGTGGGAGACATACTTCTCAGGAACGAGATCGCGAAGGGCGAGATCCCCCCGATGGGCATGGACGTGTGCGACGCCGAGAGCCAAGGCCAGATAGGCTACATGCTCCAGCAGGCGCTGTCATCGGAGTTCGTCGAGAGGGGCATGGACAAGGTCGCGGTCTCTCTCATAACTCAGGTCGTGGTCCCGGACGACGATCCCGCTTTCAAGAACCCGACCAAGCCGATTGGAAAGTACTACACCGCTGGTGAGGCCAAGCAGCTGCAGAAAGAGAAGGGCTGGACTATGGTCCTCGACAAGAAGAGGGGAGGCTACAGGAGGGTCGTGCCGTCTCCGGATCCGATCGGCATAGTCGAGAGCAAGCCCGTCAAGCGTCTGGTCTTCGGCGGGGAACACCAGGCCGAGGTCGTCATCGCATGCGGAGGTGGTGGTATCCCCGTCGTGAGGCGCGGCAACAGATACGTCGGCGTCGAGGCTGTCGTCGACAAGGACCTCGCAGCTGCCATGCTGGCCACGAGCATCAACGAGCGGCTCTTCGTCATGGCAACGGACGTCGAGCATGTGTTCCTCGACTTCGGGACGATCAACCAACGGCCGTTCATGCGCTCGACGCTCTCAGAGGTGAAGAGGCTGTACGACTCGGGGCAATTCCCGCCCGGCAGCATGGGCCCCAAGATACTCGCCGCCATCAGGTTTTTGCAGGGCGGCGGCGAAGAGGTCGTGATATGCGCCACGGCAAAGCTCGTTCAGGCGCTCGAGGAAGGCGCTGGAACTCATATCTACAGAGACGACATTAAGGCTTGAGCCCATGGCCACCATCGAGGAGCAGATCAAGGAGGTAGAGGACGAGCTGGGGCGCACGCAGTACAACAAGAAGACCCAGCACCACATCGGCAAGCTGAAGGCCAAGATGGCTCGGCTCAAGGACGATCTGGAGTTGAGGCGGTCGAAGGGCCCGAAGACCGCCGGATATGCCGTCCGCAAGTCAGGTCATGCTACAGTCGCGATTGTCGGCTTTCCTAGTGTTGGCAAGTCGACGCTTCTCAACAAGATAACTAATGCGCAGAGCGCGGTCGCTGCATACAAGTTCACGACTCTGACGGTCGTCCCTGGGGTGATGGAGTACAGAGGCGCGAAGATCCAGATCCTCGATCTGCCGGGTCTGATCAAGGACGCATCGAAGGGCAAAGGTCGAGGGCGCGAAGTGCTCTCAGTCGTTCGATCGGCCGACCTGATCATTCTGATGATCGACGTCTTCGAGACCAACATCCAAGTGCTCGTCGATGAGCTGAAGACAGCCAATCTGCGGCTCAATCAAAGGCCTCCGGACATAGTGATCTCCAAGAAGAACAGAGGCGGCATCACCGTCAACTTCACGACCAAGCAGTCAACGCTGGACGAGGACCTCGTTCGCGAGATGATGAATGAGTACGGATTCGTAAACGCGGACATCGTCATCCGCGAGGACATCGTCGAGGACGAGCTGATAGACTACATCTCGGGCAATAGGCTGTTCATTCCTGCGATTGCGGTCATCAACAAGACCGACCTTGTCAACGAGGCCTATCTGAAGCAGATCCAGAAGAGGTTGAAAACTTGGAAGATCGTGCCCATGGCCGCAGAGAAGGGGACCGGGCTTGAAGCCCTCAAGGAAGAGCTCTACCATGCGCTCAGGTTCATCCGTATCTACATGAAGCCCCAGGGCAAGGAGGCCGACATGGTCGAGCCACTCGTCATCAAAGACGGCTCCGATGTCGGCATGATCTGCGACTCGATTCACCGCGATTTCAGGAAGAACTTCAGGTACGCTCAGATATGGGGCAGGAGCGCTCGGTTCCCCGGACAGATCGTCGGCCTTGACCACAGGGTCGCGGATCAGGACATTGTCACGATCGTCGTGAAGCGTTGAAAACTAGACGTTAAGGGGTTTAAGCGATGAAGAAGACACTGGCTTTTCGTCGCCTAGGTCTTCTTCATCAGCTTCATGAAACCGCCGCCCTCGTGGATCTCCAGACCCTTAGAGGTGACGATCTGCTCGAACTCGGGCCAGTCGATTATCTCGACCCTTGGGCTTCCGCCCCGGGTGAACTCGACCTCGGAAGTCCCCCTCACCTTGCCAGGCTTGAGGTTCTTCTCGGTCGCGATCTCCTTTGCCCTGTCGAGAGATATTGGCTTCATTGGCACGTGCATCCCTCCGTGTTGCCGGATTCCTTCCGACAGTCAGTACATGTTCGTCGGACATATATAAACCTTTACTGGCCTAGTGGGAATCATATGCTGGCTAGCTGTCAGACGACCAACTGGCCGCGCTAGAACAGCCACAGGAGCATTATGGTCGAGACGAACAGGGTCACCATCGCTATCGGGAACCCCACGAGGGTGAACTTCCAGAAGTTGACTTCGACCCCCATCCCCTCCGCCTTTTCCGCGACGATGACATTCGCTGCTGCGCCGAGTATAGTCGCGTTTCCTGCGAGCGTCGAGCTGGAGGCGAGTGCCAGCCAGAGATCGGCATGAGATATCGGAATCATCTCGCTCAGCAGCATGACGGCGGGGACGTTGCTCACGAGGTTCGACAGGAAAGCGCTCAGGCCAGTCAACCAGCCGAGGCTCGGTATTCCTCCGTCCTGGAACCCGGGGAATGCGTTCTTGATCTCGTCCAGGAGAGAGGAGTCCTTAACCCCTTCGATCACGATGAACAGGCCCACGAAGAACAGGATGATGGACCAGTCCACCCCTGCGAGCATGTCCCTCGCCTTGACATCGGTCACGAGGGGCACGATGAACAGGGCTGCGACTCCGCCAAGGAATGCGACGAGAGCTATTGGAGTGCCGAGAACGTGGCTGAGGATGAATGCCAGGAATGTGAGAGCGGTGATGCCGACGAGCGCATAGAGCCCGGTCTTTCTCTCCTTGAGCTTCCTGATCCCTGATGTCGTCGCAGCATCTCCCTTCACGAGCTCATCCTCGAACGCCTTCCAGCCGTCCTTGAGAATCCTCCTCCTGAACTCCTGAGCCGACCCCTTCTCGATGTCCTTCCTATAGAACAAGTACAGGATCGCGATCGCCACAAGCATGCAGACGATGGAGACCGGAACGAGCCTGACCGAGAAGTCGACGAAAGAGATGCCGGCCTTCGTGGCGATGAAGGCGTTCTGGGGATTGCCGACTGCCGTGGCGACGCTCCCGATGTTGGCCGCGAGCGCCTCGGCGACGAGAAACGGCACCGGATTCGACTTCAATAGCCTGCATGTCCTGATTATGATGGGCGTGAAGAGCAACACAACGGTGTCGTTAAGCACTAGCGCTGACAGGCCGCCCGTCACGAGCATCGTCAGCACGAGGAATGTGAACTGGTCTTTCGAGTACTTGATCATCCTGAGCGAGACCCACTCGAAGAACCCGCACAGCTCGAGGCCGGCGACCAGTGTCATCATGCCAACAAGGAGGATTATTATGTCCAGATTGATCGCGTCTATCGCATGCGACGGTTTGACCACGCCAAGAAGGATCATGAGAGCGGCGCCCACGAGAGCGGCCGCAGGTCTGTCGATCTTGATCTTGGGGAATCTCCTGATGGATATCAGCGCGTATGTGACCAGGAAGACCGCGAAGGCGATTAGAAGAGTTCCCATCGATAGGCAGCAATCCCCCAGCCCGAATATGAATGTGAGCATGGAGGCCTATCCAAAAGCATTAAGAAACGGTTGGCCGTTCAAGCGGATGATGATTCAGAGGCCAAGGGGAACGAGGGACTTCGGCCCTGCTGAGATGGCCAAGCGCAGGAAGGTCGAGATGGCCATGCGCGAGACCTGCGCTAGATTCGGTTTCGGAGAGGTCGTCACGCCGACCTTCGAGCACGCTGAGCTGTTCACCCTGAGGTCGGGGCAGGGGATCATAGACGAGATGTACGTGTTCAAGGACAAGGGTGACAGAGAGATGGCCCTTCGGCCCGAGATCACCGCCTCTGTCATCAGGTTCTTCGTCAGCGAGCTGTCAACCCTGCCAAAGCCTCTCAAGCTCTACTACGTCGGCAACTGCTTCAGATATGAGAACCCCCAGAGCGGCAGGTTCAGGGAGTTCTTTCAGCTAGGAGCTGAACTGATAGGCGCTAAGAACCCGGAGACGGACGCTGAGGTCATTGCGCTCGCAGTCAACTGCATTCGAGCTGCCGGTCTTGAGAACTTCGTTGTCAGGATAGGCCACATCGGGATACTCAAGTCGCTCGTGTACGACGAGATCAAGGACCCCAAGGTTGCGGCAGAGGTCCTCAGGATGGTCGACAAGGAGGATTTCGACGCGCTTGGCGACATGTTCGACGCCAAAGCACTTCCGAGAAGGCTTTTCGACAGGATAACCGCGCTCGCGGAAATCAAGGGAGAGATCGAACTCCTGAACAACCTTGAGCCATCGGAGACAGTGGATTACCTGAGAGAGATCTTCTCGGTCCTGAAACTACTTGGAATCGACGACTGCCAGGTGGACCTGGGAATTGTCCGAGGACTTGACTATTACACGGGAATGGTCTTTGAAATCGATGCCCCTAGGCTCGGCGCGGAGAAGCAGGTACTTGGCGGAGGCTCTTATACGCTTTCGGAGCTGTTCGGCGGGGAGCCAGTTTTCAGCACAGGCTTCGCGATTGGCATTGACAGGGTCATGCTCGCAGTCGAGGCCGAGAGGGAGATTAGCGTGGCCCCTGCTCTTGATGCATACGTCATCTCCGCGAATGACGACATGCGAAAGTATGCCTTTGGCATCGTCACGCGGCTGCGATCCCAGGGACTGAAGGCAGACGTGGACCTGATGCGGCGGACCATGAGCAAGAACCTGAAGTACGCTGCCTCTGCGGGGGCCAGATACGCAGTCATCGTTGGAGAGAAGGAGATGTCAAAGCGGTCTGTCACCCTGAGGGACATGAAATCCGGCGACCAGAAAGTGGTTCTTGCCGATGAGCTTGGAGTGCAGATCAAGAAGGCAGAGGCGTCAAAGCTAGTGGGTCATTGATCTGATGCGAAAGATGGAAAAATGATAATACGATCCATCCGAAGCAACGCCCCGGATGGGTTAGAGATTGGTCTCGCTTACGGGAAGAAGCCTCTGAGCTTCGTCGCGTCCGCGACCCTCTTCACTGCGACCAGGTATGCTGCGTCCCTCATGTTGCACTTGTGCTTCTCGTGCATGTCCCAGACCTCGTGGAACGCTGCAGTAATCTTCGTGTCGAGGCGCTTGTTGACCTCGTCCTCGGTCCAGTAGTAGTTGTAGTTGTTCTGGACCCACTCGAAGTAGCTCACCGTGACACCGCCAGAGTTGGCAAGGATGTCAGGTAGGACGAGCACGCCATTCTTCCACAGGATCCCATCTGCCTCGAAGGTCGTCGGGCCGTTCGCGCCCTCACCGGAAATCTTGGCTTTTATCTTGCCAGCGTTGTCCTTGGTGATGACGTTCTCGAGAGCGCAGGGCAAGAGCACATCGACCTTAAGCTCGAGGATTTCTTCGTTGCTGACGGGCTTCGAGCCCGGAAATCCCTTCACCTGGCCGGTTTTCTGCTTGTGCGCCCAGACCTCGTCGTATTTTAGGCCCTTCTCGTTGACGATGCCGCCCTGGGAGTCGCTGACCGCGATGACCTTGCAGCCGTAGTCGCGCTCGATGAGCTTGTGGGCGAATGCACCTACGTTACCATAGCCCTGGATGGCCACGGTCGCGCCCTTTAGGTTCAGCCCCATCTTCTTCGCTGCTTCCCTCACGCAGAACACTAGGCCCCTTGAGGTCGCCTCAGGCCTGCCGAGCGAGCCTCCGAGCTCCCTTGGCTTGCCCGTGATGACGCCGGGGACTGGGTATCCCTTTTGCATGCTGTATGTGTCCATAATCCAGGCCATCTCACGGCCGCCCGTGTTCACATCAGGTGCCGGTATGTCCTTCTCCGGACCGATGATGATCAATATCTCCGAGGCGTATCTCCTCGTCATCCTCTCGATCTCGCCGACCGACATCTCCTTCGGATTGGCGATAATGCCTCCCTTAGCCCCACCATAGGGGATGTCAACGACCGCGGTCTTCCATGTCATCCAGGATGACAACGCCTTGACCTCATCGATGTCCACCTGTGGGTGGTACCTGATGCCGCCCTTGAATGGGCCGCGCGCCTCGTTGTGCTGTACCCTGTATCCAGTGAAGACCCTGACCGACCCGTTGTCCATCTTGACAGGGAAGTTCACTGTGAGCTCCCTCTTCGGGCTCTTCAGGACCTCAATCATACCCGGATCGAGATTCAGAGCCTTCCCCGCCTTGTCGACCATCTTCTTCATTTCTTCAAACGGATTTGCTTTTGCTGCCATTCTAACACCATTGGACTTTCCATCCCCGAGAGAGCAGATGCCCTGCCGGGATGATTGGGAGAGCGCATGACAAGATTGAATTTAAACGTTACCTCTTAACAGGTCTTCCTCGCTGGAAATGGTGCGATTCTCAGGCACATGTTCCTAAAGGTTCTTCGAACGGCTGGCCTCGCGACTGGAATGTGTGTTCGATTCTCACGCATGGATTGAAAAGCCACGATTCCGGAAATGCCCCTTTCGACACGCATGTCCGAAAACCATCAGCTACCCCGATAACCGCACTACGCGCTAGCAGAGATCGAAGCCGATCAGTATCGATGCGAGCCTTGGGTCGTCCTTCAACCCAGCGCTGCTCCGGATAAAGAGGTCGCCGACCGTCGAAGGACTTGAAGAGACAACGCGCGACGTCTCGTCGATTCGCTCGACCTCCTTGAACGGCACTGGCGGCAGAATGAACCGCGCACCACGGCTCGAACCCTCCTCGTAGAATATGACGAAGTCCTTGCCCAGGAAGATCGCCCTGCTCTTTGGCCCGCTCTTCACCTTTTCTCCGGGCAGGAGCTCCCTTCCGATGACCTTGCCCTTCTCGTTGACCAGGACCACGGTCGGATGAGGAGGTCCCCGGAAGGTCTTGTCCTTGACGATGCACGCAACATGCTGGCGCCTGAGACACTCGCGCACACCGTCGTTCTGAACGGTGAGCGGCCCAAGGGACGGGTAGTGTCTCTCTATCTTGCCCAAGCGG
>JBASRQ010000096.1:0-1661 GCA_049273895.1 Thermoplasmata archaeon
CCACTATGTGGCGGGGCCAGGGGAGACTGTCGGCTCGGAGATAACGAAGAACAAGGGCATTGCGGCGATCGCATTCACAGGTTCCAGGGACATCGGCATGGGCATCGCGCAAACGAGCATGGAGCACGGCAAGAGGCCCCCGATCCTGGAGATGGGCGGGAAGAATCCGGCGATAATATCCGACAAGGCAAACTTGGACAGGGCGGTGGAAGGGGTAGGCAGATCCGCATTCGGCTACTCGGGACAGAAATGCAGCGCGACATCAAGAGTCATACTCAACCGAGCGATCGCGGACATGTTCACTCAGAAACTAGCGGCTTGGCTTTTGGACAAGAAGGTTGGCGACC
Source organism: Thermoplasmata archaeon (assembly GCA_049273895.1). Lineage (GTDB taxonomy): Archaea > Thermoplasmatota > Thermoplasmata > UBA10834 > UBA10834 > COMBO-56-21. The sequence continues at coordinate 348 of JBASRQ010000096.1, forward strand.
CGTCGAAAAAGGACACCTTCGTGGGCCCAGTGATCAATACAGCGGCCGTGGAACGGTTCAAGAAGACTATGCTTATTGCTTCGAAGGCCGGACAGGTTCTCGCTGGAGGTCACGTCCTTGAAGAAGGGGCCTATGGCAAGGGCTACTTCGTCGAACCAACGATCATCGTTCACCTTGCCAGCAACCATGAGCTGGCGCTCAAGGAGCTCTTCCTTCCGATTCTGATAGTGCTGACCTGCAGAGATCTTGACGAGGCAATTGACATCGCGAATAGCATAGAGTACGGGCTCACCGCAGGCATATTCAGTGACGATCCGGGTGAAGTGCAGAAATTCTTCGCGAGGATCAGGGCCGGCGTGACCTATGCGAACCGATTGCAGGGAGCCACGACTGGCGCTCTAGTAGGCTCTCAGCCTTTCGTCGGCTGGAAATCGAGCGGTGTCACGGGCAAGGGAGCGGGGGGACCTTACTACTTGCTTCAGTTCTTGCAGGAGCAGAGCCGGACTTTGTGCAAGTGAGGACTGGCCAGCTCACTGACAAGAGTGATGCTTGATCGCATTGACAGGACAGGCTTCCTGACAGGCACAGCACTGGATGCAGTCGTCTATGTTAGGACATGTGGTCTTGCCATTCACAATCTCGTATACGCTGGAAGGGCAGACCTCGACACATCGGCCGATGCCGGAGCACAGGTCGTAGTCGACCTCAATTACAACACCTATCTTCTTGCTCTCCCACTTTCTCATATCGGCCATGAAATACATCCGGACTGACGGCAATGAAGAAACGCTTGATGCATTTTAGCCTTTTCCCCAAATAGCTGTATTCACTGGACCGGAATAGGAAAGAGGATAAGTCAAAGACTCCTCTACGAAGACCGCGCACAGACTAGGGGTTGATTGGTTTGGCGAAGATAAAAGTGGAGATAGTCAGGCCGGAATGCACAGGGTGTGAGCTCTGTACAACTACATGCGAGGAAACCTTCGAGATGGCAGCCGATGGATTCTCGACTCTGAAGGGCGGGAAGAGAGTGGGAGACAACGACGAGCTAGAGCTCGATGACGAAGGGTGCACGAAAAACGCTGCCGCCGACTGCCCTGCGAATTGCATCCATGTCTATGTCGACGGCAACAAGGTGATCTGAGCCGATTTAGAGAATCCCTTTCACCCTGAAGAATGCCCACAAGGCCGCGACGGCAGCAATCGAGGCGCCGACGACGATCCAGAATGAGTAGCCGGCGTCCTTGTCGAACGGCAACGCGACATTCATGCTGAACCATCCGGCTATCATCATCGGCAGGATTAGGATCAGGC
>JBASRQ010000114.1:0-14395 GCA_049273895.1 Thermoplasmata archaeon
CTTCTTCTTGTCTTCCTTGATAATCGCCTCGATCGATCCCGGGTCAGCGCAGTTCCACTCGCCGCAGAAGGGGCACCTTGACTGGTTCTCTTCCAGGTCGAGGTCCTCGATCTTGCCGGAGTAGGTGACGGTCGCCGGATACTCGTTCTTGCATTTCCTGCATTTGTATTCGAGCTCGACTTTGGGCATGTTGCGGGGACCGATGAACTTCATGATAAATGTTTTCGACAGTCTCCGTCTGTGAAATCGGCAGCCTTTTGATTCAAGAGGCCGCTCTCCTCCAAGGTACCACCTCAAGGGGGAGAGTATGCCGAAGAAGAGTCCGGCCATGGGCTTCAGGGAAGTCACCGCCTCCGGGAGCCATCATCAGATCGGTGTCGCAGTCGGAAAGCAGTGCAGGGACATGGCGCTCAGAATGGAGAAGCGATTCAAGGCGTCAATTGCCGCAACGCCTGGGTTCAGCCTGCAGAAGGCGATCGCTTATGCCAGGAAGAGCCTGCCGATGAGCAGGCAGTTCGCCCCGGGCTTCATCGAGGAACTCGAGGGCTACGCTGAGGGCACGGGCATCGGCTTCGACACAATCTACGCGATGACCTGCGATCTTCCGGAGGGCGGAAGAGGAAAAGCGTGCACGGATATCGCGGTGAACTCTGAGTGGACCAAGGATGATGTCGTCTACGCGGCCCACAACGAGGACGTGGCGCCGTTCAGCATCGAAGAAATCGTAGTCGCCAGGATCAGACCCACAGACGAGCCTGGGTACATCGGCATGAACTACGGCGGCATCTGGCCCACAGAGGGGATCAACGCGGCAGGGATAAGTCTGACTGGGAATGCCCTCGTTCCCAACGATACGAGGCCGGGGATTCCGAAGTCATTGCCGGTCAGACAGGTCCTTGCCAAGACCGGCATCTTTCAGGCGCTGAAGGCGTCAATGCCGGAAGGTCGAGGGCACAGCTTCAACAACATCGTGTGCGACTCGAACGGCGAGATATTCAGCATGGAGGGTTCGGCGACCACCTTCGACGCTCTTTACGCGGAGGATGGTTGGCTGGTCCACACCAACCACTACCTCTCGCCCAGGATGTGGAAGTTCGAGACGAACATGCACACGCGCTTCTCGTCGATACTCAGGTACAATCGCGCAACGAGGCTCTTAAAGAAAGACCTTGGGAAGGTCGAGCTGTCGACATTTAAGAGGGTCCTATCGGACCATGTGGGCTACCCAGAATCGATATGCAGGCACCCCGATCTCGCCCTGGAGATCGAGAAGCAGACTCAGTCGATATTCTCGATCGTTTGCGACCTGACGAACAAGGTCCTATGGTTGTGCCATGGCAATCCCTGCGAGGGCGAGTACAAGAAATTCGAGCTGTGAGCCAGCGATTCACGGATACTTGTGCCTCAAGACCTCGCCCGCGAGAACCTTCGTCTGCTTCCCCTTATCGACGGCTACAGTCCCGTTCACTATGACGAACGGTATCCCGTCAGGGTACCTGTGTGGGTAGTTCTCGAACGGATACTTGTGCGGCCACATGTTTGTCGCTCTGTCCTTGATCTTTTCAAGGTCGATGATGGCGATGTCAGCCCTCATGCCGGGCCTGAGCAGTCCCCGGTCGAAGAGGCCGATCTTCTGCGCGGGGAAGCTGGTCATCTTCCTGACTGCCTCTTGCAGCGTCAGCAGCTCCTCGTCGCGCACGTATCTTTCCAGTATTCCAGGATACTCTCCGAATGCGCACGGTATGTAGGGCGGCGGGTCGGTCAAAGGCCCGTGCTCCGCCCATGTTGCGCAGTCAGATGACACCATCATCAACGGATGCACGAGGAGTTTCTTGATGTCGTCTTCGCTGATGTAGTCGAAGATCGCTATTATCTCGTCGTTCTCCTCAAGGATCAGGTCGAAATAGGTTTCAAACGGGTCCTTTCCTCTCTCCTTCGCCACCTGCTTGACCGTCTTTCCCTCGAGCTTCTTCTGCTTCGGGCAATGCATGATGAATATCCTTTCGAATAGTCCGTGCTTCAGAAGTCCAGAGGGTCCGAAGGCCGGCAGCCTGTCCTCGACTATCTCCCTTTTGATCCTTTCCCTGTTGGATTTCGACTTGATTTGCGCCAGCATGTCCTTCTTCTTCAATTCGGCCATGTACTGGGGAAGCGCCCCGCTTAGGGCCGGCGCTAGATCCGTATGGACATCGTTGTCAATCGTCACATCGAATCCGCGTTTCTGCGCCTGCTCCACGAGACCGAGCGTCTCCTTGGTCCTTCCCCAAGCGCCGATCTTGGGGCAGTTGTGCGATATCTGAACGCGAACGCCGCTCTTCTCGCCTATCAGGATGGCCTCCCTGATGGCCTTCGCAATGGTTTCCCTCTCCCCTCGGATGTGGGAGGTGTACATCCCTCCGTACTTGGCGACCACCTTGCACAGTTCAATTATCTCGTCGGTCTTGGCGAAACTGCCAGGAGGATAGACAAGACCCGTCGACAGTCCGAAGGCACCGGATCGCATCGCCTCGTCGACAAGCTGCTTCATAAGCTTGAGCTCCTTCGGAGTGGGCGCTCGCCTATCAGCACCGACCACGGCGGTTCTCACAGCACCGTGACCCACGAGCGAAGCGATATTGTGTCCGACCCCGTTTTTCTCCAAGAGCGCGAGATAGTCCTCAAAGGTCCTCCAGCCGCCCTTGTCGAACGTGCCAGCCCACTCGCCCCAGTAAGTCTTCCAGAGCTCGATGTGGGGCTCCCGCATCGGAGCGGCCGACATGCCGCAATTGCCTATCAGATGAGTTGTCACACCTTGTCGCAGCGTGCTGTCACAGCCCGGAAAGATCAGGGCTGTGATGTCAGAGTGCGTGTGTATGTCGATGAATCCAGGGCACACATAGAGCCCGTGCGCATCGATCGTTCGTCCGCACTCCTTCTTGCCGATCTTGCCGATCTTCGCGATGCTCTTACCCACAACCCCTATGTCGCCGTTGTACCAAGGGTTCCCAGCACCATCAACGATGCGACCGCCCAGAATGCCGATGTCGAATTTCAAGAGGGACACCTGGCGGCGTATATGTGTTCTATTATTTACTGCTTCACGGCCTCTGCGTCTGCTTGTCGGAAGAGGTACAGGAGTGCACCCGACCAGATCTTTGGGAAGAAGTAGGTTGACTTGTGCGGCATCAATTGCCCAGTCTCTGCCACCGCCATGACCTGCTGGACTGTCGGAGGTTTCACGAAGAAGCAGGCCTGGTATTCTCCAGTCTCCATGGCATCTTTCGTCGGCCCCGTCCCCTTGACATATTCGATGTTCATCTTTGTGTCGAGCATCTCGGCAGTGTATCCCAGAAGCCTCTTGAGCACTCGTTCTTGGACTATGTAGACAGGAAGGTCCTCCATCGGGTTTTTCGATGTCTCCTTGGCCTTCGGCGTCGCGTACAAGTGCGTTTTCGATGACGGTATCCACGCGCCGAATGCCTTCACTTGGGATTTCTCCACCGCTGACGCTAGTTCTTCCGGGCCGGCCATCTCCTTCAGGTCGAACTCCTCTTCGAGCGCCTTTGGGAGCCGCGACAGTTGCCTCTGATCCACACCCTGGATGAGTCTGTGAGCCGGGAATATCACAAGACCTGGGTTGCGGAAGCTGACGAGGGTCGCCATGATGAAGTCGTAGGGCATCGTGCCCTCCTTTGAGCCGTCCTTCGCGCGCATCTTGTCCCTGAACTCCAGGCTAGTCTCGTACCTGTGGTGTCCGTCCGCGATGAGAAGCTTGACCGGTTCCAAGAGCTTGATCATCCGTTTGATCAGTTCGGGTTCCGCTATCCTGATTAACCTGTGGTTCACGCCGTCAGGATCCACGAATCTCATGATCTCGTCGCGCTTGCGCGTGTCCAGCAAGATCCATTCCATTTCCTGCGTCGGGTCGTCGTAAAGCAGGAAGATCTGCTCGATGTCGCCGTTAACGGCGCACATCAGATGCATCCGATCCGCCTTGTGCTTCGGGATTGTCTTTTCGTGAGGGAGGACCACGCCCTTCTCGAAATCCTCTAGTTTGACAAGGGCGACAATGCCCGACCTGATCCTTGGCGAGCCGTCCGGGCTGCTGAAGGTCTGCTCGTAGACGTAGAAGCATTTTTCCGAGTTGCTCACGAGGACCTCGTCATCGATCCATCGGCGAAGCCGTCTGCTGGCGATCTCGTAAGTATCGCCTTCGTCGCCCAAGGTGACATGGGTTATGTTCAATCTATCGTCCTTGAGCCTCCTCTCCATGACCCGGTCGATGACGTCATAGGGCGGGGCGACGAGCCGCGACACGTCCTTTCCGAACCTGTCAGTGTTGTAGTGCAGAGGTGTGAAAGGGACGACTGTCGCCAAGTGACTCTCCTCCCTGGAATGGGTTGATGCGACGGTCATCTAAAAAAGGTTGGCATAATGAGTTTGATTCGAATGCATCTCTTCATTCAGTCAAGGAACGGGACGTAGCCGTACCATGACCCGTCGTCCTCCAAATACTTCAGGTTCTCCTCGAGCAGCTCCTTGTGGCCGCGTTCCATCTTCTCGAGCCTGTTGAAGATCCTCTTGAGCTTCTCATCCGCATTGGCCCCATGCTTCGAGTAGAATTCGATAGACCTCTGCTCGGTCCTTATCCCCAGCTTGAGCGCCGGTATTGCGTCCTTGGTCTCGATGGAGTTCTTGCGAATCTTCTCAGGGAAGATCTCGGCAAGGCCCTTCTCGAGCATCACCTTGGACGGCGACTTGACCGAGCCGCCCAATGCCTTCAACTGAGCCGCAAGGATTCGCGCATGCTCCTTCTCGTCTTCCGAGAGCCCCTTCATCAGCGGCTTCGCTTTCTCATCGCCGACGAGCTCGTTGAACCTTGCATAGTATTCAACACCGAAGCGTTCGAACTCAATCGCGGTGGCCAGTATCTCCTTGACATTCGTGCTCTCACACCCCCGGTCTTTCTTGAGCCGAACGAAGGTCACCATCCATAATAAGCGTTGCGCAGAAGCGGTTCTGCAATAAATCGGGCGGTGAAGACGCTGGAAAGCGTGGATGTCGACTTCGAGGAGCTACATGTAGCCGGAAAGACGTAATATACTAGTCATCGTCAAGGATGAGATGCTAGTGAAGGGAGTGGCCTTCAGTCTGGTTTCGGACCTTCCGGTGGATGCGAAGTTCCTGCTCGAGGACTTCAGATTGGCAGTCAACAATGCGATCCGGGCAGGTCTTCAAGCGCATGTGACTTCGAGAAACGCCCTGGTTAGGATCGCATACAAGGATTTTCGCCAAGAACACCCAAGGATGTATTCCCAACATCTGGTATCGGCCTTCGAAGTGGCCGGGAGCGTCCTCAAGAACCATCGCAGGCGAGTTCAGAACGGCGTCGCGTGCAAGATCCCGCATGTCAGGCGTCTAATGATGAAAGCAGAGAACCAGGCGTACAAGCTAGATCGGGAGTCGGGTACCATAGACCTCCCGATCAAGGCTGGCTGCCATGTCGAATTGAAGCTCGTCGTCAGCCAGTACCATCGGAAGTACCTGGACGATATGGCCCTCTCTCTCGGTTCCCTGACCATTCTCCCTGATCGAGTCATTATCGCATTCAGGAAGGATGCCCCGAGACAGTACACACCCGCATCAGTACTGTCGCTCGACACCAACGAGCGCAGTCTGGACGGCGTGCTCATCGAGGGTGATGTCGCCAAAGCTGTCAAAGGAGAATTCTCAGAAGTCGCAATCATCCAGCAGCGGCATCACGACAGACGCAGGAGGCTCCAGAAGAAGAAGGCGCATGACAGGCGTATCTCGAGAGACCTTTGCAGGAAGGAAGGCGCGAGGGAGCACCACCGTATCGACTACAGGCTCCACGAGGTTGCGAACGCGGTCATATCCTTCGCAGAGGGTCAGAGATCCGCCATCGTGCTCGAGGATCTGAAGGGGATCAGGACGAAAAGGAGCAAGGAGCTGAATCGACGCCTGAGCATGTGGCCGAGGCGCAAGCTTCACCAGATCATCGAGTACAAGGCGCAGTGGAAGGGCATCCCAGTAGTCAAGGTCGACCCGAGAAACAGCAGCAGAACGTGCCCGATATGTGGGAGGATACAGGATTCCCGAATGGGCGCGGAGTTCAAATGCGAGTGCGGCTGGCATCTCGACAGGCACATCAACGCCAGCATCAACCTGCTGCAAACAGCCATCTCGAAGGGGATGGCAGGGGGTTTACGGTTCAACCCCGGCGCGTTCCAGCATGACGTGATGATGATCCTATACGACCCGGCGACGGGCGCACGGTCGGAGCCGAATGGAACGAGTGGCATCACTGGAGTGACCTGATGGTCGCCATCCGATGATGCAACGGAACCTGTATGTCATTATATAGCTGGCAAATCAATAATCGATTGGCAGGTCTGGCCAGCTAGCGGTGATGTCGGATATGGTCAGGGCAGCTGCTGAGAGCTACATCGTCATTCCTGAGAGGCCGAGGAAGGCAGGTGTTCGTCCTGTCAGCAGCAAGGACAAGAGGGTGAGAGAAGCCCTTCGAGAGATGGCCGCGACAATCGCCGAGGGCAGACCGCTTTCAGACATCGTGGAGTTCGCGCTCACGGTAGTGTCCGATCTGTTCGGAATCGCTGAGATGGTTTTCGAGGTCACCAGTGGCGAGATCGACTCATCCTTCCGGTGGATGACGTACGGGGTTTCGAAGGAGAGAGCGCAGCAGATGACTGCGAATCGGGATGCAGAGTACTATCCCAAGGATCTGCTGGACAAGACATTGTCCGACAGACTTCTGGTTTCCAAGAACGCCTACTACATCAGCGCAGAGGAATGGATCAAGATCATCGAACTCATCGAACAAGATCCGTTCTCCGACCATCCGTCATACTACAGGCATCCTGAGAACGCTCGTCTTCCGAGAAAAGGCAGTGATTCTTGGCATGAATCCGACCAATACAAAATCGCCATGCGAGATCGCAGCGGAGGTCTCCTCGCAATACTCGAACTCAACTACTCGTACGACGACAAATTGCTCTCAAAGGACACCATCGAAGGGATTGAGTTCTTCACCGAGCTCCTGTCATTAGCACTCCTGAGAGAGCTGCGTGGCGGCATCGCGACTGGCAAGCCGGCAGCTAGAACCTCTGAAAGGACGGATCTCCTCGAAGACATTCTAAGCATCGCGTCATCCGTTGTTTCCGAGAGAGATCTTCGGAAGCTCTCGGAAATGATCCTCACATCTGTCTCGTCGCTATTCGGGTTCGGGAAGGTCACTCTAGTCGTTTATGACGAGGCCGAGGGCGTCTTCAAGTGGATCGCCGTGTTCGGATACAGCGAGGAGCAAGTGAAGGACATCAAGCTGCGGAGCATCCCCACCGACGTGATACTCGAAGACCTGAGAGAAGATAGGAGGGTTGGCAAGACGGCCTACCTGACCCTTGTCGAGGAGGTCAGTCCGCGGATCAAGGGCTACTACATATCCCCTCAGGACTTGGAACCATCCTTGAAGATGGGCCCGCGAAGGAAGGACGAATTCAGGAAGGGCGACTATCTGTCTTTCGCATTGCACGATTCTGCGGGTCGAATTGTCGGGGTGATCTACCCTTCGGAGCCGAAGGATGGCAAGATGCCGGACAAGGAAACGATTGAGACAGTCGAGATATTCACATCCCTCGCAGAGGTCGCGATCGAGAACGCGAGACTTTCGCACGAGAGGGAACTGGCACTCAGGGCAACCAGCCAGAGAACGGAACAGCTCTCGCGCATACTCGACTTGGTGTCAGGAATTATGTATGTGCGCAATCTCGACCAGATGCTGGACAACCTGCTCAAGACCTTGGCAAGGCTAGTCGGCACAAAGCGCATGGTGCTTGGGATCAAGCACCAGGACATTGGGGTGTACCGGATAGAAGCACTGTACGGATACCCCCCCAAGGCGGCTGAGACGATAAGAAGGCACGAGTATTCTATCGAGAGTGTGGACAAGATTCCAGACATAGGCAGAGCCACGACCGAGGCGCTTCAATCGCGCTGGTGGACGAAGATGGGCCGCATGAGCTACTACATGCCTGCGGAGAGTCTTCAAATGCTCTCAGACGACGAGCTTGCCTACTATCCGGAGCCCGAGCTTACCAGGATGCCCAGGGCGGGAAAGGGACATTGGCACGAGCTGGACTACATCGACACTCTTATTCTCGACAAGGAAGGCGTTCCCATCGCATATCTCGAGACTCTGAAACCGAGAGATGACCGAATTCCGGACCGAGACACGATCGAGGTCATCGAGATATTCGCAAGCTTGGCGGGGATCGCAATTGAGAACGCGAGGATGTTCGAAGAACACATCGACAGCAGGAAGAATGCAGAGCTCTACACAGACGTTCTCTCCCACGACATAAAGAACTTCAACCAGGCGATCCTCGGCTACCTGGACCTCCTCAAGACCAAGCTCAGTCAGCCCGACCAGCTTTCGCTGTTGAACAAAGTGGGGGAGCAGGTGATGAACACCAGCTGGCTCGCGGGCAATGTGAGGACGATGTCCAGGGTGACGTTCGGCGAGGTCGAACTCACGAAGACCGACCTCGGCGCCGTCCTTCTTGACTGTCAGAGGAGCGTGTCTCAATACTACCCAGGCAGAAAGGTGATATGCAGGTCAAACGCCGAGAAGGGAAAATACTTCACGAACGGTGATGAGTTGATTCGGGAGGTCTTTGTCAATATCCTCACGAACGCCGTCAAGTACGATTCGCACGAACCTGTTGAGATCGACATCACTATCGAGCGAGCACTCATTGATGACAAGAAAGCGTGGACCATATCGATTGCCGATCATGGGTGCGGCATCCCGGACGACGCCAAGAAGTTGATCTTCGACAGATTCTCAAAGGCTCCGAAGAAAAAGGGTTCCGGCATGGGACTGCACATCGTAAAGACCCTGACAAAGAGATATGGTGGCAGAGTCTGGGTGGAGGACAGGGTGCAGGGGGATCCAACGAAAGGAGCGGTCTTCAAGATCCAGCTCCCGACCGTGGAGCCGGCAGGACCCTAGAGATACGCTGTCCCGTCCATCATGTGCACCACTGACCCGCCGACTCTTACGGATTCTATCCTTCCATCGCCGGACGTGCGAACCTCGACTGCAATCTTGCTCGGCCTTCCTATCTCGTAGCCCTGCTCGTTGGTCATCTTGGTGACCTTGTCGACGGGGATCAATCTCCTTTCGACGAGGTACGCGCCGAGGCAACCGCTCGCACTGCCGGTCGCTGGGTCCTCCACGACGTTTCGAGACACGAGCGATAGGCCTCGGGAATGTGTGGTCGACGTCGGATCGATCGGATCGAGGCATGTCACATAGAGGTCCGCGATATTGTTGGGAAGCCTCTGGCGGAGCCCAGCAAACACCGCTGCGTTTCCTGAGGCCTTCTCGACTGCCTTCCTGGTCCTGACAGGGACGATGATCCAAGGTAGTCCTGTCGAGACATACTGCGGCGGAGCGTCCCTCGGATTGAAGTCCGACTTCGATAATGACAGTGCATCCGCGATCAGGCCAATATCATCTATCACGGGACCAAATTCCGGCTTGTTCTGAACGGTCACGATCTTGCTTATCTTGCCCTTTGACGAGAATATCTCTACGGGCATTATGCCCGCCTTGACCTCCATCTTCACTGCCGTCATCGGGTCCTTGAGCTTGATCCGGCCTTCTTTCGCAAGAACGTAGAAAGTGCCCAGTGTCGGATGGCCCGCATACGGTATCTCCATGTCTGGCACGAATATGCGAACCCTGAAATCCGCGCCCGAGCCAGGAGTGGGCGGAACGACGAATGTCGTCTCTGAGAGGTTCATCTCCATGGCGAGCAGTTGCATCTCGCGCGGCGTGAGCCCTTTCGCATCGGGAAACACCGCAAGAGGGTTTCCTCCGAACGGCTCCGTCGCGAAGACATCGACTCGAACGTACCTTGCTTTCTTCATGCGATCGAGGATGAAGGTCACTTTTTGCACTTAACTATATTGCACAGGTGCTCATACGCAGCGGCCTTACCGAGGTCGAAAGCTCTGAGGTTCACATCGACTGCCTTCTTCGGCACGTTGTCGGATATCGACTTCTTCAGTGACTCCTCGGGGACGGGGAACGCTTCGAGCGTGCTCAGCGCCCCGAGCATGACCACGTTCTCCGTCAACGGGTTGCCCGCCTTCTTCGCGATCCCAAGCGCGTCGATGACTGCGATTTTGTCAGTGACCTGCGACAGCCTCTTCTTCACATCCTCGACTGACATATACTTCGCAGTCTTGTCTTTCATGTGCGCTCCGGTCTCTATGATCGGGTGCTGCACCCTCGAGTTCATGACGACGACTCCGCCGGGCACAAGGTACTCGACGTACCTTAGCGCTTCCAACGCGTCAAGTGCAAGAATCGCGTCCGCCCCTCCAATCGGTATCAGCGGTGATCGAATGTCCTCCCCTATCCTCATATGTACGTTGATAGAGCCACTCCTCTGCGACAGGCCGTGTTGTTCCCCTGTTATGGCGCGTATGCCCGCGAGAGCGCATGCCGAGCCGATCACGTTAGAGAGAAGGACAAGTCCCTGTCCCCCTACTCCTGCCATGTAGGCGCTGAACTCCTTGCCGGCCATGTCACTCTCCCTCCCTCAGCTTGATTGAGCCGAACGGACAGAGTTTGGCGCACACATCGCATCTATCGCACAGTTCCTTGGCGATGAACGCCTTCCGATCGCCGTCGTCTATCGAGATCGCTGGACAGTAGAATTCTCGTATGCAGGTGTAGGGCCTTCTGCAGACCTCCTTGTCGACCTTGTTGGTCTGGATTACCTCCCCTTTCTTGCGCTTGTTCCTGTCGGCGTATAGGGCGCAGGCCCTCCTGGAGATGATGACGTTCGGGCCTTTTCTCGAGAGTGCCTCCTTCATCGGTCCGACCGCGGCTTTGACTTGGTACGGGTCGACTATTGTGATGTCGGTGAGTCCCATCCCTCTAATGACGTCTTCCAGCATGAGGGGCTTCGCTGGCTGCCCGCCCGCGTTGTAGTCCCTCCCAGGATCTGGTTGCTGCCCCGTCATGGCGGTGACCTCGTTGTCCAGGATGACGAGGGTGTAGTCGTCGTTGTGATGGATGGCGTTCACCAAGCCGGGCATTCCCGCATGCCAGAATGTCGAATCCCCGATCATCGCAACGACCTTCTCCTCGGCCCCGTACTGCATTCCCGCGGCCACACCCATGCACGCGCCCATGCTCAGGAGCGAGTCCCCATAGTTGATCGGGTCGAGAAAGCTCATCGAGTAGCAGCCGATGTCCGTCGCCAGTATGTGCTTCATGCCTTTCGTGGCCTGCCTGAGCGCGTGGAGCGTAGCCCTGTGCGGACATCCAGGACAGAATGTCGGCGGCCTGTCCCTCAGGCTGGCCTTCAGCTCCGTTGCTTTCGCCATGATGGCCTCGTAGTCGACTGGTGGTCTGATGCCCAGTATTCTCGCCATCGCGTCTACGACTATGTTCGGGCTGTACTCCAGTGACTCGCTGAAGTGCCCGGTCCATTTGCCATAGATCCTGACACTCGGGTTGGCGTCCTTGGCGATCGCAGTTACGTAGAGCTCGAGGAATGGCTGAAGCTCCTCGACGATGATCGCTGTTTTGATTTTCTTGAGAAAGCTGCCGATCTTCTTCTTTGGCAGTGGATATGTCGTGCCTAGCTTCAGGATGGAAGGATCGACTCCCAAAATCCTGGCCGCATCGACGGCGTAGTTGTAGCCCGCTCCGCTTGTGATGATGCCGACATCGGAGCCCGTGTCTTTCTCGATGTTCAGATCTGAGGTCTCGAACTCCTCCTCGATCCTCTTCGTCCTTTCGAGCAGCTCATGCTTGAACTTCCTTGCTGACTCTGCGACCGTCACGAATCTTCCGGGCGGATGCGTCCACGGCACCCTCCGGAAAGGCTTTCTATCAAGCTTCTCGAGCTCCACCATTCCGCTCTGGTGGTTCACCCTGGTGGTGGTGCGTATCATTACTGGCACCCCATGCTTCTCCGAGAGGTCGAACGCCCTTTTCACCATCTTCTTGGCCTCTGTTGGGTCAGAGGGTTCGAGCATGGGAATGTAAGCGTTCGGCGCGAAAGGACGCCCATCCTGCTCTGTCTGGGAGGAGTGAGCATGCGGGTCATCGGCTACGACTATCACCATCCCTCCTTTGACGCCCGTGTAGGATAGCGAGAAGAACGAATCGGAGGCTACGTTCATGCCAACGCTCTTCATCGCTGTCATGGACCTCATCCCAACCATCGAGGCGCCCGCGCAGGTCTCCAGCGCGACCTTTTCGTTTGCCGATATCTCCATCTTGTAGTCGAACTTGGTCGACACATCCGAGAAAGTGTCGAGTATCTCGGTGGTCGGCGAGCCTGGATACTCCGAGACGATCTTCACATCGGCCTCGATCGCACCGCGAACGATTGCCTCGTTGCATATCATGAATGCCTTTCCCGGACCGTCCCTAGTCACATCTTCTGAGCTCAATCAATCGACCTCCCGTTCCTGCCCCCATTCTGGAGCATCCTTGGGGCTAATTGGGTTTGCTATGACAGGGGGGCGGGATTGCCATTCCGCCGAACAAATCAGGGAGCGCCTAGGCCTGTCCCTTGGGCTTCATGTGGACATCCATGGCTTCCTGAATCTTCCTTCTGACACGGAACGGGTCGGGAACGGCCTCCCAGACGACGTCGGCCTTCCTTCCGCCTGAAAGCCCTTGAGTGGAGAACACGATGGTCCCGTATCCAAGCGCCCTCTTCCCGATAGACTGCGCGAGGTCGATATTCGTGATCATTGTCAATGGGATGTCCTCGTAGTTCTTGTTCAGGATCCCCTTCTGAGTGATGATTCTCTCGTCGGTTGCGGCGTAGACCGTGCTTCCCCATTTCAGCCAGCGGTATGCGAAGTATATCATCGCGAGCACGAAGACAGCGCCGAAGGCGTATTGCAGGTAGGCTCCGTCAGACCCTTCTAAATAGTCGCTTATGTAAGGTATCGACGGGGCGCTCGGAATCCATTTCCAGACGAACAGCACGAGCGCGACCAACGCGATTATCAATGACAGGGCAGCCGCTTTCATGTACAGCCACGCGCTCGGGCGCGTCTCGAAAACGACCGTCTCGCCGCTTGACAACATCTTCTTCGGAATAAGCTTTGACACCCTCGCCATGGAAAGCCCGGAACACTGTAACGTTGTTCCTGGATATTTAGACTTGACTGGACTGGGTATGAGACAATCTGGCAGAGAGGTCCTTGCTGTTCGTTATCACCTGTGAACATCCTGAAGGAGTGCACACTACCGCGGAAGGTGCAGCGCCCTGTGCAGCTCGTAACCCCTTCTCGCGAGTCATCGTGACGATCACGCCAGGATCAAGGATCTCACTTGCTGCGAGCCAGAGCTCGCTCTCTGATGCCTCTTTGGCCTCTGGGTCATGCACCTCAACGCATAGCGGGCCTCGCTCTAGCGCCCACCAGGCTGAAATGTAGGATGCTGCGAAGAGGCCGTGATTCTCGACCTCCTTGGCAGCGAAGGACTTGAGGATTTCTCGTGCCTCCTCGACGTGCTGAGGGGCGTGGCATGCCATGCCGTGCAATGCTAGGGCTCGCGCCCATTTGGAGTTCTCTGGAAGAGATCTTCTCGGGCTCGCAAGCTCGCCGATAGCGCTCTCTTTCCTCATTATGTCGACAAAGCCGCCTTCCGGACCAGCAAACGCCGTATTCACTCCATCGACAAGGCGATTGGCTATTGCTGGAATTTCATCGTCGGCAGACAGTCGGAGGACGGCCAGCAACGATTCGAAAAATGGCGCCTGGTCTGCGAATAGATACAAGTCCTGTCCGTCCATATGTCTGACCAGACCGACTTTCTCATTCCACAGATGCTGGACCGCGTACCTCCAAGCAACCAATGCCGTGTCTATGTATTCTCTTTCCCTCAGGACGATTCCGGCTTCCAGTAACGCAACGACCGCTTCGGCATTCCAGCCAGCGAAGATGGTTCGGTCAACTGCGGGCGCCGTCCTTTTCGACCTGTCCTCCGCCGTGAGTCTATAGTACTCCTCGTCCGCATCCTGACTTCCGTAGAACCCCCCATGAATCGGATCCTTGAGGGTTTTGAGGATGTAGTTGGCCAAACCTCGTGCTTTTATCGCGAATCTCTCTTGGCCAAGGATTTTGTACGCGTGGACAAGGTTCCTCAGAAAACCCGTGTTCGTCTCAAGCATCTTCTCGTAGTGCGGCTCCCTCCAGTCCCTTGTAACTGAGTATCGGAATATCCCGCCTTCTAGTTCGTCGAACAGACCCTCTGTCATTCGGTCGAGTGTGTTGGCGACGGCCGTTGCGAGTTCATTGTCGCCGTTGCGCGAATACCTCTGTAGTAGGAGGT
>JBASRQ010000103.1:0-9606 GCA_049273895.1 Thermoplasmata archaeon
CCCGAACGAGCAGATACTCGTGGAATCGCACCAGGACAGAAGGGTCGAGGTCATTGTCGGCCTCATCAACGACCCGACATTCGGCCTCACGGTCATGTTCGGGCTCGGTGGCATCTACACTGAGGTCTACAAGGATGTGACATTCAGGGTTGTCCCGATAAAGAGGGAGGACGCCGAGGAGATGCTGAGGGAGATCAAGGCGGCGCCGATCCTGGAAGGCTTCAGAAAGATCAAGGTTGACAGGGACGCGATCATCAACATCCTTATGAAGGTGTCCGCGCTGGGGGAGAAGTACATGGACAAACTCGATCAGATGGATCTCAACCCAGTGTTCGTAAAAGAGAAGGGCGCGGTCGTAGTCGATGCGAAGCTGCTCTTGAAGTGATCGTTGATTGTCAGCAGCGTCGAGCTGCCACGAGGTGTCTGCAATGATTGCAAGAGGTGGTCGCGGATTCGTCAGCATCAGCGCATTGGCCACCGTCATCGTCATTCCGTTCCAGCAGTATGTCTCCGCAGCTCTCGGCATCCTAACGGTGTTCCTCATCTGTGTCTTTCGCGATCCCGAAAGGATGATAGGAAAAGGCGTAGTGTCTCCCGCTGATGGCACTGTCAGAGCAGTAGATCGCGAGAAGGGGCTGGTCTCCATCTACCTGGCACTAAGGAACGTTCATGTGACAAGAGCACCACTGGAGGGCATCGTGCAAAATGCCCTCCACAAGGTCGGGAAGCACAGACCTGCATTCTCGAAAGGTACGCCCAGCAACGAGCGCCTGGAGATGTCGCTCATGACCAAAATCGGAGCTGTGTCGATTGTGGAGATGACAGGCGCGTTCTCAAGAAGAATCGTGCCATACGTCAAGGAGGGCCAAGAGCTGGGGAAGGGATCGAAACTCAGCCTCATAAGGTTCGGGTCCAGGGTGGATCTCTATCTGCCTCCATCGAGCGTCAGCATCGTCGTTGACAAGGGGCAGAAACTGCGCGCGGGCGTCACATGCGTCGCGGAGGTCTGTGATGGCCGCGTGGAGTAAGGTGTCCCTCGGAGATCTCTTCACGCTGGCGAACGGAGTGCTCGGATTCGTCGCGATAACATACATACTCGACCAGAAGTTCTTGGCTGCTACCAGCCTACTCATTCTCTCCATGATGATGGACGGCCTGGACGGCATCATTGCAAGGCGTTTCGGGAGCAAACACTCCATGGGCCAGGTGCTGGACTCGATATCGGATTCGATATCGTTCGCGTTCGCGCCTGCCCTTCTGGTGTATGCTGAGTTCCATGCGGCCAATGGCCGCGCTTTGGAGAACGGGATAGTGCTGGCATGCGCGGTCGCGATACTCGCGACGGGCCTCTTCAGGCTCGCGAGGTTCAGCGCAGGGGGCTATCAGCTCTCGTACTTCGTCGGGATGCCAGCACCCGCTGCCGCGCTACTCATCGTTCTGCTCTGCCTGCTTTTCGGAGCCACGAAGGGCTTTGAGCACAGTAGATACTACTACACCTTCGAGGAGTTGCCGTGGCTGGTGATGGGCCTCGGCTTCCTAGCGAGTTTCCTGATGGCATCGGAAATCCCCTATCCGAAGGTCCAGAGCAAGATGGCCGCGGCGACCGGCTTCGCCCTCTTGCTGGCGGTCCTTCCATCAATTGCTGGCCTGCTTCTGGTCGCCGACCAATCATTATATACAGCATTCTCACGTACCGCCACAGGCATCGCGCTGGCATTGACTCTTGTCTACATTTTCGGGGGGCCCGTGTATGAAAGAATCGAGAGAGGCAAAGGCAGATAGCTACTTCTCATGTTCCGACTCCGAGAGGGCGGCCTTCGAGGCGGGCGTGAAGATGGGCACGATATACCATCAGTTCGTGGGCGTTCCTCTCAGCGTCGAGAATGTTGAAACCCTCGAGAAGGCGATCGAGGCAGGAAGCAGTGTTCAGCCATTCGTCGAGAGCGTCAGGGTGAAGATCGACCGGTCCAAGCTGAAGAGCAAGAGAGGACAATACGATTACGTCTCGCTCACTGGAGACATGCTGGACGTCACTCTCGTGGTCAGATACAAAAGCGCCCGGGTGAAAGCCTCGATGAAGCTTATCAAGGAGATGAACTACCCCCTGATGTTCGTAGAGGAGATCGAGAAGAAGTGATCTGTCCTCACAGGTGCCTCAGTCCTGTCTGGATGTGAAGATTTATGATATTCATTATATATATGAAAAACCATACAGAAGCCGTTTGTGCGGCTGCCTGGTGACACGATGACGAGAGGCATAAAGGTAGGTATCACCGGACTCCCGGGTGCGGGCAAGACTCAGGCACTCGTCAAGGTCATCGAGATGCTTGAAGAGGAGAGCCTCGTCGTCGGGGGAATGGTCACCGAGCCTATCGTCGAGAACGGCAAGAGAGTCGGATTCTACGTGATGGACTGGAAGACCAAACGCAAGGCGATCTTCGCTCACATAGAGACCGAATCCAAGTTCTACGTCGGGAAGTACGGTGTCAATCTCGAAAGCCTTGATACCGTCGGCGTTGAGGCTCTGGTCGACGCTAGCAAGAATGCCGATGTGATCGTGATCGACGAAGTGGGCAAGATGGAGGTCGAGTCGGAGAAGTTCGTCAAAGCGGTCAAGGACGCGATGGAGGTCGACAAGCCAATCATCCTGACGCTTCACAAGAAATCCAGGAACCCCCTCCTGCAGGACATCAGGAGAAGGGACGACGTGCGAATACTTGAGGTGACGCCCATCAATCGCAACCTCCTGCCTTACAAGATCATCAAGCTGATGAAGGGCGAATACGTGTGATGCTTTCTGGCCTTGCGCAGGTGAGAGAGGGGACGACGGATCTCCTCGTCCCCGAGAGCTACTGTAAGAAAGGGCCGGGGACGAGAACCGGCGATGTCTTCTATAACCGCCAGATGGAGTTCAGCAGGGACATCTCAGTGATGTTCGGCCGGGTCATCTTCAGGGAGGGGCAGCGCATCCTTGACGGGCTGGCTGCCACGGGCGCAAGAGGGCTTCGGCTTGCCAACGAGTGCGGAGTGCGGGCGAATTTCGAACTGAATGACAGAGACCTGAGAGCGGCAGTGCTGATGAAGCAGAACGCAGAGCTCAACAGCCTTGGGCATGTTGATGTCCATTGTAGGGACTTGAGGAGCCTGCTCGCCGAGGAGCAATTCGACTACATCGATATCGATCCTTTCGGAACGCCTGTGGACTTCATAGACTCCGCCGTTCAGAGCTGTCGGAACAATGGCGTAGTAGCCATCACGGCCACCGACACAGCCCCGCTCTACGGAACGTACCCGAAGACTTGCGTGAGAAGATACGGATCGCTCTCAGCGAAATCGCCATTCGCTCACGAGACGGGCCTGAGAATTCTGATAGGCTTCGTTGTGAGAGAAGCCGCAAAGCACGATAGAGCGGCAGAACCGCTCCTGTGCTACCACGCAGATCATTACTTCAGATGCAATCTAAGGATTCGCAGTGGAGCGACAAAAGCGGATTCCGCCATCAGGAAACTAGGGTTCGTCAACTACGCAAGATCCTCGCTGGCCAGAGGCGTCAGCGGAGTGAAGGCTAGTGACGGAGACCCAGGACCACTTTGGCTGGGCGGACTGTTCTCAGCAGAAGTGCTCGAGGATATGAAGGCGACTGGAGACCTGGGAACTGCAGTTAGGTGCGGTAGGATCCTTGAGATCTGGAGAGACGAGGCGGACTCTCCCCCGCTTTACTATGGCGTGGACGAGCTCGCACAGAAAACAAAATTGGCGCCGCCCAAACTGGTCGAGTTCATAGAATACCTAAGACAAAAAGGGGCTGAAGCGTCAAGGACCCATTTTGACTCGAAGGGGTTGAAGACCGATCTCGAGGCGGCCGAGCTGCTAAGACTCTACAAGAAGCATCACAAGAAGAGCTGAGCCCTGCCCATCAAACGTTTTATTAAGCGGGGCTAGGATTGCTTGTGTCGATAAGATGCCATCATTAGTAGTTATAGGCTCTCAGTGGGGAGATGAGGGCAAAGGAAAGATCGTCGATTTCTTGGCGAACGAGGCCCACATGGTCGTGCGATTCCAGGGAGGGAACAACGCTGGGCACACCGTCAAGATCGGCGAGGAACTGTTCGCGCTACATCATCTTCCGTCCGGCATCCTGAGGCCTGGCAAGCTTGCTGTCATCGGGAACGGAGTGGTCATCGACCCGGGAGTCCTCATCAAGGAATTAGACGACCTCGAGTTGCGTGGAGTGAGCGCGAAGTATCTGAGGATCAGCGACAGGGCGAACGTCATCATGCCGTATCATAGGATATTGGACGGTGCCGAGGAGAGGATGAGAAAATGTGCCAAAGTCGGCACGACAGGACGTGGGATTGGACCGTCCTATGCAGACAAGGTCGCGAGGCTGGGCGTCCGGATGGGAGACCTGACAGACGAGAACGTCCTCTCCGACAAACTCGAATTCCTCATACCGCTGAAGCAAAGGATCCTTGACGCATATGGCGACCCGAACAGACTCGACCTCGGTGCAATCAAGAGCGAATACGCAGGCTACGGCAGGCAACTGAGGCAGTATGTCACAGATACAGGAGCACTCGTGGAGGATTCGCTGCGAAAGAAGGAGAGAGTTCTCTTCGAAGGAGCTCAGGGGACTTTGCTGGACATCGATCATGGCACATATCCTTTCGTGACTTCGTCAACAACAGTCGCGGGGAACGCCGCATCGGGCGCTGGCATCTCTCCATTGGCTTTGGACGAGGTCTATGGAGTGGTCAAAGCCTATACGACTAGGGTCGGTGAGGGACCATTGCCGTCGGAGCTTCACGACGAGGTGGGGAAGAGAATTGCCGAAAAGGGCGGGGAATTCGGGACGACAACCGGAAGGGCCAGGAGATGCGGATGGCTCGATCTGGTCGTCACGAGGTACGCAAGTTCGCTTTCCGGATTCACGGGAGTGGCTATGACGAAGATAGACGTCCTCGGGGGTTTCGACAACCTCAAGATATGCACGCACTACGTGCTCGACGGCAAGAAAGTGACCAGGATCCCAGCGGATTTGAGACTGCTGCAGAGATGCGAGCCCAAGTATGCGATCCTCGATGGATGGGATGAGATCGACGAGGCCGGAATGAAAAGAATTCTCTCAAAGGGCTACTCAGAGCTCCCTGCCAACATGAAAAAGTACATCAAGCTTGTCGAGAAGGAAATGACAGTTCCTGTTGTGCTTCTCGGCCTCGGCAGAAGAAGGAATGAAATCCTCGACCTAAGAAAGAGGATGTGGGGAACTCGCAAGAAGTAGTTGCGAGCTCGTGCCAGATCGAAGATCTGGCATCGCCAAAACTGCCTCCCATCATCATTAAATAAGCCTCCAATCATCCAAGCATGGATGCGCCGGCTCATCATCAGCGAGAAAAATCACGCCGCGCGGAGGATCGCACTCATACTCTCCGACAACACGCAGAAGAGTCGTTCCGTGGCAGGCGTTCCTGTTCTCACGTTCACCAAAGGGTCCGATGAGTTCTCGGTGCTGGGACTGAGGGGACACATCATCGTTCTTGACTATCCAGACAAGTACAACAATTGGGACGCAATCCCACCAAAAGATTTGGTCTACGCAAAACCAGAAAAGAGAGTGGATCCGACAGCGAAGAAGATCATGAGTGCGCTTCAGGACCTCTGCAAGTCCGCGGATGAGGTCATTGTTGCGACCGACTACGATCGAGAAGGAGAACTCATCGGGGTCGAGGCGCTTGAGGAGGCGCAGGTCAACAAGCCGAAGCGAAGGGCGAAGTTCAGCGCACTCACGAAAGGTGAGATCGAAAGGGCATTCGCCGAGCTTGCAGATCTTGACTATCGGCTCGCAGCAGCGGCGGAGACGAGGCAGCTTATCGACCTCGCCTGGGGGGCCTCCCTCACCAGATTCATATCACTCGCCTCCGGCCAGCTTGGGAAGGATTTCCTTTCCGTCGGCCGTGTCCAAAGCCCGACCCTCGCCCTGATCGTCGATCGCGAGAGGGAGATCAATGCGTTCAGACCGACGCCTTATTGGCTCGTCACAGCGGACCTGAAGAAAGATTTCGAGTTCAAAGCTTCGCACAAGAACGGAAAGTTCTCGGACAAAGAGGCGGCCCACGCAGCGCTGACGAAGGCCAAGCTGGCGAAGAACGCTTCCGTGAAGGAGTTCAAAGAGGAGGAGAACAATGAATGGGCTCCCGTTCCGTTCAGCACCACGATATTCCTGATGGAGGCGAACAAGCTCGGCCTCTCGCCCTCTCAAGCGATGAAAATCGCCGAGGACCTTTACACGGATGGGTACATCTCGTACCCGAGAACGGACAACACGGTCTACCCTCCCTCCCTCAGCCTAAGGGCAATCCTTGAGAAACTAAGGGAGTCCGAATTTGCGAAAGAGGCGGATGAGATCCTCGCACAAGAGAGTCTGAGGCCCTCGAGAGGCAAGAAGAGCACAACGGACCACCCGCCGATTCATCCAGTGGAAGCCGCGAAGAAGGGAGACATCAAGGGGAACCACTGGGACGTCTACGAACTCGTCGCGAGGAGGTTCCTCGCCACGCTCGCACCGCCGTGCAAGTCGATGTCAACTTACGCCGAGCTGGACATCGGCGGAGAACCATTCTTGAGTGAGGGCTACAGGATCATCTCGCCTGGTTGGAGGAGATACTATCCATACTACAGGGCGACGGAGATCAATCTGCCCCAACTGAGAGTCGGAGACAAAGCAATGGTCCTCAGGATTCACTCGACCGAGAAGAAAACGACTCCGCCTGACAGATACTCCCAAGGCTCCCTGATCAAGAAGATGGAAGACCTTGGTCTGGGGACGAAGAGCACGAGGCACGAAACCGTCCAGAAGCTTTACGACAGAAGGTTCGCAAAGGGAACCAGGATCATCGAGCCGACCGAGAGCGGCATAGCGGTCATATCTGCGCTCGAGGAGCACGCGAACGACATCACGAGCGTGAAGATGACATCACACCTCGAGAGCGATATGGACATGATCGCGGCGGGGGAGCTGCAGCAGGACGAAGTCGTCGAGGAGAGCCAGGCGATGCTCGAGGACATCATGAACGTGCTCGAGAGGAACAAGAAGGAGATTGGCGAGCACATCAGGAAGGCCCTCAGAGAACAGCACGCGCTGGGAACCTGCCCGAACTGCGGTACCGGCCAACTGCTGCAGATCAGGATGAAGAACGGGAGCACATTCGCCGGATGCTCCAACTACCCAGAATGCAGGAACACGTACGCACTCCCGCACGGGATGCTGATACTCGCCACGGATGAGAAGTGTTCTGTCTGCGGCGCACCCAAGGTGAAGACTGTCGCCAGAGGACAGGCGCCTGTCACCGTGTGCATCGATCCGACCTGCTCGGGGGCTCTGAAGGAGAGGTTTCTCGGGAAGTGCCCCTCGTGCGGAGGCGACCTCAGGGTCATACAGTCCAGGAAAGGCAAGAGATTTGCTGGATGCTCCAACTACCCGACCTGCAAGGTGATGTACCCCCTGCCACAGCAGGGCAGGATCATTCCCACAGGCCAGGCCTGCGATGCCTGCGGCTCGCCCACCGTTCAAGTGATCATGCAGAACAAGGGCAGATGGAACCTCTGTCTCAACATGAGTTGCCCCAAGAAGGCTCAGAGAGCGGCTAAGAAGGAAGCCAGCAGCTCGGCCAAGAAATAAGAGAAAGAGCAGAAGAATGAGTTGAGCTCACTCTTTGGGGGGCGGGGGCACCTCTTCCTCAGGCACGATCTCCTCAAGCCTCGTTTCCGAATCCAAATCCTGAGAAATCTCCTTCGGCTGAGCAATTCCCAGCTTCTTCTCAACCCTGTCCAAGCGCTTGATCACGTCCGAGAGCGTGAACCGGTGCTCCGAGAAGCTGAGAGCCACGGTGAGGACCGCGTCGACGAACAGCCACGCGACGAGCACCCACAGAAGGATCGTCAGCAGGTCCCAAGTCCATTGGAACGAGACGTCGAAATTGTCCGCCATTGCGGTTCTGAGATCGTCGACGAGCTTGTTCGCGAAGAGCAATATCACGACTCCGAGTATTGCCAGGAAAACAGCCTTCACCCATCTGCTAGCCATCAAAGGTGTTACCTTGATAATCCCACCGTCGGTCAATATGGTCTGAATGGTTTTTATAGGTTGCCATCGAATGTTTATATGATGACTTCAGGAAAACATCAAGTTCCTCACGGCAGGTCCATAATCGAACGTCCTGAGTTCCGTCGACCTTTCCAGAGGGAATAGCGTGATCTCGGGTTTCTCATCGAACGCCTTGGCCTTGTGGTACCAGGCAAGCATACCCTCCAGCTGGTCTGAGTACTCTGAGTATTTTGCAACCACGTAGTTGCCAACGGCCTCGTCTGCCTTCGACAGCGAGAAGAAGGTGAGTTCGACGGACTCCCTTGGCTGGCTCTTCAGCCTCTTGTCCCAAGGCAATTCCATGCTGAACATTGGATGGGCGACTACACAAATCTCGAACCCCCACTTGTACACCCTCGGCATACAGATTGGATGGAATTTCCCCTCTTCCAGCAGCTTGTTCCTTATCCTTGTGATTGCCTGCCTAGAGAGACCGACGGTCGCAGCGATCTCCCTGTCTGAGGCCCTCGGGTTTTCGATGAGGGCAACGAGGGTCGTCTTTTCGATCTTGCTCAAGTCCGGCGTTTCGACCTTGACGGAGACTGGAATCGATGGCCGCGGCGGAGGTACGTCCAACTGGAAATGCCTGTGCACTATCGGGGCGAAGTTAGGAATGAACGTCCCTTTCGAAAGGGCAAACGGGAACACCGAACTGACAATCCTTGCTTTGGACTCGCGCCTTGGGCCGCTGAAGAACTTGTTGTGGCTCTGGGCGATGACATTGTACTCGGTGGCGTTCCTTAGCGCAGTGAAGAAAACCACTGAGCTGCCGCCGATTAGACCATGGAAAATCTGAGGTGTCTTGTTGCAGAACTCAATGTAATGGTTTGCTCTCGTGTCCGCCCGCCCACTGGGTTCTGCCGTACCCAAGTGAAAGCCGATCATCTCGCAACCGAGCTTGTTGAACGCCGGCACGTTCGTGAACGTTATCGCGCCCGCATCGAGCAGTCTCTGGCGAATGGATGCGACAGTCCCCTTCTTCAGACCGTAGAGATCGGCGATCTGAGCATCGGTCCTCGTGGCGTCCTCTGTGAGGCCCAGAATCACAAGCATCTCGGACTCGAGGAACTTCCACATGTGATTGGGGAGAATGGCATATTTCAATTAAAACTATTCTTATTGGAGAACTGCAACCAATTCCACTGCATGGATGGCAATAATGCGACACTCTGACCTCGAACCATGAAAAGGGTTATAGTCTGTGAGTTGCTTTTCGGGAGTGCCAATTTGGCAAACACGCTCTTTTGAAGGAAGAGGAGAGGTGTAACCAAAGGGTGATGCCCAACTGCGGTGGAGTCCCCTCCACCCCTTTTTTCTATTCTACGAATCCGTTAGCACTGTCGCTGAATCCAACAAGACTGGGAGAATGCTATTTGTCCGGCGGGACTAGGTTTTCTTCGTCTCTCTCGTCTTTATCCTGAGGCCCTTGTAGCCGCACTTCCTGCAACGCGTCGCCCTAATGG
>JBASRQ010000122.1:0-21106 GCA_049273895.1 Thermoplasmata archaeon
TATCCAGCCTCTCCGCCGATCATTACGCTGACAGCGTTTCCTCTGTTGCCATTTGCCATTGTACTCCCCCAGAGGTGAATCGCGAGGAGGGGTAATAATCTGAGTCCCGTTTTGGCCTGCAGATACCCTCATGTCAATTCTTATCAACCTGCTCGCCAATCCCCCACGCATGTCTTTCGATTCCAGGCTTCTGAAGAGGATCCGCCGGGAATTCCCAACGGTCGACACTGACCCGACCGGCAGGAAGAGAGCGTTTCTCGACAACGGCGCAGGCACCCTTGTGACGAGGATGAGCGCCGAGGCGGAGTCCCGCGCCAGAACAGAATGGAGCGCGAATGTCGGCAACTACTTCACTGAATCCAAGGGTGCTGAGGAAGCTATCCTCGAAGGGAGGAAGGCGGTCTCCGACCTTGTCAGGGCCGATGGCCCCGAATCGATCATCTCGGGGGAATCGTGCACCAGCCTCCTGTTCGGCCTCAGCTACGCCCTCAGCCGGGGCATGAAAGGGGAGGAGAATGTCGTCGCCACGGGCTACGAGCACTATGCCAATATCAACCCGTGGGCAGAGCTCGGAGGCATGGGACTGATCCACGAGCTGAGATTCTCCAAGTTCGACATGGAGACCGGAATTCTCGATATCGAGGATTTCAAGCGGCTGGTCGACAAGAAGACAAAAGTAGTGACCGTGGCCGCAGCATCGAATGTTCTGGGGACGAGATCCGACCTCATCGAGCTCGGCAAGATCGCCAAAGAGGTCGGGGCTCTATTCGTGATCGATGCCGTTCATCACATCGCCCATGGCCCGACCGATGTGAAGAAGATTGACTGTGACGCGCTGGTGTTCTCCGGGTACAAGCTCTTCTCCAGGCACGGCAGCTTCATGTACATGAAGCCCGAGCTGATCGAGACGTTGCATCCGTACAAGGTCGACCCGTCACCGAAGCACGGGCCCGAGAAGTGGGAACTCGGCACGAGGGACCAGGCGATGTTCGCAGCCATCAAAGGGGCGATTGACTACCTGGTATGGCTGGGAGATCCGGAATCCAAAGTCGATCCGAATCCTGGCCCTCAGAGGTCCGCCAGGTTGCGGACGGCACTGCAGAAAATCGAATCCTATGAGAAGGAGCTCTCTAGGATCGTGCTTGACGGCTACGGCAGGCTGCTAGGCCTGCGATACATAGACGGCCTTACTCTGTACGGCCCGAAGGACATCAACATGAAGCTCGGCAGAGATCCGACATTCGCGTTCAAGCTCGCGGGATACGACGACCACGAGCTCTCCAAGGTATTGTGGGACAAGTACGCACTGGCCGTGGGAGCCGAGGACTATTACTCGAGAGTCCCCGCTCTGTACAAGACGAAGACGATGGTAAGAGCGACGTTCGTCCACTACAACACCAAAGAGGAGGCCCTCATGCTCCTCAGGGCCCTGAACGAGCTCGCGCAGAAGAAGCAGTAGCTAGAGAAATGAGAATGGTAAGGGGTTTGATGCGGGCCCTCTACTTCTTGTTGTAGTACTTGGCCCACTCGCCTGGCTGGGAGCTCATCGTGCGCTCGTAGCTCTGCTGGATCTTCTGTCCGGGCTTCTTCTCCATCAGTACTAGCAGGACGACCACGATTGCGACTACCATGGCGATTATCGCTCCGACGGCGAAGATGAACATCGGAGGCTTCGCAGCAGCCTCGCTGCCAAGATCGACCAGCGCCTCAGAGGAGAAAGTCGGGTCGTGCACGATGGACTGGCCGCCGGGGAAGCTCATGCCTGCGAGCACTGCGAATCCAGCGAACAAGGCGCCGTTCATCGCCCTACTCCAAACCAGCATCCCGCCGAGTATCTGCGCATGGACTAAATCCTGGTGACCATCGACGGTCACGTTTGAAACCCACTCCAGAGCACCGATTCTGGTCCTGTCGCCACCGAATGTCAAAGTCGGTGTGGCCAGGGGTCTCGGCGTGCTGTAGGTACCCGTGTTCTCATCGACATCGACTGGTCCAGTTGTGCAGGTCCCAGACATACGCCCATCCTCCTTCATCGCGCGCATGGTGTTCATGTTCATCCATGCCATCATGCGTGCTGGCATGAAGTTGCCGACCAGCGCGTTGATCTCCATGAGCAGGTTCGGGTTGACCGTGTTCGCCTCGTCGAAGTCCCAACCCTGGATAGACTGGTCCCATTTCACGTGGTACGTGATGATCTTCCCGCTGACGACATAGTCGCTCATGCGCTGGGCCTCGGAGAACCGCATCAGGTTGCCCATGGTGCCCTTTTGGACCGTTATCCTCCACTGTGGGATCGTGGCGTTGTCCATCTGGACCATCTTGGCCTCGAGGTGGAAGGTCAGGGTGAGATTGTTCAGCTTGTCGTCACCCGCAGGCCCGGTGTAGTTGCTGAGCGGCATGTACGGCTGATCATTCGCGCTCAGATCGAAGCTCCAGGTCCTGTAGTCCCCGCTCTCACTGGAGGTGACAGCGGACTGCGCCCACGCCGTCTTTAGATCGACTTTCTTGTAGATCGGCTCCTGGGCGGCATAGTTGCCCGTGAAGTTGTAGTTCGCATACTCCCTGTGGTACTGGAGCACGCCGTTGTCGTTCGTGTCGTTGAACTCAAGGATATCCTCGAGCTTTACGGCGTACAATGTGTAGATCTTGATCGTGTGATTCTTGGTTATTTGTGTCCCTTGTTCGTCATAGACTTGCGCCATGCCGAGGTACCTCGCCTTGATGGCCACGAAGTACACGTTGTTCAAAGTCGTATTCGTTCCCCAGACGACTCCGAACGCGGCGTCGCTCCCGAACTTCACGAAGAAGTAGTCGCCTCCGCCGAGATCGGTCGTTGTGCCCGTTGCAGTTGTCAGCTTGTCGCTCACGGTGACCGGTGCTGCGGACACAGAAGCTGGGATTGCGAAAATCCCCAGTAGCATCAGCAGAACCGTCATCATCGCGCCAGCGACTTTGATTCCCTTGCCGCACATCATCTTGATTGCCTCCGATTCTTCGGATCTGAAGGTATCTAGTCGGGGGCGGGGTATTTGAACCCTGACCGGCGTTTTGCAGTCGTTTTGCGCTCGCCAGAGGGCTTGATAGCCATCCCGAAAGGAGTATTAGGTCAGGCAATCGTTACACGGTCTCAATGGCACGCCTAGTGGTCTCCCAGAACGAGCGTCTGCTCCTTCATCTGGCGGAGATGGAAAAGCACAGGGACGACCCCGAGGTTCCCCTGGCAGCGAGCCAGGAGGGGATCGCGCAGGAACTCCACATTCAGGTTCACAACGCTTCGAGGGCTCTTGCCTCTCTCCAGGAGGAGGGGCTCGTCACCGACAGGTTAGCCCATGTCAGGGGAGCTCCCAGAAGAAGACGGGCCTATTTTCTGACGGAAAGGGGGCGTCAAGCGGCACAGACCATAAGGGCCGACATCGCGAAACGGAAAGTCGTCCTTGATCATGCTGGCAAGGTTCAAGAGCTGTCGCTTGAGGAGACTATGCGTAAGGTCGCGTTGCTGGGAGGAAGGCCATTGACCTTCCCTGAAATGGTCGACCTCGCACGCTCCTCCGACACGATGAGGATGGAGGGCTTGGGCAGGGAGTCGGCGACCCAAGCCGTCCTTGAACTCGTCGAGAGGTCGCTTGGTAGGCCGAAGGTCGGTGCATTCTTCGGGCGTGACAATGAGCGAAAGATGCTCTTCGAGGCGCTCCTGGGTACTGAGAATAATGCTATCCTGCTATGGGGAATGCCGGGCATCGGCAAGAGCACACTTGCATCCAAGTTGTTCGACGAGCTCTCTGGCAAGAGATCGATGTTCTGGTACACGATTAGGGAGTGGGATACTGAGAGCTCCTTCATGTCCGCTCTGACAGAATTCCTTGTGTCGGTCGGTCGCACCGAGGCCGCACGGTCATTCAGGCACGGCTCTTCGCTGTCGGATTTGTATGTGCCGATGGTCGGTGATTTCTCCGGTGTGCCGCTGGTCATCTTCATAGACGATGTTCACAAGGCGTCCAAGCAGGTCTCTACGCTGCTTTCCGTGTTGCTGGAGTCAGTGAAGGCTTCGAGGTCGAGCAAGATCGTCATCCTTTCGCGGTCATTGCCGAGCTCTTTCTCAAGAACTGCTCCGGGCAACCTCATAATCGAGGTCACTGGCTTGGACCGCGATTCGGCCTGGCGGATGGCCCAGAGCCTCTCGGTGCGGGATGCTGTCCGCGTGGTGGCCGAGAGCCACGGGCACCCACTCCTGCTCAATCTGATGGCCCGCGGTTGCGCTGGAGATGCAAAGGGTGACGTGCTTGCCTTCGTGGAACGCGAGGTCTATTCAGAGGTGTCCGAACCTGAGCGCGGACTGTTGGAGCTCCTTTCGATCTTCCGCCACCCTGTAACTGTCGATGCTTTTCAAGACGTCGACTACGATGTTGTCGCGCGGCTGAAGCAGCGAGCGCTGTTGGTCGAACAGCAGGATGGTGTGTGGACCCACGACCTGCTCCGGGAGTTCTTCTTATCCCGCTTGAATCAGGCCAAGAAAACCGCGCTTCATAGGACTGCAGCCCGGTACTGCGAGAGCCATTCGGAGGTAGAGTGGAAGCTAGAGACGCTCTTCCATTATGTGGAAGCGGGCGAATGGATTGCCGCACGACGCATCTCCGTCTCGAATGCCTCGGAATTGGCAAAGGAATTTCCTGAGGAGACTCTCGCGCTCATCTCCGGCATACCGAAGGACGACGCGACCCCCAGGGAACATGCTGAGCTGCTCTTTCTTCGCGGGCAGTTGGACGAGTCATTGAGGCGTCAGGAGGCAGCACTGGTCGACTACGAAGAGTGTATTCTGCTTCTTGGCGGCGAAGACGACGCTGGCAAGCGGGCGCTCGTGCTCGAGACAATCGCAAAACTCCAGTCGCAGATCGAGAGATGGGCGGACTCGCTCGCAGGGCACGAGAAGGCTCTGCGCATCTACGAGAAGTCGAACGATAAGGAAGGGCAGGCGCGCGAGTGGATGAACATAGGAGGCGTCCACAGGAAGAGACTGGATTTCGCGAAAGCCAGAGACGCCTATGACAAAGCTCTGGCACTCGCTTCGATGGCCGAGGACCGTCCCGCGCAGGCTGCGTGCTTGAACAACATCGGGCTGTTGGATTGGGATGAAGGACAACTCCTCGACGCCGAGACCAAGCTCAAGGAGTCTGTCAGGCTTGCACATGCCGTCAGGGATCACGGAGGCGAGGCTCGCGGCCTTGAGAATCTCGCGGCTCTCTACAAAACACAACTCAGGCTCGGTGAGATGACGAGCCTACTGATCCAGTCGTCCGAGGCTTTCCGACGGGCAGGCGAGATAATCGAGTTCAAGAGGCTTCAAGCCACATGCGCGACTGCACTCGGAGATCAGGGCAGGCTATCCGAAGGGATCGAACTGTGCACAAAGGCGCTGGAGCGTTCTGAGCTTAGACCTCGGAAGGGCTTGTTCCAGAGGCAGCCCCGATATGACGCTGGCGATATCGCCATGTCCTCTGCGTTGGTCGACTTGTTGAGAATGACGGGCGAATACAAGAAGGCGGAGAAGGAACTGGCCCGGTACAATTCTATCGCTGATTCGATGAGAGATCCAACTGCCAAAGCGAGGGGTGTGTTCATGCTCGCCTTGATACGCGAGGATTGGGAAGACTTAGACAAGGCGGCCAAATCACTGAAGGACGCGGAGGGGATTCTGCTAGCGGCCGGAGACACTGAAGGCCTAATCGCCGTGCATATGAGGATCGGCGTTATCGAGGAGAAGAGGGGGAATGACGAGGCAGCGGCAAAACACTATGAGGAGGCCGCTCGTCACGCGGACATCGCGAACGACATGTACGCGCACGCACTCGCTCTTGAGAACCTTGCAACCCTGAGAAAGGAGTGATCTGAGATTCCTATTCCTCTCCGCCTTCACGCTCCACTTCTTCGTAGTAGGGCAGGCGTTCCCCAAGACTATCCCGCGCCCTCCAAATGGGGCCCTTAGGCTCTTCGATGATCATCAACTTGAGGACCCAGATCCTCCTGTCCATTGAGTCCCTCTCGGGCTTGTCCAGCTTGAAATGGTCATAGAACTCGGGCAATCGGTCGAGGTTCCTCAACAGTGTGTGATAGAGACCCCAATCGTGTGCGCACAGCTGGGCCACGTATCTCGCATTGATGACACCCTCTCTGTCATCGACCCCGATTTTGTGGTCCCTGAAGAGTGAGAACAGGTCGTGGAAGTCCTTCTCATCCATCTTAACCACTTGTATTTTCGTGATGAAGAGATCGGTCAGAGAGATCGTGTAGGTGTCTATCTCCAACCGTCCTCTGAAATCCAGTGTCTGGTCCATGCGGAACTTGTCAAGGAACACCTCGACATGGCGGTTGTTCACGTGGTCCTCGTACTTCAGACGCTGGCCACCGTGCAGGGCGTTGAAAGCTTTGTCGGGCACATACCCGAGATCAGCGAACACCCTCTCAATTCCAACGGACTGGGAACTGAGTCCCATCATATCGATATCAGAATAAGGCCTGTCGCAGAAGTTTAGGCTAGTGCAGTGCGCTCTTACTGCCAGGCCACCCATCAGTCTTAGCTGGACCTTGCGGGTTCTGGCGTGATCGACGATGCGCTTCGCCTCCTCAGGCATGTCCTTGAGGGGACGAATCGGCTCAGTTGACGCGGTGTCTTCTAGCATTTGATCTGAGGAAATGATATGATTGGTATTCTAGTCTTCCGCAGAACGCCCTGCCATCGCCCGCCCAACGTCAAGGGATACCATCTTGTCCCGCCAGGTCTCGAATATGTGGTCGCTGTACCAGATATTTGGGACAATCGACTTGACCGCTTTGTCCTTGGCTATCTCTCCCAGGATCTCCCTCAGCTCGGTCATCGTGTCCGTACAAACAACGCACAAGAGGAAGTTGGGCATGTTCGTGAATGATCGCAAATACCACACCCTGGGGGAGTATCTATTGAGGAATCTAGCGCCGACATCCTTCTTGCTCACACCTTCGTTCAGGACCACGTGCACTAGGGACACGATGTCGCCCGTGCATGTCGGGTCCATCGGTATGACGAGATCTATCGAGCCTTCATCGATCATCTTCTGCAGTCGTCTGCTCACGGTCCTGGAGGACACTCCAACCTCCTTTGCGATGTCTGCGACCGGTTTTCTGCAGTCCGGCTGGAGCGATTTGATGATTCTTACGTCTAGGGGGGTGAGAGTGCTCGGTCTATCAACAACCCTTTTGCCACCGTCGATGAAATCGGGCGCAAGACCAGCATCTGTGGAGTAGATTCCGACTGTGGGCTCTGAGATATCGGCCGTGCGTTTCACGAAATCCACATACTTCTCGAGATCTGAAATGCTCTTCAATAGCGCGACCGCATAGATGAGATTCCCGCCTGCGACGAGCACTGAGGAGCTCAGCTCGTTTGTGCTCAGCTTCTTCGCCGTTTCATCGGCCGAAAGCGCATTTGACCTGCCGAATACTATGACCGGGACCGCATTGAGATACCTGATCGAGATGCCGGCTGTGAACCCTCGGAGGACTCCCGCCTTCATCAGCAGCTGGATCCTTCGATGGACCGCCTGTACAGAGATCCCCAGTTTGTCAGCAAGCTCCCGGTACGGAATCCTCGGGTTCTCGGCCAGGAGCACCATTAGCCGTCGGTCGGTTTCGTCCATAGCCAGCACGAGCCCTCAATCCGTGCAAGGACTTGAACTTTGCCAGTTCCAGAAAAAAGACCCATATCCGGAAGGCTCTCTAGCATGATACGAATTCCGACCCTTGTTCCAGCTTGGCCCTCCGCAAAGCGTTGAAGATGCCTTCCAGTATGCACGCTTCGCTCACATAGCCGTAGAAATCCCCCTTGTCGAACACGGCAATCGTGGAGACCCCAGCGTTGGCCATTGCCTTGGCAACCCATCGGAGGCTCAGCGACAGGTTGGTAAGGATCACGAGAGGTTTGGACATCACTTCCTTGACCTTCACCTTCTTTGGGTCCTTGCCCTCTGCCACAACTTTGGACACGATGTCCTTCTTCGTTACCATTCCGTAGGCGTCGCTTCTGTTCTTCCTGGGGACCAGGAGAGTGAAGCAGTTCTTGTCAAGCATCGTCTTCATCGCGGTGTAGACGGTCTCCTCGGACCCAACGGAAGGGAGCTCCCATGTCTTCACGATGTCCTTCAATATCAGAGGATCTACGGTCATTTCTTTGCCTCCTTGCCCGCATTGGCCTTTGAGACCACCGCTCGCAGAATATCCACATCCGAGATGAATCCAAGAAAAGCTTCTTTGTCAAAGACAGCGATCTTAGACACGCCCTCATTCGCCATTTTCCTAGCGACCCATCTGACATCAAGATCAAGATTGTTCATGACGACAAGGGGCTTCCTTGCCAACTCGAGGACCGAAGTACCTGCCAGATCCTTGCCATTCGCAACAGCTCCGGCCAGAAGATCCCACCGTGTGACCATTCCATATGCATCGTGTGGCCCTGTTCGGTCGACGAGCAGATAGTCCGTCTTGTTCTCGATCATTGACACGAGCGCGTCCTTCGCGGTTGCGTTCGGTTGGATCCTAACGGGTTTGGAGCCGCTGATGACGTCTCTTAGTTCCATCTGTTCCCCCCTAAGCCAGGTGCTAAGCGTTGTTATTGTTCTGACCGTATAAGAACATTCTGGGCTTCGCTTCTTGCCACTCGTTAAGGAACAAATCCGAAGGAAGGGTGTTCTGCGCGTCAGAACCGAATGAACGGCTCGTCGAGGACTTTCCGATTCAAACAGAAAGCATTTGGCGAGTCATGTGTTGGCGTGGACCGGGCAAGTATTGAAGTCGCTCAAGCCAGACATTCGTTATCTCGGTTCAATCAAAAGGAAATTGCACCAAAGCGTTCGCAAACCCCTACTTTTCTTTGCATGAAGTTTCATTGTTGGAACAACGGCAGGATTGTGCTCTGAGCACCTTTATGTAGCATTGTCAAAGGACTTTACCAAAAGATGGATGTGAACGGCGGCAAATCCGCCTCATGAGGAGTGGATGGCTGATATCCTGAACAAGCTAGTCTCGTCACATCTCGTCTTTCGAAACGAGGATATTGCCCGGAAAACGGCCTGTCTCATTTTCGTGACACTTATCACAATAACTGTCCCATTCAACCTCCTAATGGGAACCCAGCACAATGCCCAGGGAGCGCCATCCCAATTCATTTCCCAAACGGAATCCGTTGTAACGGGTGATCAACCGTGCTATCAATATCCTAACGCATCCTTCTCAGAGCTCGGGAATGCAAGCCGACTTGCCCAGAATATACTCGCACGCTTCGGCCAAGACTTTGTCGGTCCATACGCTCCAGATTTGTCTGCGTTCGTGGATCCGCGCCTAGTCGCCCGAGCGCCTCCCTTCGAAGAGGGGTTCGATGGTCTTATTCAAGGATATCAAGTTCTTGGATTTACCTCGGATAATGGCAGCACGATTGAGATATACTATTCGAATGCGCCGGGCAACAATGGATATTTCTTAGCATTTCTTGCGAGGCTAGTTGATTTTGATTTGGCAGCATCAGCTCCGTCCGAATACGTGTCTGTAACTCGAGGCGTTGCTGAAATGCTGGGTGTTCCTCTTGAGAATCTTACTGAGTCAAGCACCTTTTTCGAAAGGAACGCGACTTCAGTGATCCTTTCCAGCAAGATTGCCGGGCAAAGACTCGTTGATTGTGATCTGTTCGCCGTGACCTTCGACAATACGACAAACCGAGTCTTGGCCGTTCAGAGCCGGCCGTTCATTGCCAACGAACCAACACCCCTGTTCACATTGGAGCAGGCATTGGAGATAGGGGAGGAAATCGCTAGGAGTAAAGTGCTCCGGTCCGATGATGTGTTCAAATCTGGAGAAGTAGTGGGAGTAAGATTCATGCCAGTTGCTGAAGCCGTGGACCCCCAACCCGTGCCCGGTGATCCAGCCAACTTCACCTATTCCTCACGACTGAATATCAGATTCGGGTACGAATACATGGCGCACATAACTGACAGCATGTACGACCCTGCCACATACTCAATCCTCGTGGTCGTCGACATACAGTCTGGTGACGTCTTGTTCTCGATGATTGGTCCGATCCCGGAGGTATCGCACGGATTCATATTGAACTACTGGCCCCTGTTTGGCGTGACTGTCGCATTCGCTGCCCCTGTTGTGATTCTCGTGGGCATTTATCTTTCTCCTGAATTTGGCATGGCTGTTCTGTACGGATTTTTCGTGCCTCTTTGGATGCGACTCCGCGGAGCCAATGTCCTAGACAGCTTCAACCGAGGGCGTATATACGGTCACATCAGCGCTAAGCCAGGGTGTTCATTCACTGACCTCAAGTCTGCACTGGGCATCGGAAACGGAAACCTCGCCTATCATCTAATGGTGCTAGAGCGACTTGAGCTCACCAAATCCCACAGAGAAGGACGCACCAGGCGGTTTTTTCCTCAGGGAGTCCCTGGGGAAATTAGAAAGGATCAGTGTTTGGGAAAGACAGAGGCGTTGGTACTTGGTGAACTCATTTCAAAGGGTCCGGTCACGATTCGAAGCCTTTCACAAGCGCTGGGGATGTCTCGGCAACGGGTTCACTACAACGTTAAGCTTCTCCACAAGAGGGGATTTGTTGAGCACGAGGGGGTCGAATGGAAAGCGGTCTATCCTCAGGTCGAGGAAAGTGGTGGTGAATAGACAGGTGCTTGATTTGGTGATTCTCACGGTGATCCTATTCTAACCGAGTGCAGATTCGGCCGGATTTAAACTTTCGAGACTGGCGAAATCTCAATCTCGTGATTCTCGCACCGAGCTAAACTTCTTCCTCCTTCTTTCTCTTGCTACTCCTGCCTCCTGAACGCCTCTTAAATGGCATTGACGATTTCTTCGGTCTCATCTGCGTTTTCCACAATCACCTCGAAGCAATCACCGCCCCAATGTTTCGTCGTTGCTAATGATTCACGCGCTTTGGGACGCAGATTCGTCGGAGGATTCCTCCATTCGCGTTGCTACTTCCCTGCGAGGCCCGCATCGAACAAACGCGAATGAGCTCTGTATTCGAGGTATGCCAATGGCAGAACGACAAGCAGGGACGGAATAAGCCAGAGTCTTCCGACCAGCTGCGCTGCTATCTCAGGTATTATCACCATGTCTAAGATTATGCAGCCGATCAAATACACAGTTCGCGCTGCTTCTAGCTTCAGCGGCCTGGCCATTGAGCGCCTGATAGACTCTTTTCTACGGGAGGACAATCTCTTGATGAGTCTATCGAATCTCTCCAAGGTCTCGTCTGATCTCGACTTGCGGCTACCCTCCGTTGGCATCCTCATGCATCCCTTTCGAGAGGAGTGAAACATGATACATAGTGCCCTGGCTCGACCTCTCGGAAGTCGGGCTCCTCCAGGGAGCATCTTTCGTTCTGCTGCCAACATCTCGGATGGAATCTGCAACCTGACGGGGGACGAGCGGGGTTCGGCACCTCGCCGGAAAGGGTTATCCGGTCTCTCTTGAGGTCTGGGTCTGCAACAGGGACCGCAGCCAGCAATGCCTTCGTGTACGGATGGGCTGGAGAGAGGAAGAGGGCCTCCGTGTTCCCCAGTTCTACAAGCCTGCCCGCATACATCACTGCCACGCGATCGCTGATGTGAAAGACCACGCCGAGGTCATGCGTTATGAAGATGTAGGTCAGTCCTAGCCTTTTCTGCAGATCCATCAGGAGATTGAGGACTTGGGCCTGCACGGAGACGTCCAGTGCGGATGTCGGCTCATCGAGGACGAGCAGCTTCGGATCGAGGGCAAGGGCTCTCGCCACGTTGATTCGTTGTCTCTGCCCTCCGCTGAACTCATGCGGAAACCTGTTCAGGTGCTCTTTCTTGAGGCCGACGAGCTCGAGCAACTCTAGAACCCGCCTTGTAAGTTCTTCTCCCCTTGCGAGGCCAAACGATATCAGGGGCTCGCCTACGATGTTCTTAATGGTCATCCTCGGGTCAAGCGCGCTAATGGGATCCTGGAACACCATCTGCATGTTCTTTCGAGTTCGCCTCATGATCTTCTGCGGATACTCGGTGATATCCTTCCCCATGAAGACGACCCTCCCTTCAGACGGTTTCACCAGCATGAGAACCAGGCGTGCCAGAGTTGTCTTCCCGCACCCTGACTCACCGACAATGCCAAAGGTCTCTCCGCTCCTTACGAAGAAATCCACTTTGTCAACTGCCCTCACTTCTCCCTTGATTGTTGAGAAGACTCCGCCTCTGATCGGGAATCTCTTCGAGAGCTTCTTGCCCTCTAGGAGGGCCTCTTTGTCCGTGATGCTGCCAGACTGCACGATCATCCGGCCTCCTTCGATGCCATGACGGGATTGTGACAGGCCACAAAGTGTCCCGGGTGAACCTCAAGGAGTTCCGGGACCTCTGACCTGCATATCTCAAGCATTCGGTCGCACCTGGGGTGGAAGCGGCAGCCGGTTGGAGGGGTCAGGAGATTCGGGACCACTCCAGGTATCACATTCAACGGTTGCTTCCTCGTCCTCATGTGTGCTGGCCCTATCTTCGGAATTGACCTGAGAAGCGCGTTCGTGTATGGATGCATTGGCTTTAAGAAAATGTCCCGAACAGCAGATAGCTCTGCGATGTATCCCGCGTACATCACAGCCACCCTCTGACAGTTTTCCGCGATTATTCCCAGGTCGTGAGTGATGAGAAGTATCGAGGTTCCCCTGGCGCTCTTCAGCTCTCTCATGAGTCCTAGAATCTGAGCCTCGACAGTGACATCAAGGGCGGTTGTGGCCTCGTCCGCGCTCAGCAAGTCCGGCCTGCAGGCCATCATCATGGCAATCATCGCCCGTTGCTTCATGCCCCCGCTGAGTTCGAAGGGATAGCTCCTGGCTATCCTGCCTGGTTCCGCGATCTTTACGTCTTTCAATGCGAACTCCGCTCTCATGAGCTTGGCAAGCTTCAGGCGTCTCTGGGTGAGCCGCCTGATTACAGGCGTGTTGCGGACGAAGTAAGCGATTGTATTGTCAGAATTCTCCTTCATGCGTTCGTAGTAACGCGTTTCTAGACCTAACCGCAGCCTCCTCAGTGCCGTTGGCAATAGACTTGAGGACCTTGACTTCAAAGCGACGCCGCAGCTCAGGCATGCCCCCCAATCGTCTCTCACGGGATTGCCACATTCGGAACAGACTCTCTGCCCAGACGAAGATTCCCTGGCCTGTGACGGTGGAGCCTCTCCCCCAGAAATCGGGCGTTCGTCAGGCCTTTGACGATATCCCGTCTTGCCCTTCTCCAGAGCGTCTCTCTCAAGCTTCAGCTGTCTCAGGACAACATCGATAAGTTCGTTCAGTTGGTGCAGCTCGATAGTTTCGCCGATCTGATTTCCAATGGTCATAGTTGGATTGAGCGCTGTCATCGGCTCCTGAAATATCATCGATATTCTGGCACCTCTGATCGAATCAAGTTCAGCGGATGACATGCGCAAGACATCGCAGGAATGCCTGAGGGCGCTCAGTTGGTCTCGAATCTCAGCCTTCTCCGACTCATGTTCGGGTCCGCTGAGGGCCTCAAACTTTGATTCCAGATCTGAAATCAGCTTCTCGCGTGCGCCAGCCTTTTGCAGCGCGACTCTCGAGTCATGGTCCTTTCTAAGGGCAGTCACGCGAGAAGGTTCACGGACATATACCTCGCCTGCCTCTATCTTGCCCGGCGGTCGCGGTATTAATCCCATGATAGAGAGCGCCGTGACGGACTTCCCGCACCCAGTCTCGCCAACGAGGCCCATCGTCTCCCCCTTCATCACCTCGAAGGTGATGCCTTCCAGTGCACGCACGATTCCCTCATAGGTGTGGAAGTAAGTCTTCAGCCCCTCTACCCTCAATACCGCTTCGCCCTCAGCCAGGTCAGCTCACCTCCTCAGCTTCGGGTCAAGAACGTCGCGGAGGCCGTCTCCGAGCAGGTTGAAGCCAAGAACAGACATGACAATGGCCAATCCTGGGAACGCGACGAACCACCACGCTTGGAAGACATAGGTCTGTCCTTCCGTGATGAGTCTCCCCCACTCCGCAGTTCCGACAGGAGCTCCTAGGCCCATCCAGCTCAGGCTCGCCGCCTCGAGAATGACGAAGCCGTAGTCCGAAGTGATCTGAACTATCACAGGCGAGAGACTGTTCTTGATCACATGCTTGAAAAGAATGCGACCGGTGCCTGCTCCAACGCTCCTGGAAGCTTCGACGTACTGCTTCTCCCGGATGGACAAAACCTGGCCGAAGACGAGCCGTGTGTACCAAGGCCACCAGGTCACTATGAGAGAGTATGCTATGTGAATCAGACTTGGCCCGAGCGCCAGAGAGATCGCCATTGCCAGCACAAGGCTCGGTATGCTCAGGAAAACGTCCGTGATCCTCATGATGGCCTCACCCAGCAGACCGCCGATATAGCCTGCGACAGCTCCAAGTATCACGCCAATCAGGGCAGCTGGGCCCACTACTATTGCGCCAATGAACAGCGCCTTCCAAGTGCCATAGAGAACCATGCTGAGTATGTCCCGGCCCTGGTTATCAGTCCCGAACCAGTGAGAAGAACTGGGTGCCAAAGGCCTGCCCGCCTGTTGGGCTGGCCAGAACTCCTGTCTGCTTCCGTCAAGCCTCTGGTAGTTTGGATGATATGGCGCGATCCACGGAGTTAAGACAGCTACGGCAACCATGGCGAGGATTATGATCAGACCTACCATGGACAGGTAGCTTCGGCTGAAGAGATACATCGAGTATCTAGTCTCCTTCACGAACGATTCGTGTCTCGAGGCCCATTCGCGGATAGATCCCGGGCGAGGTCGTTCAGACGCTTTGCTAGCCTCTGATTCTTTCCCTGATCTCATGCCTCAGCCTCCCAGGCGTACCTGGGGATCGAGGTACGCATACAGGATGTCCACCAGCAGATTCGCCACAAGGTATGCTACGGTCACGACGAGAGTGAAACCAAGTATGGCTGCGAAGTCAAGCTGAAGGGCGGACAGAACCGCAAAATTGCCTATACCGGGCCAGTTGAAGATCCTCTCCACAAAGACTGTGCCACTTATCGCTCCTCCGACCGTGAGGCCCGAGATTGTCAATGTGGGTCCCAGCGCGTTCTTCATAGCATGCTTGTAGATCACGTCTCTCTGGGACACACCCTTCGCGCGAGCCGACCTGACGAAGTCGGAAGAGAGGACTTCCAGCATGCTCGATCTCATCATCCTCAGAATGTAGCCCACGATCGAGAAGCCTAGGGCGAAGGCCGGAAGCACAATGTAATAGGCGCTGTAGAGCAGAGCCCTCACGTCCAGGCTGAGCACGCTGTCGACTAGGTAAAGGCCCGTGAAATGATGGGGCGGGTCGATGGAATTGGGGAACCTGCTGCCGAGAGGGAAGACATGGACATCGGACACGAACGCCAGCTGCAACAGGAGTGCCAAGAAGAACGCTGGAATCGAAATGCCCACGAGCGCGATGAACCTGGATATGGCGTCAGCTAGAGTGTTTCTCCTGGTCGCGGACAGGACTCCCAGGTATATCCCCGCGGGGATTGCAAAGGCAGAGGAAACAAGCACGAGCTCTATCGTCGCGGGGAGCTTGGCAGCTATTGTCTTGCTGACGCTCGTTTTTTGCAGAAAAGAGTACCCAAGGTCTCCGGTAAAAACCCCTTTGATGTAGTACCAGAACTGTTCGTACCACGGATCATTGAGATGGAATCGCTGTTCCACCTGCGCCCTGAGCAATGGGTCGTTTGCCTTCTTCCCCAAGTACACTCCAACGGGGTCTCCAGGCACAAGGTGCGCTATTATGAAAGTGAAGGCAAGAACTCCAATCAGTATTGGGAATATCATCAGAACCCGTCTGAGCACATACTCCCACATTTTCGTAGGAACTCAACCCCCCTATTGTTCATGCTGAAGAACGACATCCCCAACAAGTGCCGTTATGGCTAAGTGCGGCCGGGAATTGGGTTCGTCTCTATTTATCATCTGCTTAATGGCAGCAAATCCCATCTGCGGTCACATTCAGTGACTCTCAAAGATTGAATGAAAGGGTTTCGATGGTTTCCTGAGGTCCTTGAGCACGCGCTCATGCAGTCGACTTGTAGTAGTTGTAGAACTCGTACCACAGAACCGGGTTGAACATGAATCCGTGGACCACAGTTCGATAGAATACAACATACTCGAGCTGGCCTATGAACACCGCGTTCGGGTCCGCGTTCAATACCTCCCAGACTGTGTGGTAGTCCGCGATTCTCGTGGTGGTGTTGATTGTTGAACTTGCCTCAGCCGCGGCGTCGTTGATCGTGGCGTTGTCGATACCAGTCCGGAAATAGTCGCCCGAGTTGGCGTATGAGACGGCGATTGGAACAACGTAGTCATCTGGGTCGAGGTAGTCTATGATCCAAGCGGACATGTACATGTCCCAATTCGTGGTCATCCTCGTGTCCTCAAGAACTGACGTAGGCACTCTCTGGAGATTGACCTGTATGCCGATTCTCTGCAGATTGGTTGCATAGCCCACCGCCACGTTCCCTCTGTCGGTGTCGGCCTCGTCAACGAAGTAGTCAAGCGCCACGCCATTGAATCTCACGTTCTGGGAATTCAGCGTGTAGCCCGAATCGTTCAGGAGCTGTGATGCCATACGGAGGTCAAAACTGAATTCCTTGTACGGCTGAGACTCCGCAGCGAGCGGCATGCCGTTCGGTATGCATCCCTGAACAGGGTCCAAGTATCCGCCGTAGTACACTCTCGAGGTATTAGCATAGTCAAAGGCATAGCACAGTGCTTGCCTAACCTGCGGGTTTGTCATGAAGGCATGGTCAGCCCTTGTGGTGTTCGTGCACATCGCTATGAGCTCGATCTGGAAGGTCTTGACAGGCTTGACGACGATGTTCGTGTCATTCGCCACGTCCGGCACATTCATAAGCGGAACGGAAGAGATATCAGCGTCTCCGGACTTCAGCGCCTGTATCCTAGTGTTTGCCTCAGGTGTGTCCTTTATGATTATGTGACTGACATGCTGTCCTGTCCAGCCGCCCCAATAGGCATCGTTCTTGATCAGGACCGTCTCAAC
Source organism: Thermoplasmata archaeon (assembly GCA_049273895.1). GTDB lineage: Archaea > Thermoplasmatota > Thermoplasmata > UBA10834 > UBA10834 > COMBO-56-21. Next base: position 17,081 of record JBASRQ010000122.1, read on the forward strand.
ATTCTGAGTCCACTTCACGAGTTTGTAGGGCCCAGTCCCCATTGGGTGGTGCTTGATGTACTCGTGAGCGTACGGATCCTTCGTCGTGTTGTGCGACTCGACATAGTCCATGCTCATTATCGCACTGGGCATCGGCTGGGCTACCGTGGCAATGAAACCGGGGTATGGCTTCGTTAGGTGGAATGAGACGTTATAGTCGTCAATCACTTGTATACTGCTCATGTCCAAATCCTGAGTCACTATCCACGCGACGCCCGTGTCGGGCGAGTTCATCTGAATGATTCTTTCGAAACTGTACTTGACGTCTTCTGCCGTGAACGGGTTGCCGTTCGAGAATGTCACTCCGGTTCGGAGAGTGAAGTTGTAGTAAAGTCCGTCTGAGGACGCAGTCCAGGACGTCGCCAATGCGGGAGTGTAGTTCCCTATGTCTTCTCCTGGGAACGTGATAAGCGTGTCATAGATGCTCACGATCGGAATGAACGAAGCCGTATCATACGAGTCGTGGGGATCTAGAGATAGCACGCTCTCGGCAGCGTAGTAGACCAATGTGTCCACATTGTTCCTCGTTCCCTTCTTCATATAGAGATATCCAAGGCCGCCGACCAAGAGTATGACAACAACGAGTACAGCGACCAGTATCAACCTCGGGTCCCTCTTATTCGTAGGCTTCTTTGCTTGCTCTGCCAAGTCAGAATACCCCCCTTAACAGCTGCAACATATCTCGGACCCACACCGAGACTCGGGCGGAGTAGTCACTTTCGGGGTAATAAATGATGTTATGATGATATGTTGAGGTCATTTTGCTGGCTTGCTGTGAGTCGGCCACAGTCGCCCTGGCTCAATTCCTCCCGTGAGCTTCCCTCTTCCTTTCGAGAAGAAACGGGCGAGGGCTCCGGTCTCCAGACAGACGCTCATGGGCTGTGATCCCTTCAAATTCGCTTTTCGCCCACTTGACTTCAAACCATCATTCATGAGTCGCATCCGAGGTCAATTGTAATTGCTCATGTTGATCTGTGGTTCATTCGAATATCTGGTTCTTTCATGGTCGGAGGACCTATCCAGAATTGAACTCGTACGACCCAGCTTCAGAACAACGAGGCTTCAATTCGGGTCTGAAAACAAAGCCAGTGGACCGGGCGAGATTTGAACTCGCGACCTCCCGCATGCCAAGCGGGCGATCTGCCGCTGATCTACCGGCCCATGTCGGCTTGCGATGTATATGGTTGACCTAGTTAAAACTTGCCGAGTATCACGCAGCATCCATCAAGGGCTCAGACGAACGAATCCAGCTTCTTCTGGTACCTGACCTTCTCGCCGGGAACCGACATCGGATATTCTTCCGTTAGGCAGCCGAGGCACAGGTCCGCTGAGGGGTGTCCGATGGCGTCGACGAGTCCGTCTACCGAGATGTATCCGAGGCTGTCAGCCGTGATCATCTTGCCGATCTCCTCGATAGTCCTGCCCGTGGCTGCGAACTGCTCCCTGGTCTTCATGTCGATGCCAAAGTAGCAGGGCGCCCTGATCGGAGGAGATCCCACTCTGACGTGAACCTCCTTCGCCCCGGCATTCCTCACGATCTGCACGATCTGCCGGATCGTGTTCCCCCTGACGATGGAGTCGTCCACGAGGACGACTCTCTTGTCCTTGATCACGCTCTTGAGCGGGTTGAGCTTGAGCATGACGCTCGTCACGCGCTCCGACTGCTCCGGCATGATGAATGTGCGCTCGACGTACCTGTTCTTCATCAGCCCTTCGGAGTAGCGGATGCCCGATTCCTCGGAATATCCGATTCCATGCGACCTCCCGGAGTCCGGTATCGGGACGACGACATCCGCATCGACCGGCTGCTCATTCGCGAGGCGCTGGCCAATCCTCCGCCTGACCTCATAGACGAGCTTACCATCTATGCACGAGTCGGCCCTGGCTATGTAGACCCACTCGAACATGCAGTGGGCCTTCCCCTTGGACAGGCCGGTCCTGATCGATCTTATCTCCCCTGGCAGGAGCTCGACGATCTCTCCTGGCTCAACGTCACGCATGAACTCACCGCCCAGAGTGTCGAACACGACGCTCTCAGATGCGGCTGCGTAACCCGATTTCGTCCTTCCGACGCAGAGCGGGCGGAAGCCCAGTGGGTCCCTGATTGCGAAGACCCGGTTGTTGATCATGATGGTCATAGAATACGAACCCTGCAACATGGACATCAGGTTCTTCAGAGACCTCACAGGGTCTCCGGTGTTTGCAATGTCGTTCGCAAGAAGCCTGACAGCGATCTCGGAATCAGAAGATGTGATGAACGCCCAGCCCTTCTTCTTCAACTCGTCCATGATCTTGTCCGCGTTCACGATCTCCCCGTTGTGCGCGAGTGCGATGTCACCGTAGTTCGTGGAGACGACTATCGGCTGCGCGTTCTCGAGGGTGGAAGACCCGACGGTCGAATACCTGACATGGCCTATGCCCAACTCGCCCTTCAGGTTGTTCACATCATCGGACTTGAGCGCCTGATGCGCGAGGCCCATGCCCTTGATGGCCTTGATGCCATTGTTGTAGACTGCGATCCCGGCCGATTCCTGGCCTCTGTGCTGGAGCACTCTGAGGGCGTAGAAGATGTCGACTGATACGTTCGTGACGGAAGCTATTGCGAAAACACCGCACTCTTCCCGTGGGTGATCAGGCTCCATTGACCTCTACCCCCTTCCTAGGAATGCGCACATCAATGCTGTTTCGCCCAATTGTAGTGTCTAAGCTTAGCAGTTGCCCCGAAACCGCATGACGCACATACCTTGTGTCTCACGTGATACGCGCGCTTGCCACAGCGCCGGCAGACTATGTGCGTCTTCTTGCTGCCGCGCTTTCCCATCGACGGAGTGCCCTTCGTCATTCGGTCCTACCTCACGGCGAAATGTAGATCACATTGTCTCCGCGGACGATCGTGGACTCCATCTTCCGCACGACATTGCTCTCGTAGGTCTCCTCGACGTTCCTCAACACCAGGTTCATGTGCGGGTCGTACCCGTCGAGTATGCCGCGGTACCCCCTCTTCCCCTTGAGCTCTACGATTACCTGTTGATTTATGGACTTGTTCAGAACAGCCAGGGGTTTGATCAAATTAACACACCTACCTCGTGATAACCGGTACTGTACTTAAAGCTTTTCGGTTTCACAACGCCGCGGATTGCGACTGCTGGCTAACCCGTTTTGCGGTAATATCCGTTCAGAGCTGGACCGTTGCGTCTTCCTTCAGGCGTTCGAGGATCAGGTATGTGTTGCTCCGTTCGACCTCCTCGATCTTGATGAACGCGTCGACTATCTCCTTGAGCTCCTCTCTCGAGGACGCCCTCAAAAGAACCGCGAAGTCGATGTTCCCGAGCAGGAAATAGACCGCCCACACGCCCTGTATCTTGGCGATCTTCTCCCCGATCTTCTTCGAGTACTCTGGACCGTATCTGCCGGTCACGAGCGAGATGGCGAGTATCTCTTTCCCGACCTTCAGCGGGTCGACGCTCGCCTTGAACCCGGTGATGACCCCCTCTTCGATCAGCCTGTTCACCCTGTAGTGCACGGTGGACGATGATAGGCCAGTCTTCTCCCCGATCTTCTTCAAGCTGACTTTGCAGTCCTCTTGAAGCATTTTCAGAATGATCTTGTCGTTCTTGTCTAGCGTCACGACGCTCTGTTTCTCAGTCAAGGGTTCCCTCCCCAAGAATATTCGAAAAGAGTACAACGATTTCGTATTCATAACGCTTTCGATGCCATCGGTTCGAACAGAACGAAATTCGCACGACTTTCAGTGCAAGAGCCGTGAGATGGCCTAGGGCCGGACTGGTGGAAGACGACGCTCGCCTTGAGGTGCTCTATTGATCGGGGGTATGCCCGAGTCGCATCTGGAAGAGACACTAACGCAATCATCAAATACCCACCAGGCTCGTGGCTTTCAGCGGTGAGCAAATGGGCTTTCTCGACAAGATGAAATCGGTGGGAACCGCCATGACGGGCGGAGCTGCGAAAGTGAGCATCGAATACCCT
>JBASRQ010000141.1:0-3322 GCA_049273895.1 Thermoplasmata archaeon
GGGCCCAGTCTCTTCCAGCAACCGTTCGCATCGGCAAAGACGGTATCACACAGACGGTCATCGACGAGGTGGTCAGGCAACTCAAGAAAACGAAGCTTGTGAAGGTGAAGCTGTTGCCCTCCGTCGAGAAAGATAGAAAGGAGGCAGGTGCGGAGTTGGCGAAGGTCACATCCTCCGTCCTCATCGAGGTGAGAGGGAGGACGGTCGTCCTTGCGTCAGAATAAGGTCATTTGGCTGCCGTGACCAGTCTTTAAATATCGACTAGGTGATTGACAGAAAAAAGTGAGCGTGATCAGGGTTGCTAGATGCCAAGTTCATAAGAGACAACGTGGCTGTAGTCAGACAATCGCTCGCCAACAGGAACTACGACCTCTCAATCCTTGATAGGTTCCTCGAACTGGACAAGAGGTGGAGGGCGCTTACAGATGAGGGGAACATCCTACGAAAGAAGAGGAACGAAGTCTCGGAGGAGATGCCGAGATTGCCCAAGGATCAGAAGCAGGCCAAGATTAGCGAGATGAAGGGCATAGCGGACAGGATCAAAGAGATCGAGACGGAGAACAAGAGGATCGAAGCAGACCGGGACGAGCTTCTGCTGAACATGCCCAACACTCCGGACCCGAGCGTGCCCATCGGCCTACTCGATGAGGGGGACGTCTTCCTGAGGACCTGGGGCAACCTGAGGAAGTTCGATTTCAAGCCGCTGAACCACTGGGAGATCGGAGAGAAGCTGGACATAATCGACTTCGAGCGCGGTGTGAAGATCACGGGAACAGGGTTCTACGTGCTCAAAGGAGACGGGGCCAGACTCGAGAGGGCGCTCATCAACTTCATGCTGGATCTGCATCACGCACAGGGCTACAAGGAGCTGTTTCCTCCCGTGGTAATCAACCGCAAGAGCTGCGTGGGCACGGGACAGCTTCCAAAGATGCAGGAGGACATGTACTGGATCGAGAGAGACGACCTATATCTCAACCCCACCGCTGAGGTCCCGGTCACGAATCTGTACGCAGACGAGATACTGGACAGGAAGCAACTGCCGATATATCACACGGCATATCTCCCATCCTTTAGGCGGGAAGCGGGCAAGCATATCGAGACGAAGGGTATAGCCCGAGTCCATCAGTTCAACAAGGTCGAACTAGTGAAGTTCGTGCTGCCTGAGACTTCGCAGCAGGAGCTGGAAACGCTGCTCAGCGACGCTGAGGCTGTGGTCAAGGGGCTCGAGCTTCCGTACAGAATCAGGCTGCTCTGCACCGGCAGTCTGGGATTCCACTCGTCGAAGACCTACGACATCGAAGCACACGCCCCAGGAATGGACCAATGGCTTGAGGTCTCCTCCTGCAGCGACTTCAAGGAATTCCAGGCGCGAAGGGCGATGATAAAGTTCAGACGGGAACCGCACCTCAAGAGCGAGTTCGTCCACACACTGAATGGTTCAGGCATTGCTCTGCCGAGGACGATGGTATCCGTCCTCGAGAACTACCAGAACGAAAATGGCACGGTCACGATACCAGAGGTTCTTAGGCCGTACATGAAGGGACAGGAGAACATCGGCTGATAGCCACCGCAGTCCTGCTTACTTTTCATCGCTGAGAATCAGACGTGATTGCCGGTTCTGTCCACTATATATGGCGCAGACCGCGATTGACGTGATGGCGAAAATGGTCAAGACCAAGGAGAACAAGGAATTCGCGGTGCTTGTGGGAAAGGCGTTCTTGCATGAGGCCGAGGCTGGACACAGGGATGCCGCGATCGCGTTCGGGCGGGCTTTCCTGCTGGCGCTTGGCATGAAAGGGCCCGAGCAGAAGCAGAACAGATTGAGTGCCGTGGGCAAGCCCCGCGGAGAGCACTTGGCGTTGGCAGAAAACTGAGCTAGATCCAAGGTAAATGAGGCTCATGACGAAAGCAGACTATGCCCTCCGCGCTCGAGACTCCTTTTCAGAAGCGACGGGGTGAACAGGGCGGTCACTAGTCCCATGAAGACAACGACCGAATAGACCTCCGCGTTGATGATGTTCTTCGAAAGCCCATAGTAGGCGATGATCAATGCGATCTCCAGCCTCGGAGCCATTCCAATCCCGACGGAGAAGGAGTCCCAAGACGACATGCCCGTGAGCTTCGCGGGGATCCCACAGCCGACGATCTTTGTCAGCACGGCAACGACGGTCAGCACAACGCCGAACCCTATGGCATTCCACATCTCCTTCAGGTTCACGACCACCCCCAATGAGACGAAGAATATCGGAACGAACAGCGCCTCGAGATACTGGGTGCCTTTTCTGAAGCCGTCCCTGAGCGTCGAGCCGGACATGATGGTCCCAGCAACGAACGCTCCGACAATCGCGGAAATGCCTATGGACTCGGCCACGGTGGCGTAGAGGAAGACGATCGCTAGTGCCAGCACGAAGCCGCTCATCGGCAGCTTCCTCCGGTAGCCGGATATCTGGACATTGAATATCAACGGTACCAAGAATCTCGAGCCGATCCATGCCCCGGCCACGATGAACAGGACGGCTCCGACGACGAGCAGGCCGAGCTCCGAGGCATCGAGCCCAGCCCCGCTCGAGAGCCCCTTGGATATGCCGAGCACGACCATCCCAAGGATGTCATCCACAACCGCAGCTCCAACGATGGCATACGCCACAGGTGTACCGATGATTCCGAGCTCCGATATCACGCTCGCAGTGACGGCAACGCTCGTGGCGACCAGCGTCGCACCTATGAAGACAGCATCAGAACCGTATCCCATCAGATCGGCGACGAGGAACCCCATGATCCACGGCAGGATCACTCCGCCCACCGCGACCGATATCGACCTCTTCGTGTAGACCTCTTTCAGCTCGCACTCCAGGCCCACCATGAACAGCAGTATGATCGACCCGAGCTGCGCAAGCATGAGCACCACCTCTGGCAGGGGCGAGACCGTTCCCGCAGGCTGCTTGATGATGTTGAGGACGCTCGGTCCGATCACCACGCCGACCACGATATAGCCGATGACCTTGGGCTGCCCGAACCGCGCGAACAGGAAGCTCGAGAAGAGCGAGACGACCAGCAGGAAGGTCAGCTCAAACCAGACCTCGGACAGCAGTTGGTCGAGCATAGAAGACACTGAGACGACCATTGATGTTCGGACAGTTCATGCATCCTGCGGATTTATTTCTTTTGCGAGTTCTCAAAGGCCATATATCGCGCCCTTGAGCAGCCAGAAATCCACGAACTTCCCAGTGTTGGTCGCAAGCATCCCGCTGACGAAGTCCTTGGGGACTCCTTCGACGCACGCGCCGAACTCGATGCTCCAGTTGCCCCAGTTCTTCCCGAC
>JBASRQ010000121.1:0-3508 GCA_049273895.1 Thermoplasmata archaeon
CCTTCTCAGCCCCGATGCATTTGGCCGCGTCCACCGTCGCCATGTCGAGGCACTTCTGGGCCGGCAGCACGGCCGCGTCCCATCTGTGGGCCTTCTGGATGAGGGAGGCGAACTTCATCTCAAGGAAGATGTGTAGGGAGTTGTTCGAAGAGCATCCATCGGTCCCGAGGCTGACGGTCATGCCCTCCTTGAACATCTCGGGAATCGGGGCGACGCCGCCGCTCGCGAGCTTCATGTTGGAGGTCGGGCAGTGGGCGACATTGACTCCCGCGCGCGCAAGAGCCCTGACCTCGTTGATCGTCAGCCAGACTGAGTGCGCGGCGAGGTCACCCTTCGAGAAGAAACCTATCTCCTGCAGATGCTCCGCTGGCCGTTTGCCCTTCTTGCTTTGGTACTCGTAGACCTCAGACCTAGTCTCAGACAGATGGAAGTGGCAGAACGTTTTCTCTTTGGCCGCTAGCTCCTTGCCTTTCATCAGCGTCTCGTCCGAGCAGACATAGACTCCCTGGAGCGCCACCAATGGCTTGATCAGCGGCCTTCCCCTGTGCGACCTGATGAAGTTCTCGCAATTGTCGATAGGTCTGCCCTTCTGGGTCGTGAACTCCTCGTCCAGCACGGCCCAGCCAAGGTATCCTCTGAGGCCGATCTCCTCAACGCTCTTGGCGATCGCATCCTCGGAGTAGTACATGTCAACGAATGTTGTGGTTCCCGACCTCGCCATCTCGAGGCATCCGAGCGTCGCGCCCACCGCCACATCCTCTGGAGTGCGCTTGGCGTCAATCGCAAATGTCCTGTCCAAGAACTTGTCAAGCTTGACATCGTCCGCGATGCTCCTCATGAGGGTCATCGCAACGTGCGTGTGGCAGTTGATCAGGCCGGGCATGACGATGCAGCCCGAGGCGTCGACGATCTCGTCGGCCCTCGACTTGACATGGCCGACGCCCGCGATGTTCCCGTCCTCTATCAGGACGTCGCCCTTGAGGATCTCTCTCTTCCAGTTCTGAGTGACTACGAGTCCTCCCTTCACCAGTATGCTCAATCGCACGCGCCCCCTGGCTCGGAACTGTATTAAAGGGCTCGGTCATTAAGGTTTGGAAACGATGGCAAGGATCACCTTTCTGGGCACTGGCGGTGGGCGCTTCGCGACCATTTACCAGACGCGCGCCACCGGCGGGATTTACCTCGAGGACCAGAGGAACCTGCACATAGACCCGGGGCCCGGAGCACTGGTCCGGATGCGCTCGGTCGGCATTGACCCTCTCGCGACCGATGCGATCCTGATATCCCATTGCCACCCGGACCACTACGTGGACGCAGAGATCCTGATCGAGGCCATGACCGAAGGGGGCACGCGTAAGCAGGGCGTCCTGCTTGCGAGCACGAGCGTCATCGAGGGCAACGGCGACTTCGGCCCGGCCATATCGAAGTACCATCTTTCTAAGCCAAGGATCGTGAAGGTCATGCAGCCGTTCAACAAGATCAGCTTGAAACCGCTCGAGATCTCCGCCACCCCGTCGGCTCACTCCGATACCAGCTCGATAGGATTTCGGATCCAGACGACCGCAGGTGTGGTCTCCTATGTCTCTGACACGCAGCTCGTGGAACAGGTGATCAAGGCGCACAGGAACTCCAGAATCCTCATCGCCTGCGTGACCCGGCCCCTAGGCCAAAGGATTCCGCATCATCTCAGCACTGAGGATGCGGGCTACTTGATAGAGAAGATCAAGCCCGAGCTGGCGATCATAACGCACTTCGGCATGCGCGTAATCCAGGAGAACCCGGAGACGCAAGCCAAATGGATCGAGGACAGATGCGGTGTGAAAACGATAGCTGCCAGGGATTTCATGACCCTCGAGCTGAAAAAGGACTCGATTGCCGTCGCTGACCGGATCAGGCAGATTCCCGAGAAGTGATCAGGGCGGTGACGGAGGGTTCAGTCCGGGGCGAGCCATGTTCGGGGTCTGGCTCTTCGTCTCAACTCTCTTTTCGCAAGCGTCGCAGGCGATCAGCATTCCGCGGAAAATACTGCAATCCTTTTCAGTGCACACTGCTTCCCATCCCCGTCTAGACGTGCATTGTCCTCACAGATATTAAAGATGACAGACTGCATGCACTCGAAGCTCTGCTTCCCGTGGACGCGTTTTTCCTGCGCAACAGTTATCTTACGTCGCAAGGTTAGAGGCGGGCGATGGTTCGGTCGAAGAGGCTCACAAAGAAGGAGCTCGAGACTATCAAGGAAAACTCGAAGCTCCACCCCATGATCCTCGCGCTCGTCAGAACTGAGGTCGCTCCGACAGAACTCGACTCGCTCCTCAAGTCGATCGCTAGGGTCTGCGGTCTGTCGGTCCAGCGAATGATCTCCTCCCCCACCTCGGATTTCGGGATCGCCGAATTAAATTCGAAGGATAGAATGATAGTCGTGCTCTTCTTCGGCGGAGAGCGGACCGAACTAGTCAGCGTTACGGAGACCGACGAAGCGGTCCTCAGGGATCTTGAGGACAGCATACACTCCTCGAACTTCCTCTCCGAAATCATCCGGATGGGGCTCTGACGTGTCCTTCGAGCCTTCGGCTAGTAGGTACACGGCCCAATGTTGGCGAGAAATGCTCTTATAGGACGTGTAGGTAAGGTACTACTCGGTGTCTTAGGCTGGTGACTCAACTTTCCTCCTAAGCAAACGATTTTAACAATCCCCACCACACCGGCCTCCCAGACACCATCTTTGTTTGCTGAGCCCCTGAACTGCGCTTTCCGAAAGCTCTCAGTCGTCTCATGTGTTATTTTTAATAGCCGTCGCACTAATCCCATCACCGGTGCGTGATGACGCTCGAATCAGATGTCCTTAAGAGCATCCGCCCCACCGCGGCTCAGGACAGGAAAGTCATGGCCATCGTCGAGGAACTCTCCGAGATGGCACTCGCCGAGGCCAGGAAGCTCAAAGTCCACATCGAACTCATGCTCGTCGGCTCCGTAGCCAAAGGAACCCATCTCAAGGATCCCGATATAGACCTCTTCATGCTCTTTCCAGAGAGCACGGAGCTCGCGCAGTTGAAAGAGGCGGGGCTCGAGATTGGCCGCAGAGTCCTGGGCGGGAGGGAGCACTACGCTCAGCATCCGTATGTCAGGGGAACCTACAAGGGATTCCAGGTCGACCTCGTCCCGTGCTTCAGGATTCACGACACGCGAGTGAAGATGAGCGCCGTGGACCGCACGCCGTTCCACACGGAGTTCGTGAAGAAGAACCTGAAGAAGGGCTCGGCCGACGAAGTCCGCCTGCTCAAGAGATTCATGAAGGGTATTGAGTGTTATGGCGCCGAAGCGAAGGTCCAGGGCTTTTCCGGGTACCTGTGCGAGCTATTGATCATGCGGTTCGGGAGCTTCCGCGCGGTGCTCGAGTCTGCAAGGGACTGGAAGGCAGGCGAGGCTCTCGAGCTGCCTGGATATCCGGGAAAGGAATTTCCTGAGCCTCTGACCTTCGTCGACCCCGTGGACTCGAGCAGGAACGTAG
>JBASRQ010000144.1:0-2204 GCA_049273895.1 Thermoplasmata archaeon
GACATCTTGCATGTCTCGCAATTTGCATCGCAAGGCTCTATGTGGATCACGATGATGCTTTTCGGAAGCTCCTTCTTGATGTCGTGCTCAAGGTCGTCGACGAGGTCGTGTCCCTCCTTGACACTCAGATTTCTCGGAACGACCATGTGCAAGTCTATCTGTCGCTCAGCGCCCATCTTCCTCGCCCTCAACCTGTGGAAGTTCAGAACCTCCGACTGGTGCTCCTCTATTATGCGCTCTATGAGCTTGATCTCCGCTTCGGGAAGGCTCTTGTCCACCAGGCCTTCTGCGGACCGCCTGGTGATGTCGTATGCCGCGTGGATGATGAACATCGCTACAACCATCGCGACGGCCGGGTCGAACCAATCTATCTTGGTCAGCTGAATGAGCCCGAGGGCGATGAAGACACCCGCAGAGGTCCAAACATCGGTTCTGAGATGGTATGCGTCAGCTTCCAACGCCAGCGAGTCTGTCCTCTTGGCCACCTCAGTGAGCTTCTTCGAGACTGCGAAGTTCAAAACCGCAGAAACGCCCATGATGATCATGCCGGCGTAGATTATGTCGGGTAACTTCGGATGGAAGAACTTCCAGCCGGCCTCATAGATGATCCAGGCAGCGGCTACGAATATCAGAGCGCCCTCGATCATGCCAGAGAGGTTCTCGTACTTACCGTGGCCGTATCGGTGTTCCGTGTCTGCGGGCTCAGCCGACTTCTTCACCGAATATCGGGCGATCAGAGCGGCCAAAAGATCTATCCCAGAGTGGAGGGCCTCCGAAAGCACGGCCACCGAACCCGTCAGGGGCCATGCGATCAGTTTAAGAATCACAAGAGATGTGTTCGAATAAACCGACAGCCTCGCGATTGCGATCTTCTCTGTGGCTGCGTCCATTGGCAGGTTCGATAAGCCCACTTGTACTTAGGTTTTGTTGCACCGTTGTCGTTCTAATCGTAGTTCGAAACCATTATGGGTGTTAACTTTGATAAGGCGAATGTTCTCCGGAGATATTCTCATGGCGCGGGATGTTGGCCATTTCCTCGATGAATTGCCCATCTGGAAGTTGAAGACGGTTGCGGCGGAATTCAGAATCGACGTGTCCACGTGCAGATACAAGCGGGACTTCGTCGAGAAGATCCGAGCCAAGAAGCTTACTGAACAACAGGTCAGAAACGCGCTGGCCAAAGCGAAGAACGAACCCACACAGACCGCGGAGGAAGCCGAGGTCCGAGAGATCGGGAAGGAGATCGAGGGGATCGCCCAAAGGCCGGTCGAACCTGCCGAGCTGCCTGTGGACGATGAGAAGAACGTCGAGAGGCACATAGATGAGGCGCTCACGATGAAGCCATCCTTCTTCGAAGTCGATTCGATGACCGAAAGCGCGCTCAACAGGATGATAGTCGGCGATTTCAACGATGCGATCCGACAGAGCCGAGAAGCGCGCATGAAATGCCTAGAGTCTTTCAGCACGTTCCAAGTATACTCAGCGGCGGCTTCGATAAGGGCCGCGGACGAACTGCTCGCCAAGATTCCAGATGACAAGGGAAGGCTCGATCAGAGTCTTCGAACAGCTCTTGCGGCGGCAAAGCGGGCGTTCATTGGCGGATCGCCCAGACAGAGGGAAGAGGCTCTCGAGAATCTGGAGGAATTGGCCGGGAAGACGTACAGCGCGTTCCTTGCTGGCACTGAGAGAGACGAGTCTGAGCTGAAGGACCTCCTTGCGGACTACGAGTCATTCGGTACTAGAACAGAGGAGGCTCGAAAGTACCTCGAGATCGCTGCGAGCGCGAAGCAAGCGTTTGATTTCGCTCAGTATGAGAGATTCATGCAGGATGCGAGGGAACGCGCAGAGACTGCCAGGGACATCCGAAAGAACGAGATCGAGAACTCGTTCCACCTTGTGCGGGCCTCGGCAGCGGAGGCAAAGGATCTCGGGGCCGATACGACATCGGCAGAAGCCGATTTCGCGAAAGCCAGGAAGGCCTTCGAAGACGGGGCATTCAGGCGCACAGTCGATCTTCTCGCGTCGATTGAGAGAGCCACCGATGGGGCGCACCTCCGGCGCATAAAAGCCCAGAAGGAGCTCGAGTCGCAGCAGATGGAGAGGGTCAATTCCACGCTTCTTAAGTGTGGTCCGATCCTCAGGGAGGCGTCGGATTACGGCATGAACGTCCAGGAGAGATTGTCCTACATAGACAACGTGAGGAG
>JBASRQ010000148.1:0-3077 GCA_049273895.1 Thermoplasmata archaeon
GCTCACGACCGAGAAGATGCAGAGAGAAAAATGATTCAATCTCGGTGCAATTGTCCTCTGATCGTGAGAGAGGCAGTTGTTCGGGGGTCCATACACGATTCCCAGCATACGCTAGGCTTGAGCCACCCCATTCGCTGGACGGCCACTCTTGCGTGTCGGTAGCTTCTTTCCCGGGTTCACGATGTTGTCCGGATCTAATTCACTCTTGATCTTCCACATCGTCTCCAGAGCCACATCTGAGAACTCAAGAACGAGTTCGTCTTTGTTTTTCAGGCCCACACCCGTGCAGCTGGAGATTGACCCACCGAGCGCCACGGCGAGGCTGGCGACCTCGACCAGCGCTCTCCTGTAGTCTTCCCAGCCGCGCTCCCCCTTGGGGATACAAAAGCGACAGTAGCTCATGCTGTAGCGACCGATGTCAATGCCGTACTTGTTTCCGGGGACCGGCCCCATGCCGTACTTCGGCATGATTCTATTCCACAGCGTGTCGTAGAACTCTCTAACTCTCTCCGTCGGCACATAAGCAGTCGTTTCATCTTCAGGCTCCAGGAGAGCTCTGTCCCCGCACCACTGAAGTGTGAATTCGTCAAACAGCCTTTTCGCATCGCTTCCGTCTGCAAGAAAACCACCAGTCTCCCGGACAATCCCTTTGACATATTCGACATCGGCTTCCACCTCTCCTTTCGTCCCCTCGAAGGATACGCAGAAGGCCGCTATCTTTCCATGAGGCGCGCCATATGTCTCAGGGTCGGCTGGCTCGAGGAGCTCAGCGCCCACGAACGTCACGCCGGACTCCGTCATTCTGCGAGCGGCCTCATAGGCCACCCAGATGTCGTCATAGAATCCCAAGAGCACTTCGGTCGACTCGGGGATGGGCTCGACCCGCAATGTCGCCTCCGTTATCATCCCCAGGGTACCTTCGGCGCCAACGAAGAGCTGGTGAAGCCTGTAGCCTGTGGAAGTGTAGAGGACCTTCGGGCCTGTTCGCAACGCCCTCCCGTCAGCAAGAACAACTTCGAGGGACATTATCCGGTCTGAGATGGTGCCGTATTTCTGGTATTTTCTGCTGAAGCCAGCAGTGGAGATGGCTCCACCGATTGTCGCCACCTTGAACGAGCCCTGCTCCTGGTTCAACGCGAGGCCGTATCCCGCCAGATGCTCCTCCAGCTCCTTGAGCGTGATTCCTGGCTGGACTGTCACATAGAGGTTCGGAACGCTGACCTCGAGCACCTTGGTCATCCTGATGGTGTCTATGACGATGCCTCCGTGGATGGGGATCAGCATGCCCGTCCTGTTGGATCCTCCGCCCTTTGGAATAAGAGGGATCTTGTGCTCTGCCGCGACCTTCACGACTGCTTGGACCTCGGACGTAGACTCAGGGAGGACCACGAGGTCGGGAGGGTGCTTGAGCACTTCTTCGGGTCTCATTCTGGAGTTATCTGCTGCGTAAGGAAGCAAATCGGCAGGCTTCCAGAGCACCTTGCTCTCACCAAGTGCGACAACCAGAGCTCCTTTGACCTCCTCGCGCAGGGCCGAATCCATCATCTCTACCTTCATCCTCCTCATGTGTTTGGATTCTTGGAGCCGTCCTTCCTTGTCCCCCGAAACACCTGCCTACATAAAAGAATGCATTGGGCTGACCGAGCTGAGGATTTCTTCACAACGATCCTCCCCCTCCTTGAGAAGATGCGCTGATCTTCGTTCTCAATGGAAACAACGATTAGGAGGCGAAAAGGAGAAGGTGTCTAGCTCGGTGCAACAATCCTCTGATTGAGAAATGTCCAGACTTCCGAGTCCAAATACAGCTCATCGTCAGCAAAAAACTGAAGGGAAAGGGGTTTGTTGGCTAAGTATCAGTCAGAATCAAAGCTTCAGGATGTTCCGGGCCTTGTTCTCGTCGCTGACAGCTAGCGCCACATGCACATGCCTCGAGTCCTTGTCGAGCATGTACGCGGCATCGATGTTGATGCCTTCCTTGGCGAGCGCTCTCGAGACTCGTGCGAGCTCTCCGGGCTTGTCCTCGAGCTTGGCCACCAGCAGATTCCTCTCGGAAAACTGCATGTCGGATCGGCTGAGGCTTTTGCGGGTCTTCTCGGGATCGGAAGTCACTATTCTTACGACCTCGGCTTGAGGCTCTGTCGAGATTGTGCGTATGTTCACGCCATCCTTCTGCAGGATCTCTGTCACCCGCGCTAGCTCTCCGGACCTGTTCGCTAGTTTCACGCTGAACTCTCTTTCCATATTCTTTCACTCCTTTCACAAGAACAAGTGCGCAAGAGATCCCCATCGTGTAATGGACGAAGAAGAATCACGTATTTGACCCAGTGCGACATAAATCATGCGCTTCGTCGTTGAACCATATGCTGGTGCTACACGATATGACGGTAACCGCTGACGATGGTATAGGTCAAGTCTGAACAGGCGAGAGCCCAGCAATGGAGATCAGTGGCAACTGGCACGCCAGCTGGAGGATTCAGAAGCTCTACAAGGCGTGTATGGGAAGAGGCCCTCAACAAAGGGAAAGGATGATGGCGCCTCACGGTCAGGAAAGACCATAGGGAAGAAGTGGCATAAGTAAATGGCAAGGGGGGTGTGATGATCTCATATCTTAAGTCACCAAGAAGCAAGAACCGAAATGTCAAGGAGAGAATCAGCAGGCATCGGAAGGGAAGTTCGAGCAGAAAAACATAGGAAGAACGACTGATAGTGGAGAAATGGCAATGAAGTGTCCGAATTGTGGGGCCGAGAATGCTGAAGGCCAGAAGTCCTGTTCCAATTGCGGCGGAAGTCTCGGTGGGTCATCCCAGGCAAGATTGGGTCTGGTGGAATGTCCGAGTTGTGGGTTCAATAACCCCGAAGGCAAGAGATTCTGTGCAGGCTGTGGAAGTATGATCCCTCGGACTCCGCGGATAGTCACGCCGGCGCAGGAACGAAAGAAGAAAGGGATTTGAGCTTCATCTTAGGAACTCCCATAGGGAATCACGAGCGATTCGGCTGGGGGGGGAAATGGTAGAGCACAAGTTCACAGTCGGCAAAGAGGAAAAACAAAGGATTCGGATAAGTCACAGCGCGACAAC
>JBASRQ010000153.1:0-3446 GCA_049273895.1 Thermoplasmata archaeon
TTCCTCACCTATTCTCACTCCGCTGATTCTTGCCCTGAAGTCTGGCAAAATGACCACGACACCATTGCGGCAATCCAAAGCATCAGCGTTGACACCAAGCCATTTCCCTATCAGCCGCCTTGGATCAGATGCTACTGGCAGGCCGGGTTTCAACAACGGTCCCCTGGGATCATTTGCTGTCTGCTGGGCGTACTTTACCACATAGACGACTGCTGGCCATTCATCTCCGATTTCAGGAGAATTCGATCTATTCGGTAGATTGGGATACGACTCGTAGCGCACAACCGAATCATATGGTTTCTGAATTCTGAACCTCGAGGAGTCCGCAAGCTCGCCGGAATGAAGGTTGGTGACAAGAGAAAGGCCTTCTTCAGGAGACATGCACCACCGCTGCAAAATCAGCGAGTCATATTCCAGACTACCTTCTTGGGGTCGAGGATTCTTGGCAAACCTAATCGCACCTCGAAGAAGCATCGGCTTGGTGTCTGTGGGAGTCAACGCAAGGGAAAGCGAGCAGTAGTCATACTGATGCTTACGCGCCTCCAGTAGTCTGGCAATTCTCGGTATCTCATCTGACGTCGCCATTTTCGCATGCATGAATCCTTCTTGATGCCTTAAGGGCTTCTCATGCTAGGGTGAACCGAAGGGGATTTGAACTCCTGAGAACCAGCTCATTCGCCTCCGAGCCCATGCCGCCGACCGTGGATGGGAGATCTACCATGAGTACATGGACATGGCCTCGGGCGCGGACGCCAACAGGCCCCAGCTCGACCGAATGATGGCAGACGCTCGTGCCCGCAGGTTCTCCCTCGTCTTGTGTGTGAAGGTGGACCGCCTCGCCCGCTCCGTGTCCAACCTCTACAGCATCCTCAGCGAACTCGACGGGAGGGGCGTCAAGTTCGAGTGCTCGGACCAGGCGATCTCGACGAACACGCCCACAGGGAAGCTGCTCCTGAATGTACTTGCGGGCGTCGCGGAGTTCGAGCGAGAACTCATAAGAGACAGAACCAAGGCTGGACTCGCAAGAGCAAGGGCGCAGGGCAAGCGACTGGGCCGACCCCTGAAGCTCATTGATATGCGGAGGGCGCATGAACTCAAGGCTCAGGGACTAGGTTATCGGAAGATCGCCCGGCTACTCGGCGTCTCCCATCAGACCCTATTCATGCGTCTCAAAAACGAGGGGGTGAAAGGCTCGAAGGAATCCTCCTAGATTCTGTCTAGCCTAGAAAATGTCCGATAGATTTACGTTGCCAGCCACCAATACCCCCTCTGGCGATGAGGATGGGGAACCCTCATCGCTAGATGGTAAGCATGAACCCGAGAACACAACCCCGCTCGGGGAAGACGGCGGATCAGTTGGTGAGCCTCAGTTTACAGATGGCGATTCACCCGTGAATGTGGATCCCATCATTGAGGACTTCATGAAGCTGGCTGGAATGCGGCTGAGAGGGACCACGCCGAAGAGATATGAGAGGACCTTTCGGAGATTCGCCGAGGCTGTAGAACTCGAACGATACACTAAGCGTCAACTTGCGGGTAGGAAGGGGCAGGAGCTACTCCTTCGCTATCTACTCGGGCAGGTGTCCGCACCCTCACGGAAAACGTGCAACGCCAGCCTCAAATGTGTCTGGACAGAAGGCCTGAACTTGCCCTACCCAGTTTCGCGCAGACATCTCGGTGAGCTACCAGAAGTTCAGAGACGACAGAGCCCCCGGGACTCAGACGTGTTGCCTTGGCTGAAAGCGATCGAGCGAGAGGAAGATGCATTATTGAAAGCTCTGGTGCTCACGGTTTTTCAGCTGGGTGTGCGGCCATCACACGTGTGCTTGTTCCGGTGGAAGCATGTCAGATTCGGACAGGACGGCAAACCGGACGCAATAGCAACGAGCGGTCGCGAGCCGGGCAACAAGAGGATGACCCCGGTGAAAGCACGACTGCCACTAGACATCAGTGAGGCTCTGATGAATCTAAAGAAGAGTGTGCCAGGTGCGCTGCCCGAAGACCCGATATTCCCTCATCGAAAACCAGACGGAACCTTGGAACGCAACGCTGGAATGAATGCAAACAACTTCTCGGCCCAATGGCGCAGGTTCCGGGCGAAGCACTTGCTCGAGAATCTGAGGCCTGTCGATCTGCGACATTGGGTGAGCACAATATGCAGACGGGCTGGGCTGTCCTATGCAGCCACAAACTCGCTACAGGGGCACAAAAGCACATCCGTGAACATGAGGGATCGCTACGATTGCCCAGACGATGAGGAGATCTTCGCGGAGCAGGCATCCGTTCTTCCGCATGGTCCGATAGGCTTTGTTTGCCCGAAGCTTGAGCTGGATCAGGCATTGCCAGGCGAACTAACTGAGGCATTGAGCAGATGTCTCAGTGGTGAGGTGTTGCCGAGTCGATTTGCGGAGATGATAACTGCTTATTTGACCCGTCAACTCAAGAAGCCAGTCAGTACGATAGTCGCATGATGCGTTACGCGGTTTTGAGGGTATCGCAAAACTATTTGTCTGGCCATGCTCGGGTTACAATCCCACAGGGTCCACCACGAGCCTCGGAAAAGCCCATAGGGGAGGAAAGGCGATACCCGCCAGAGGGGAATGGCATGAAGTATTCCAGCTGTGGAGGCAGGAATCCTGAGGCCGCCAGATTTTGTCAAATGTGCGGAAAATTAGTGGCTCCTGGCTATCAGTATGAACAGGTGAAGGCACAGAATGCCGGAACATCGTCAGCGCCAGCGCCTACCCGCAGGAAGGCAGTATGAAGCAGTCTAACCTTGCTCTAGCGACTATTTTGATTATCGTAGGAGTGAGCGTAGTAGCGTTGTCGCGAATGGTAACTGGTGCTTCTGGTAGTCATTATTATGGAGAACGGGATTTCTTTCTATCTGTTGAGACCAATTGTTACATCGTGGTCGCAGTTGGCGTGGGTATGATGATATATGACTTGTCGCGAGGACGTGCATTGACAAGACCTGAGAGCGAAGTGCCAGAGCATGCGACAGAAGAATACTTTTTCCGTAGGATGAACCTGTCAGCATTCTCCGGTGCCATCTACGGAACCCAGACTCGTGCTACAGTACCAGAAGCTCATGTCAGCACCGGGATTAGGGCAGTTCTCTACTTGCTCTCGATATGCATTCCAGCACTAGGTTCTGTGGCTGGTACAATAGTCTACACGAATGCGAAGCCTGAATACAAGCGCGTAGGAAAGATGTGCATGATGCTCAGCGCTGTTGGTTTGGTTGTCATATTTGCGCTAGGTGTGTTGTTGTTTGTGGTAATCCTGCCGTCCAATCCGGGAGCACTTTGAACAGAAGAAAGGAAAAGGTTTGGGGGGACGGACGAGGGTATTGTCTGTCGAGCGATTCGAGCGGCTAGAACTGTTACGTGCCAGATTCTGGATGTGGAAAACTATTTCCCTTTCCATCCTTTTCTGCTTTTCAC
>JBASRQ010000168.1:0-23344 GCA_049273895.1 Thermoplasmata archaeon
TCGAGGAGAACGTCGCGCTGAATCAGGTGTCAAGGATAGTGAAACCAGTTCTGGGCGACAACAGGGACTTGGCGGGCGAGGGCATCGCGGATAGAGTGGTGATGGGCTATGTCAAAACAACCCACGAGTACCTTCCCACTGCTATTCGCCTGCTCAAGAGCGGAGGTATCATCCACTATCACGAGACCTGTCCGAACGAGCTTCTGCCCAACAGGCCGGTCCAGCGAATACTAGCAAGCGCCGCGGGAGGCAAGGTGGACATCATGAGGATGAAGGAGATCAAGTCGTACGCGCCAGGGGTTTCGCACGTGGTCATCGATGCGAGGATCGTCAAACCCTCTTGACGTCCTCCGAGCTCCCGGCCTCTCTGAGGAATGTGGTAAACGCTCCGTGATGATCCTCTGTCTCCGAGCTCTCCAGCAGCCTCTTGGCAAACGTTTGGAGATGCTTGCCGTATTCCCTCTCCTCGTCGGTGAACTTCCACGACTGGCTGGTCACGCCCAGAGCGAGGTAGAATGCGTGCGTCATCGACCTGATCCGGTGGTCGTTCGATTTCTCCGCGTCCAATGCCGACAGCGCCGCTGACTGGCCGCCGGTCTTGAAAGCCCTCACTACCCTGTCAGCGAAAGCGCCGTAGGCCGACATCTTGGTGTACTTCGGGATTTGGGACACAACCGCGTCGTGGTCAGCGACTTTCAACGCGTTGCGAATGACCTTGAGGGGTGAAGTCCTCGATTCATCGTCGTCTTTGTAGAACTTGTCCGACAGTTCTTCGGAGACGACGGCCGCGAGCGCGTCCTTCCCGTGCAGGGACCAGTATTCCGAAAGCAGCTTGTTGACCGAGTCACCTTGATCGACCACAACCGGGTGCTCGACTTCTGCTAGGATCCCCTTGATGACCTTCCTCTCGACCTCGTCTTCGGACATCTCGTTGACGAAAGCGTCCATGTCACTGCCGAAGCACTTGTCTCCTTTGACATAGATCCTATTCATCACGTCTGAGAGCGACTCGTGCACGCTCGCCATGTGCTGTTCGATCAGGTCCTTGTTGCTCAACTGTCCAGATGAGTACTTCTCCAGCAACTCTTCGCCAATCGGTTTGTTCAGCATGTCGCCGCAATCGCCGTCACCTGCAGCGTTTTCCAGCGGCCTGACAATCGATATGTCGAACTCGCTCAGGACCTTTGGCACGGCCATTCCCTCGGCAAGCTTCCTGAGCGTGTTCTTGAGCTTGGCAGTGCACTGGTCGCATATGAGCACCTTCTTTCCCGCGCTGACCCAGTCGAACTTCATATGGTCAATCGAGGCGGGGTTGTGAGGACATGAAAACGTGTCTCCGTCTAGTTTGCCCGCCCCGACCGACTCAGCTGCGAGCTTGACGTATTCCTGCGGAGGCCTCGAGTATCTTCCGGTGCAGACGAAGTTGTCCCCGTACGAGTAGAAGTGCAAACCTTTCTTGTTGACCAGGTCGAGAACGCTCAGCACCCGCCACTTGGAGGAATCGAAGTTCTGGACACCGATCAGCTTCTCGCGCGGGGTCTTCCCTCTGAGCGCGTATGTGATTGTTCCCGCGGGATAGGTTGAAGTCGCGAGGTACGGTGCCTTGTTCTCGTGTGCGAGCGCTATTGTAGCCGCGTACGCCCGGGCGAGCTTGTCACCGCTCTTGGCGAATTTCGCGAGCTTGTTGGGGTCGTCCTTATATCTTGCGATCTTCTCCAGACGCGCCCTGGTCTTTCTGAATGGGCATGACCCGCAGTCCTCAGCACACTCAGGAAGGATCAGCTCAGGGTCCTCCATGAGCATCTTGGCCTTCGCAATCAGATCCTTCTCCATGACCTTTGATGCGATTCTCGCCTTGACTCTGAGTCTGGGCATCCCTTTTTTCTTGCTCATGTTGCAGTCGCACTCGGATAATGAGTCATGGTAATAGTTTTTGTGAGCATACTTCTGTGCCGCAAAAGGTTATTAGTCTGGCCATCCCATAAGGAAGGTTGCGGGAAGCGGATGGGAGAATGACCAGCGAAGAGGACTCCGCCAGAGGTTTCATCAAGGGTTTCCAAGAGGGTCTTCAGGAAGCTTGGGAGGAGATGATCAAGCTCTCCCAGAAAGGGTACACGTCCCGTGAGCTTCAGATAATGGCGAAGACCAAGCGGTCGATGATTTTCCAGAGAGTGCAGCAGAAGGTCGACGAACTTGAGCGCGCTCTTGGCAAGAAGTTGTCGATTCAGGACGCGGCCTCGGCGGCCCCGCAACCTCCCCAGCCTGTTCAACTCCTTCCTGGATGGAGCTATGTGGTCAAGGAGGAGAGGCCTGAGAAGAGCTTCGCCCTGTTCACGAGCCTCGTCTCGCAAGGGGGCAGGGGCCTTTGCATATCCAGGACCCATCCGGACCAATTGAAGCTGAAATACAAATTCCAGGCAGAGTCGCTCTGGCTGACGAAAACAGAAACCGCCCAGGTGCCTCGGGAGTCGGGCGACGTCGAATATGTTTCACCTAACAACTTGGCCCACCTTGCTTCTGCGATCAGGGAATTCTTGGCGAAGGGCGAGAGCGGAGCCGTCATAATCGAAGGCCTGGAGTATCTCACGACCCAGAACGACTTCAAGAGCGTCCTGCGGTTCATCCAACTGATCAACGAGCAGGTTGTGCTCGACAAAGGCTATCTGCTCATACCCGTCGATGATGCTACGATGGATTCAAAGGACTTCTCTCTGATTGAGCGCGAGATGAGCCAGGTGCTTTAGTTTTTCCTCGGGGCCTTCAGTTTGGTTCTCCTCGCTGGATAGGCGACATGCGGCCTCTTCACGACGAACGAGTCCTCGAGATCCTCGCACATGCGCTTGGCTATTTTGATGGGAATCGCCATTGACATCATGTCGGGTGGGAACCATGAGTTGCCTGTGGGGTCGCAAGGTCCCAAGAAAACGGCATTCTTCGGCGCTCCTTCCGCCATCCCAGCTGCAAATGTAACGAACGACGCACACGAAGCACCTTGAGGAACGACTATCTCGTTGAACTGGTCGCGGCTGCGGAAATGAACAAGCCCGCAGAGGTTTCGGATCTGCTCTGCACCGGCAAAACACAGAACCGAACGAACACCTGGGTCCTCTCCTGCAAGATCCGCGCAGGCCCTGATCACAATGTATCTTCCCGGAGGAGTGATCTTCCCAAGCACGCGTCCGCTTTCTTCGACCAGCTCTGGCGTGGCTCTCAGGTACTCAGCAGCTCCATTCCTGAAGTCTTTCGAGCCATACGACACGAAATACTTGATTCCAGGGTCGAGCCCTCTGAATCCGAAATAAGAGGCTCCGCCTCCGCAGCATCCTTCGAGTGTATCCTTCCCGATGCAGATGGGCGGGGTCGCACGGACAACAGATAGCTTCAGAATGGCCTTCGCCACGCACGAACTCACAGCAGTCGTCCGAATCGCATCCTTGGGCGGAACCTCCGCCCCATAGATGCAGACGGGCCGGGTCTTCAGTCTACCGGCTCTCGTCAGTCTCCTCCCGATCTCGCTCACGGTCAGATTAGGCATAGTCCTCTCACCGCTTTGGATATCGTATGCCGAAATGATAAGTGCTCCCGCCGGGATTTGAACCCGGGTATCCAGCTCGAAAGGCTGGAATGATTGACCGGACTACACTACGGGAGCAAGTTTGCTACGGTGCTGCTTTTCGGCCCTATGAACTGAGAATATATAATGCTTCTCGGCTGGCGGCGGCATTTCCAGATACTGTCCAGGCCGCCTGAGTATGCGAGCAGGATTTTGTCCTTTCCGTTTGCTTGAGCAGCACCTTCCATGGTCTGCCGCCTCTAGGCTTTCGAATCGGTTCTGCGTATATGGCAGTGATGACACGGCGGCAACGTGCTGCGAATTGAGGCGTCCGATTTTGGACATGAATGAGGATTCTGCGAGATGTTGTTGGAGCGTTTCTTGAACCATCTGGCTCGTCATTTCACGCCCCACTAGCCTTAAGTAGGCCAAACATAATACTAGCCAGCACACAGGAGAGCTACTTGCCATACAGACAGCGGGAAGAGGAGCCGGAGATAGGCCCGGACGGTGAGCCCGAGTTCGTCAGGGTGCGCCTTCCGCGCAAGAAGGAGGGCGAGATGTTCGGGATAGCGGACCAGCTCCTGGGCGCCTCCAGGATCAAGATAATGTGCGCCGACGGCAAGTATCGCATGGGGCGCATCCCGGGAAAGATCAAGAAGCGGATGTGGATTCGCGAGGGGGATCTCGTGATCGTGCAGCCGTGGGATTTCCAAGACGAGAAGGCGAACATCCAGTACAGGTACACGAAGACCCAGGCGATGTACCTCAGCAGGAAGAAGATGATCCCCAAGTCGATCGACGTCTTTTGAAGACCGGTGTGTTCTGTGCCGCGCACTGACGATTATCATGCTTTCGAACGCGAGATTGACCAGTGGCGCATTCGCAAGAAGGACTCCAAAGACAGAAAGTCCTATGACGAGGTGTTTGACCAGCAGAACCTGATGCGCATCTACAAACTCTTCTCTGACGGAATCATCGATAAGCTGGACTTTCCTATTTCCACTGGGAAAGAGGGCAATGTCTTCAGGGCGAGCAATTCGAAGGGAGAACTTCTGGCCGTCAAGATCTACCGCACCTCTACTTCCACATTCAGAGATATGGCAAAGTACGTTCACGGAGACCCCAGATTCGGAGGGGTCCAGAACAACAAGAGGAAGCTGATCTTGTCCTGGGCCCACAAGGAGTACTGGAACCTGCAGCTTCTCTACAGGGTGGGCGTGAGAGTGCCCAAGCCCATCGCTCGCCACCAGAACATAGTCGTGATGGAGTACATCGGCGACGAGGTCGAGCCCGCTCGTGAACTCAGGAACGTCTTTCTGGATGATCCCGAGCCCGTTGCGCGGAAGATTCTTGGCTATCTCAAGCTCGCCTACCAGAAGGCGAAGCTCGTCCACAGCGACATGAGCGAGTTCAACATATTGATGCTCGATTCCGAGCCCGTGATCATAGATGTGGGTCAGGCAGTCATGCTGGCCCACCCGCATGCAGAGGAATGGTTGGAACGGGATGTCCGCAACGTGGCAAGGTATTTCAGAAAGTACAAGATAGACATCGACGTCGCCAGGGAGCTCGAGGAGATAAGGAAGACATGATGCAGGCCCTCAGGATACCGACCGAGAGGGTCGGTGTTCTAATCGGGAAGAACGGTGAGATAAAAGAGAGGATCGAGAAGCTCACCGGAGTGAGGATTTCGATCGACTCGGAAGAGGGCGACATCCAGATAGACTACTCGCATGCGAAGGACCCGGCGATGGCACTTGCGGTGAACAATGTCGTGACTGCGATTGGCAGAGGATTCTCGCCGGTGAAGGCCTTGAAGCTCCTGCGCGATGACTACTTCTTCGAGCTGCTGGACATTCGGGACTATGTGGGAAAGAAGCACGAGCATGTCATACGCATGCGCGCGCGTGTCATCGGAACCCGGGGAAAGACCAGAGCGATAATCGAGGAGCTCACGGGCGCTCATGTGTCAATCTACGGCAACACTGTGGCGATCATTGGTGACAGCCTGCAGATCGATGTCGCGCGCAGGGCTCTCGACATGTTGCTTTCAGGCAGCGAGCACGCGGCAGTCTACCACTTCATGGAAAAGAGGAGGGCGCGGCTGAAAGTCGACGGCATGGGTTTCTGAGCGCTCGCTCGGTGAGCACTATTGAAATACCCCCGCTGACAATATATCGGTCTGATGGCCGAGACCCTTTTAAAGATGATCGATGCTGACATGTCGCAGATCCCTCCGGTCGTGTCAAAGGGAGAGACGGACCGCGACAGGATCATGAAGCTCCTCGCTCACGCATTCCTGAGACTGTGGACAAGGCTGGCTCTCGAATCAGGCCAGAGACTGAACCTCTCGCCTACTCAGTTCGTCCTCGGAACCTATGAAGGACAGATGAGGTGGATCCTGAACGAGACGGTCGACTACAAGGGCATAGCGCAGATCGGTCTCGGTGGTACGTTCCGAAGAAGTCATTCTCTCATCGCTGAGACCTATGTGCAGAAGGGCGAGGAGCGAGTCAGACTGTTCTTCGCACTCGAAGAAGAGAAGGTGAAGAACAAACCTGTCTTCGTGAACTACCTGGTCTATGACTCTCCACTTGCAGAATTCGACCTGAACGCCGCGATATCAGGCCTGAAGCCGTTGGTTCCAAAATGGCTTGAGACTGTCATGAGGGGTGACGACAAGCCGTTGTGGAACACGTGCAAAGAGCTGCTCGAGTGCGTCGGGATCTGAGCCTTCTGGTCAGTCTTCTTCGTTTTGGTGCTGGGTGAATCATTTGCCTTTCGAGGATGGCCGTGGCACAGCTCTGACGAGCAATCAATATATACACGGGCGGCGTCCTCTCCCACACATCAATGTCCGATAGGCTTGAGATCGCAGGGCGAGCGCTTCAGCGCCCCTTGTGCAACCACTGCCTGGGAAGGCTCTTTGCATCCGTGTCCAGAGGGCTCTCGAACGATCAACGGGGAGCCATCGTTCGGTCTTCCATTCCTGGTGGGCCCAGCCCTCCAGCCTGCCCGGACGAGTGCTACGTCTGCAGTGGCCTCTTCGATGAAGTGCAGAAGCTCGCGGAATTGGCGGTGAGAGCCTCTGGCGAATTTGAGTTCAAGACCTTCCTCGTGGGCACGAAGATCGACGCTGAGCTGACCGAGCGGGAAGAGGCCTTCTGGACTGAGGTCGGCGCCAAGGAGACCGAGTCGATAAAATCCGAGATGAATCGGGAGATCGGCAAGGTCCTCGAGGGGAAGCTCGTCAAGACTGTTGACTTCGCAAACCCGGAAATGGTTTTCCTGATCGACACGAGGTTCGATCGCGTTGTGCTCGATGTCGCGCCTTTGTTCGTGTATGGACGGTACAGGAAGCTCTCGAGAGAGCTTCCCCAGACCAGATGGATCTGCCGCGAATGCAGGGGAAAGGGCTGCCCACGCTGCGGCGGCAAGGGCAGGATGTACGAGATGAGCGTTCAGGACTACACAGGCCCGATCGTGATGCGACATGCTGAAGGGACCGAGGACTTCTTCCACGGCATGGGAAGGGAAGACATTGACGCCCGGATGCTGGGCAACGGGAGGCCGTTTGTTGTCGAGGTCCGTAAGCCCATGAAGAGGACCATCGATCTAGAGGCCATTCAGCGAGAGATCAACGATGCCGGGAAGGGCGTTGTCGAGGTGGAGGGCCTCCGCATGTCCAATCGCGCTGAGATGCGGGCCATCAAGGAGTCCACCCATCCCAAGACCTACAGGGTCGTTGTGCGTTTCCAGGCAGATTTTGACCACGGAAAGCTTAATGAAGTAGTGACATCATTGGCCGGAAAGTCTATAAGTCAGCAGACTCCAAACAGGGTAGCTCATCGACGGGCTGACCTCGAACGCGTGAGGACCGTTAGAAGGATAGAAGTCGAATCGGTCGTTGGGCGGGAGGCGGTGTTCGTCGTTGAAACCGACAGCGGCACATACATCAAGGAGCTGATGCATGGCGACGAGGGAAGGACGCAGCCCAATGTCGCGGGCATCGTCGGTGTGCCCTGCGAGGTGCTCGAGCTGGACGTCATAGCGATCGGAGATAAAGGGGAGTAGAGTCATGGTGAAGGCCTCCAAGGGCTACAGGCGCCGGACAAGATACGTCATGCAGAAGCGCTCTCGAGACAGAGGACTCTCTCCCATCACCAGGCAGTTCCAATCGTTCGAGATCGGTGAGAAGGCTAGCGTCAACATCGACCCGAGCATTCACAAGGGCCAGCCGCACGTAAGGTTCCACGGCAGGACTGGCACCGTGGTTCGCATGCAGGGAAGATCATACATGCTCGACGTACGCATGGGCGGCAAGTTGAAGCAGATCATCGTGAGGCCAGAGCACCTCAGGAAGTCCAAGTGATCCCCAACGGTGTTCTTAATGGAAGACAAGAAGATAGTCTCACTGGCAGAGGTCAAGGACATAATCACAGAGCGGCAGATTGAAAGCGAGCTCACAGCTGAGCAGAAGCTCGCGCTCGAGCACGCCCAGAAGTTCTCGAGGATCGACTCCAAGAAGGTCAAGAAGCTGGTGAAGGAGCTTACTGAGCTCGGATTCGTGTCCGAGATCAACGCCGTGAAGATCGCCGACATAATGCCGTCGACCGCGGACGATGTCCGATTGATTTTCTCCAAAGAGCGGGCTAGCGTCGAGAAAAAGGACATCGAAAAGATACTTAGCGTCGTAGAGAAGTATCTCTAGAGAGCTCGGGGGATTGTTGTGGAGGACTACGCTCGGATACTAGATTACCTGCCCCAAGGGCTTCCTGATGAGAAGATGTTCAAACGGGAGCCGGTAGCGTTCGCTCTGGGGGAGGATCAGTTCAAGATCTTCGAGCTGGTGCCGAAGCAGGGCGTGACCCTCAACACGGGCGATCGGGTCTACATCGGCAAGGACCTCGACCTCAGGCAGGAGATCCTCCACGTGAAGAAGCGCATAAGCTACCAGGAACTGACGAACGCGGCCCAAAGCGAACTCCCGTTCGTCATCTCGCAGATCATCAAGTCGCACGAGCAGCGCTTCGTCCAGTTCTTCAACGAGGCTCAGGCCATCACCACCAGATTCCACATGCTCGAGCTGTTGCCGGGCCTGGGCAAGAAGACGATGTGGGGCATAATCGAGGAACGCAAGAAGGGGCCATTCAAGGACTTCTCCGACATCTCCGCGCGCGTTCCCTTGGCCCACCAGATAGAGAAGCATGTCGCCCAGAGGATCGAGGCGGAGCTGCAGAATCCCGAGGAGAAGTACCGCCTGTTCGTGGCGAGATGAGCCGACATGAGAGCAGAGGAGGTCAGAGCCGTCCTCGAGTCCGTCGGCAAGAAGGCCAACAAGAGGCTCGGCCAGAACTTCCTGCTGGACGATTCCGTTGTGAGGCGACAGGTCGGTTTTGCCAACCTCTCTCAAGAAGATACCGTGCTTGAGATAGGCCCTGGACTCGGGAACCTGACGGATGAGCTGCTGAAGACCGGGGCGAAGGTTGTTGCGGTCGAGCAGGACGCTGAATTCTGCAGGTTTCTCGCGAGGAGGTTCGGGCAGAGGCTGCAGCTGATTCAGGCGGACGCTGTGAAGGCCTTCCTGCCGGAGTTCAACAAGGTCGTCTCGAATTTGCCCTACCAAATCTCCTCTCCGATCACATTCAAGTTGCTCGAGATGGGTTTCGACGTCGCCGTTCTGATGCTGCAGCGCGAGTTCGCTGAGAGAATGGTGGCGAAGCCTCGGTCACAAGAGTACGGCAGGCTCTCGGTCGGGGTGTACTACCGAGCGGACTGCGAGATTCTTCTCAACGTGCCTCCACATGCGTTCTGGCCTCAGCCCAAGGTCGATTCTTGTGTTGTGCGGCTCGTGCCCAAGAAGCCGCCTTTCGAAGTGCGGGACGATGTCGCATTCTTCAATGTGACAAAGGCGATCTTCTCGCACCGCAGGAAGCAGATCATGAACTCGCTTCTGGCCGACCCTGCAGTCGCATCGATCGTCGGGTCAGCGGAGAAGAGTCTGCTCGAGAAGCTGCCCTATGCCTCGAGGAGGGCCGAGGAACTGACACCCGATATGATAGGCGAATTGACAGATGCGTTGCTCGAGCTCAGAGTCTCTTCGTCTTCGGGAAGAACCGCTCGATGATCGCATTCGCGATCTTGCCAGTTCCGTCCACGAGCGGATCGCAGGCGGGGATGCCGTATTTGGCCTCGTACTCTGCGATGGTCTTCTCAACCTCTTCCCGTGTCATGTCAGCGTGATTGATGGTGATGCCAATCACATCGCAACCCGCGTAGACTCTAATGAGCTCAATCTCACGGTCGATGTTGCCATTGGGAAGGTGAAGTTCGGTTTCGTGATAGGTTCTCCACTTCCGAGCGGGTGCGTGCTGCAGCACGACCGTGTTCGGAGCGGAGGCCGCAGCTATTGCTCTCGAGCCGGTTACGTAAGCAGGATGGCTGAGCGCACCCTGACCCTCGACCACTATGACCTTCGGGTGCTCGGTCCTGTTGGCCTTGTCGATCGCATTCTCGAGTTCGCCGACAACGTAGTCGCCCCTGATCGCGTCCAAAGGTATACCGAACTTGGAGCCCTGGAGCAACCCTGTCTGGCCAGTGGCGACGAAACTCGTCTTGATGCCCCTCCCGTTCAGCTCCTTCGTCAGAATGATTGCGGTCGTTCGTTTCCCACATGCGGCGTCAGTACCGAGAACCGGGATCCTCACTGCCTTCATCTTCGAGGCGAGGTTCCTGTAATAGTGCATCTTCTCCAGAGGGGGCTCCTTACGGATGTCAGTGATAGTCACCGCATGCTTCTCCGCAAGAGCGCTGAGCTCCGGATCGATTGCCAACCACTCGTGCAGCCCAGAGATGATGTTGATCCTGTTCTTGATGGCCTCTCTCAACGCAGGCCTGAATACTCTCGGCAACATTCCGCCCACGGTGGCGACCCCGACGATGAGGTAATCTGGCTTTTTCGGAAGCTTTGAGAGAGCGTCCTTCACGGACGAGAAGATAGGAATCCCGACCTTCCTACCGTCGAGGACCTCGCCGGCGTCCTTACCGGCCATCGTGCTGTCGAGGATGCCAAGAATCTTGAACCTGATAGAGTGTCTAACGAGTCCTGCGGCAGTCTTTCCGAATGCTCGGTTGAAAGAACCCTCGCAAAGGACCAAAGCAGTTTCCATCGGTGGGCGCAATTGCATTGCGATATAAAGCTCTTGACTTCGCATCGGGATTATGGAAGATGTGCTGGCTCGAGCACCGAGTCCTTTTTCTATTCATATCC
Source organism: Thermoplasmata archaeon (assembly GCA_049273895.1). Taxonomy (GTDB): domain Archaea; phylum Thermoplasmatota; class Thermoplasmata; order UBA10834; family UBA10834; genus COMBO-56-21. Next base: position 10,827 of record JBASRQ010000168.1, read on the forward strand.
TCATTGGGCCTATGGGGGAGTATCGTGCTTGTCGGCATTGTGGGAAAGCCCAACGTCGGGAAATCCACCTTCTTCTCAGCTCTGACTCTTGCAACCGCGCAGATCGCATCGTACCCGTTCACGACCATCGAGGCGAACAAAGGTGTGGGATACGTGCGTGGGCAGTGCCCTCACGTGGCGTTTGGAAAGCAGTGCAACCCGAACAACGCTCCTTGCGACAATGGCACTCGATTCGTGCCGATCGAGGTGCTTGATGTCGCAGGCCTGGTGCCAGACGCCCACGAGGGCCGTGGGCTCGGCAACAAGTTCCTAGACGACCTGAGACAGGCCGACGCGTTCATACATGTGGTCGACGCGAGCGGAGGGACGGACTTCGAGGGAAACCCCGTTGGCATCGGGGACCACGATCCGGTTCTCGACGTCAATTTCCTTGAGAAGGAAATATCATACTGGATTTTCGGGATTCTGGAGAAGAACTTCGTGAAGATCGCCAAGCAATCGAAGCTGACCGGTACCAAGATCGAGAAGGCTCTCCACGAGAAACTCACAGGACTGTCCATCACCGAGAATCAGATACTGGCGGCATTCAGACATACCCCTGCGGAGGCGGACGCTACCCTCTGGGGCGATCAGGACCTTCTCCGGTTCTGTCAGGAGCTACAGAAGATCGCGAAGCCGATGATCATAGCCGCGAACAAGGCGGACATCGCGCCTCCCGAGAACATCGAGAAGCTTGGGGCGACTGGCTATCCCGTCGTGCCGACGAGCGCCGAGTACGAGCTGGCTCTCAGGCGTGCCTCAAAGGCTGGGCTTGTCGACTATGTTCCGGGAAATGACCACTTCGAGTTCAAGGACAAGTCGAAGCTTAACGAGAAGCAGATTGCGGCTTGCAGCAAGATGGGCGATTGGCTGAAGGCGCACGGAACGACGGGTGTTCAGCAGGTTCTTGAGGATGTCGTGTTCAAGGTCCTCGACATGATAATCATCTACCCCGTCGAGGACGAGCACAAGTGGATGGACAAGCAGGAGCGCATCCTGCCGGACGCCTATCTCATGCGACGGGGCTCGAATGCCAAGGACCTGGCCTACAAAGTCCACACGGACCTGGGTGATAACTTCATTAGGGCGGTTGACGGAAAGACCCACATGACGATAGGTCACGATCACATCCTCAAGGATGGCGACGTGATCAAGATAGTCGCAAGAGCTTGATTTCGATGCGATCGTGGGATATTCGGCTTATCGGCGCCTCGTACAAGAAGATGGAAGGAGACCTGGCGATCCATCTCTATGGCAAGACCCAGGACGGGCAATCAGTTGCCGTGAAGTACATCGGATTCGAGCCTTACTTCTTCTTCGTCGAGCCCGATTCGAAAGAAGTCCTCAACGATGTCGTCGAGATGCTCAAGAATGATGAGAGAGTGAAGAGGCTCGAGGATGCGGAGCTTCTCTACAAAGGCGAGTCAAAGAGGTGCAGGAAGGTCGTCGCCACCTATCCCTGGCTCGTCCCTGACATCAGAAAGACGATCATGCCGCGGGCTGTGGTTCTGGCAGCCGATATACCGTTCCACTTCAGATTCGTCTATGACATGGGCATCGGCTCGTGCGTCAGGGTCGTCGGCGAGGAGCTCAAAGACAAGACATATCGAACGGACGTCGTGGTGAAGGCCGAGCGGTTCGAGCCAATCAAGGCGTTTAGGCCGAAGCTCACCATACTGAGCTTCGATGTTGAGACGAGCCTCAAGGAGCCGAAGATATTCTGCATCTGCTGCATCGTCAAGAAGGGGGACAAGACCGAGGGGAGGCACTTCCCCGGCGACGGACCTGGCGGCGAGAAGAAGATGATCGAGGACTTCACCAGGTTCATCGAGGAGACCGACCCCGACGTCATAACCGGCTACAACATCGACGGGTTCGACATTCCGCAGATACTCCAGCGAGCGCGGGCTCTGAGGATGCCGGAACCCTATTGGGGGAGGTATCCCGGATCGCTCTCGCAGTACAACAACAGATTCTGGTGGACCGAGGGTCGGATCATAATCGACGCGTGGTGGGCGGTCAAGAAGATACTCAAACCCAAGCAGGAGACCCTGAACGCCGTTTCGAAGATACTCCTAGGCGAGGAGAAGCACGATGTCGACCCGAAGAAGATGGATGACGAGTGGGCTTCTGACAAGGAGAAGGTCATGAAATACTGCGAGCAGGACTCGATGCTCGCGATGAAGGTCCTCGAGAAGGTGGCCATACTCCATAGGAGTATGGACCTCGCGACCGTTTCGATGTTGCCCTTGGACGATGTCGTGAACGGCACGACATCTCAGCTGGTCGACTCAATCCTCATTCGAGAGGCTGACAGAGAGCATGTCGCCGTCCCGATGACGGCGCGGTCGAGCGAGGATGCAGAGGCCATCGAAGGCGGCTACGTGCACGAGATGCAATCCGGTCTGTTTCACTGGGTCCTGACTCTTGATTTCCGAAGCATGTACCCGAGCATGATCATATCCAAGAACATCTGCTTCACGACTCTCCATCCGAAAGGTACTATCGTCTCGCCCACAGGCGCTAGGTTCCTCGAGAAGAGTGTCAGAGAGGGACTTCTGCCCCGAATACTTCTGAGGCTGATGGATGAGCGGGCGGCCACGAAGAAAGCCATGAAGGAGGCTCAGACATCGGACGAGAAGGACTACTACAACGGCCTCCAGGAGGCGATCAAGATACTCATGAACTCATTCTACGGCGTGCTTGCATCCGCGTTCTACAGGTTCACCGACCCGAAGATCGGCGCAAGCATCACGGCCTTCGCCCGGGAGGCCACCAAGGACCTCATCAAGAAGCTCGAGGCGGAGAATCTGAAGGTCATCTATTCCGACACCGACTCGGTATTCTTCCTGTCTCCCCACCCGAATCTGGAGGACAGCGTGAAGCTCGGCCAGGAGATCGCCGAGAGGTTCTCCTCCGGCAGCATTGTACTCGAGTTCGAGAAGATCATGGAGCCGTTCTTCTCGCACGGCATGAAGAAGAGATATGTTGGCCGCATGGTCTGGCCTAGGCAGGAGCTGATCGTCAGAGGCTACGAGATGCGGAGGACCGATTCGTTCGACCTCCAGAGCGAGGTGCTCTCCAAGGTCTTCGAGATGGTCCTCGACGGGGACAACCAGGGCGCGGTCACGTACACAAGGGACGTCATCGACGACCTTATGAAGGGCAACATCGACCCTTCTAGGCTCGTCATATCTCGCTCCGTCCGAGAGGAGAGCCAGTATAAGGCCAGTGAGAGCATGATTAATGTGCGCGTCTTCAAGAAGCTCAAGGAGCTCGGGTACGAGGTCGTCCCCGGTATGAAGGTCTCATGGGTCGTGACCAACAGCCGAGCCTCCCCCCAACAGTTCGAGCCTTGGATTGAGGGCAGGCCGTTCAGCGGGAAGCCCGATCACAGGTATTACGCAACGAGGCTTGCTGCGACCATCGCGCGCGTGACCGACTCTTTCGGCTGGGACGAGAAGTCGCTCGTATCGGGCGTTCAGCAGTCTTCTTTTCTCAACAATGACTATGAGACTAAGCGCGAGGCGAAAACTGCCGCCCAGCCTAAGAAGACTGACAAGAAGCTTAATCTGGACCACTTCATGTAGCGGCGGCTTTCTCCTGTCGTGAAGTCGCGACCGAAATCATCAATAGATGCTCGGCCGCTTTTATCCTTGTGAAGACAACGATTGCGCAGTTCGACCGAGAGGATATTCCATTCGGGAAGACACTCACAGACGAAGAGGGCTGGCACCGAACGACCGCCGATTGGGCAAGACTGCTGCGAATCGAACCCTTTGGCGTTTTCAAGGCAACAGTTGATGGAAAGGAAGCCGGGGTGGCTGCTGTCACGAGTTACGGGGAGTTGGCGTGGATTCATTCGGTGATTGTTGCTAAGGAGTATCGTGGTCAGGGTGTCGGAAGGATCTTGATGAAGGCATGCATCGACTACTCCAAGGGTTTTGGGGCCAGATGTTTCAAACTGGACGCCGTTCCGGCCGCCAGACCATTCTACGAGAGACTCGGATTCATCGCGGAGTTTGAGTCTCTCCGATTTGCCCGTGCTGGGGAGAGAGGTTCTGCCTTGGTCCAGCGGATGAGACCCGAAGATCTTCGATATGTTGTATCGTTCGACAAGGTCATGACAAAAATCAATAGGGCAAGGGTCATAGAAGAGCTCTATGAAGACAATCCCGAATGGGCGTTCCTGGCGAGGGACTCTCACGGCGTCCGAGGTTATCTCTTAGGCAGACCAAGCGACTTCTGGATCAACCTCGGACCATGCGTGTGCATGCTAGGGGACGAGCGGTGGTTCGTGAAGCTGATCAGGAGCGCGATGTGCACTGCACCGGAGAAGACTTACAGGATTTGTGTTTCTGCGGCGAATCACAAAGCGTTGATTGCTTTGAAGAGCATGAGGTTCGAAGAATCTCAATCCTCAACTCGGATGTTCATGGGGAGGAGGTTCGCTGAGACCGAAGCGAATTTCGCGATGATATCTCCCGAAAAGGGATGAAGCCAGCTGAGAGTTGGAGGCGAAGAACGGGGCTTTCCAACACGTTTATATAAGACAACACTTTTGGTGTGCCCCGCAGCGGCGAGATCCGCCTGGTCTCGCATGGGAATGTGCGCTTAGGCGTGAACCCGTGAACGGCTGGAAGTGCAAAAATGGCAGAAGAGGCAAAGAAAGCTCCGACGAAGAAGGAGCGCAGGGCGAAGGTTCCGGTTGCGGCGCCTCCAGAGGCACCGGCAGCTCCGCAGCCTGAGACCAAAACTGTGGAGGCCAAGAAGGGCGGCAGCGTCCGGAACATGTATCATTTTATGGGCGAGGCCTGGAAAGATCCATCTAGCGACGCGATGAGAGACCTGATGTGGCAGAGGCTTGTGGACTGGAGAAGGGAAGACACGTTCGTCCGCGTCGACAAGCCCCTGAGGCTCGACAGGGCCAGGGCCTTGGGATACAAAGCGAAGCAGGGCTATGTCGTCGTCAGGGCTAAGGTCAGGAAGGGCGGGCTGAGAAAGCACAGGATCAAGAAAGGTCGCAGGCCGAAGAGGAAGGGTATTCTCAAGATCACCATGAGGAAGAGCATCCAGAGGATCGCGGAGGAGCGGACTGCGAAGCACTATCCCAACATGGAGGTTCTCGCATCCTACTGGGTCGGAGAGGATGGCCGACACAAGTGGTACGAGGTTATCCTTGTTGACCCCAACCACCCCGTCATCAAGTCCGACCCGAAGATCAACTGGATATGCAGCCCGAAGCAATCCAACCGCGCGAACAGGGGCTTGACTCCCGCAGGCAAGAAAGGCAGGGGCCTCGTCAGGACGAGGGGCATGGGGGTCGAGAAGAATCGGCCTTCTCTGGGAGCCCACAACAGGCAAGGAACCTAGCCGAGTATCCTTGCGAGCAGGCGCCTGATCTCTTCTTCGTCCATTCCGACCAAAGGGTAGAAGACTGGGAGGTCGCCCTTAGGCGCGCCATGTTCTTCGATATCTTTCAGTCCCCATGAGAGCGTGATTCCGATGCAGTTGTTCTTGGCTGCTAGCGACATTAAATCCTTCTGTGGATCGGTGGTTCTGAGGTTGGGATACCAGTTCCGAAGGGGCTCGACCAGCGACTGTCTGTCAGTCGCCACCAGGACTGAGCAGCCGCGCTTCATCATCAGCCAGGTCGAAGCCACTCCGATCGCCGAATCGACCACTGAGAGCATGAGGCCCTGAGTGCCAATGGGCATCCCCCCTGGTCCAGGAAGAACCGAGCTGAAAAGGTAAGCGGATTTGTCTCGGACCTCAACGAATATCTCCACGTCTGGCTCGTCCAATCTGACTTTGATGCCTTTCCCATCGTACTTCTCGAGGATCATCTTCCCGAGATGTTCCGCAAGCGTCTGGCTCGTGTACGGGTGGTTTCCAGATCTTCTAGAGCGTATCGCGAAGGAAGCGTTCTTGAACAACAGCGGCTCGGAGAAGGCCAGTACCTCCTCGGTCAAAGCCGACAGCTCGCTCGAGGCCTTGCTCACTGGGCTGAAAGAGACTACTCCGAATGTTCTTGAGAGGATCTCGCAGGATGTCCTCCAATCATCTGAGTCCACGAAGAGCCTCCCCCTAGTTTGGGTGATCACACAGGGCGTTTGTGCCAGAGCGTGCCTCGTCCTGATGTCCGCAACCAGCTGCTGCTCGAACCTTGACCGAACAGAGGCGCTTTTCAGGCCAATCTCTCCGTATCTTACGAGCAGCGTTGGCATGCTCTCGGCCATGCTCGTGTTCTTCGATAAACCTTTCACCTCGCCATCGCTAGATGGGCGAAGTCTGAGAGAAAGTCTAAACTAGGTGTTCCGCATTCGGTGAATCGAACAGCCCAAGAGGGGTATATTGAACACCAATCGAAATACGAAGGTTTCTTTGAAAAGAGTGTGTGAGCCCCCCGGACCGAAAGCGAAAGCTTGGGTGAAGCGAGACAACGCCGTTCTGTCGCCATACAACAGGCCCTACTACTACCCGATGGTCGTGGAAAAGGGTCACGGTTGCATAATCGAAGATGTCGACGGGAACGAGTATGTCGACTTCAACAGCGGGCTCGGGGCGATGAATGCAGGCCATTGCCACCCAGAAGTGGTCAAGGCCATCAGCGACCAGTCGAAGCGACTGCTGCACTACTCGTACACGGACTTCTACTACCGGTACGCTGTGGAGCTGGGCGAGAAGCTGCAGAAGATCACGCCCGGCAGTTTTCCGAAGAAGGTATTCCTCAGTGGAAGCGGTGCGGAAAGCATCGAGGCGTTCGCGAAGGTCGCGCGGTGGCACAGCAAGCGGCCGCAGTTCTTGGCATTTACTGGTGCGTTCCACGGAAGGTCGATGGGCGCACTGAGCTTCACTGCGAGCTCCATTGTCCAGAAGGCGAGATACTTCCCGACCATGCCCGGTGTCGAGCACGTGCCTTTCGCCTACTGCTACAGGTGCCCTTTCAAGATGGCGTTCCCTGATTGCGACTATTATTGCGTGGACTTCATCGACGACTGGGTGCTGAAGAAGTTCCTGCCACCCGAGGAGGTCGCCGCCTCATTGATCGAGCCTATCCAGGGTGAGGGAGGATACATCGTCCCGCCGAAGGACTACCACAGACGCCTGAAGAAGCTGATGGACAAGTACGGTATTCTGTACGCCGTGGATGAGGTCCAGTCAGGCATGGGCAGGACCGGGAAATGGTGCGCGATCGAGAACTTCGGCGTCATACCGGACATCGTATGCATGTCAAAGGCGCTCGGAGGCGGCATTTCCCTCGGGGCAACGATCGGCCGCGCCGAGATTTACGACTGGGACGCGGGTTCCCACTGCACAACTCTGGGTGGAACACCTGTGGCCTGCGAAGCATCCTTGGCCACGATGAGAGTCATAGAGAAGGAGAAGCTCAGGGAGAACGCAGTTAGGCAGGGCGATTACGCGATGAAGAGGCTCAGAGAGTGGGTAGAGCGGTACGATATCATCGGCGAGGTAAGGGGCAAAGGCCTCATGATAGGCGTCGAAGTCGTCCAGGACCAGAAGTCCAAGAGGAAGGACGGTGCCGCTGCTCACGAGATCATTCACCATGCCTGGAAGAAGGGCGTGGTTGCGATCGGTGCCGGAGAGAACAGCTTCAGGATCGCCCCTCCGCTTGTGATTACCAGAGACCTTCTCGACTTCGGGCTTGACAAGCTCGAGGAGTCCGTCAAGGAGGTAATGAAGGCGCACTGACTTGGCCATGATTTGTCATGGCCAGTCCGAAGCTTTTCTCAGGTCATTTGTTCGGCGACAAGGAGAACGAGAACATGGTGAAATCCTACAAACTGAAAGGTCCGAAGATAGTGGTGGAGCCGCCAGGGCCAAAATCGCGGAAAGCAATGGCTCGAAAGGAGAAGTATGTCACGAACGGCATAAAGATCGGTCTGCCTGCATCGCTAGAGCTGGCCGAGGGGCCGTTCCTGAAGGATGTTGACGGGAACGTCTATCTGGACTTCACGGTCGGTATTGGCGTTCACAACTGCGGGCATAGGCCCGCGGCTATGGTCAAGGCGTGCCAGGACCAGTTGGACAAGTTCATACACATATGCTTCATGGTCTCGCCTTATGAGTCCTACTTGAAGCTGGCGGAGGAGATGTCCAAGATCTGCCCAGGCAACCTTCAGAAGAGCATATTCCTGAACAGCGGATCCGAGGCGATCGAGAACGCCGTCAAGATCGCACGCGCGTACACCAAGAAGAAATGGATATTGTCGTACAGGACCGCGTTCCACGGAAGGACCTTCCTGGACATATCGCTCACGGGCAAGGAGAAACCCTACAGGGAAGGCTTCGGCCCGCTAGTGCCGTTTATTCAGCACGTCGAATACGCGTATTGCTACAGATGCCCCTTGTGCTTGGAGTATCCCTCGTGTAACTTAGCGTGCGCTGACACGATCAGGACGGTAATGGAGACCTCGCCGCTCCAGGGAGATGTTTGTTGCCTCGTCGGGGAGCCCGTCCAGGGTGAGGGCGGATTCATCAACCCGCCCCCTGGATACTGGGAAAAGATCAGGAAGATCTGCGACGACAATGGTGTCCTGTTCATAGACGACGAGGTCCAGACCGGTTTTGGCAGAACTGGCAAGATGTTTGCCATAGAACACTGGAAGTGCGACCCCGACATGCTGGTATCCGGCAAGGGTCTGTCGCTCGGGATGCCCTTGGGGGGCGTCACCGGAAAGGACGCGATCATGTCTGCGCCTGGACCTGCAAGCCTCGGTGGCACATTCGGCGGCAATCCAGTTGCATGCGCCGGCGCTCTCGAGTCGATCAAGCTGACGAAGAAGGCCCTTCCGAACACCAAGATGATCAACAAGGTCGAGTTGAAGCGCCTCAACGAGTGGAAGGAGGAGGTTCAGGCAGTGGGAGATGTCCGCGGGCTCGGTGCGATGATCGGAATGGAGCTCGTCAAGACCAGGAAGGGCAAGGAGCCAGTGCCGGAGCTGACGCGGAACATCCAGCTCAACTGCTTCAAGAAGGGCCTATATATCCTGACTGCAGGCACGTATGGCAACGTGATAAGGCTCCACGCGCCACTGATCATAAAGCGGGATCTGCTGGAGACAGGACTCGACATACTCGAGTCGGCGTTGAAGGAAGAGACGAAGAAGGCCGGGATGTAGGCCGATCTCTTCCCCCCGACCCCTCATCTCTCCTCTTGATACGCACGGGCACGCACGCAGATAAGAGTCCGACCTAACAGCGCAGGCAACATCCATATCTCTGCCTCAATCCGTTTTGGATGCGGAGAGTCGAGGCTCATGCAGCCAACGGACGAACTAATGAATGAGCATCGGGTCATCGAGAGGATGCTCGTTGTCGTGTCGAACGCGTGCGATAGATTGGAGAACGGTCAGGAAGTCGAGCAGGAGCTCTTTGTTGGCGCTGCCGACTTCTTCAAGAACTTCGCTGACAAGTGCCACCACGGCAAGGAGGAGAAGCTCCTTTTCGTGAAGATGCAGGAGAGGGGCGTCTCAGGAGAGGTCGGGCCGATTGCGGTCATGCTGAGAGAACACCAAGACGGACGAGGCCATGTCAGGAAGATCGCAGAGCTCTCAGCCACCAAGATGACCCAGAAGACAAAGGATGGCCTGGTCAGAGTCGGTAGGGCTTATGTGGATCTGCTGTCCAAACACATCCAGAAGGAGGACAACATTCTGTACCCGATGGCCAACCAGATCCTCACGAAGGAGGACCAGGAGGAGCTCGCGAAAGGGTTCGAAAAGGTCGAGGAGAATGTCATGGGTCCGGGCGTGCACGAACGATACTATCACATGATCGATGAATGGGAGAAGAAGTACGAGTGAATCCGGTTTTCTTCTCGTTCTACCCTTTTTCGATTTCTCGGCTTGGAATTAGCAAAGCGTCTGAGGGCATCCTGAACCCGATTTCTTCTCAGACTTCGGAGCTCCTGCCAGCGCTGTCCGCGAACCCATCAACCTGCGCCACTCAACGATGCTTTTCCCACCACAACATATATTACAAGGAAGCACATTCGGGCGAACAAGGCCAAGATTTCCTGATGTATCTGCAGATTTGGACCGAAAAAGCTGAACATCTTGCGAACGGAAAGATAGAATGAAGAACGGATTGGGGGGTCGCAGGAAGACTTCTAGTGCTGTCATAGCATGTTTTCCGCTTCCTCATCTGAAGCAGATACCGAATTCTATGGCCAGATTGCATCTGGAGTAGCGTTGGAGAGAAGATAGCATGGCACTCTTGTCTGAAGTCAAGAAGGACTACGGAAAGCTGAAGAACTATGTGAACGGGGAGTGGATCGACTCCACTTCTGACAAGGTGATCGACATTGAGAACCCGTCGACCGGGGAGATCATCGGGAAGTTGCCCATGTCCACTGTCGACGAGACCAAGGCCGCCATCGAGGCCGCGCACGAAGCTTGGTGGGCGTGGAGAGAAACCCCTCCGATCACAAGGGGTCGCATTTTCTTCAGATTGAAGGAATTGATGGAACAGCACTTCGAGAATGTTGCGAGAATAATGGTTCAGGAGCAGGGCAAGACGATCGACGAGGCTCGCGGTGAGACCAGGCGAACGATCGAGAACGTCGAGGTCGCAGCTGGAATCCCGTCCCTCATGATGGGCTACAGCCTTGAAGACGGCGCTGCTGAAGGGATTGATGAGGACGCTGTCATCTCGCCGCTGGGCGTCTTCGGCGCGATATGCCCGTTTAACTTCCCGGCCATGATACCGTACTGGTTCTGGCCCTACGCTGTCGCCACAGGAAACACTTACATCATCAAGCCGTCGAGCCAGGTGCCGCTCACGCAGAACTACCTCACGAAGCTTGTCGAGGAGGCGGGTTTCCCGCCCGGAGTGCTGAACATCGTGAACGGAAGCCACGAGGTATCCGACACACTCATGGAACACCCGAAGGTGAAGGGCATTTCGTTCGTCGGATCAACGCCCGTCGCGAAGTACATCTACAAGCACTCTGCTGAGAACGGCAAGAGGGTCCAGGCCCAGGGAGGCGCAAAGAACTCCCTTGTTGTGATGCCTGATGCGGTGCTAGACAGGACGGTCTCGAACATGCTCGCATCATTCTACGGCTGTGCTGGCCAGAGATGCCTCGCAGGGTCGAACCTTGTCGCCATCGGGGATGTCGCTGATCCTCTGATGAAGAAGTTCGTTGAAGCCTCGAAGAAGATCAAGATGGGCTACGGTCTCGACGAGAGCGTGAACATGGGTCCTGTTGTCTCCGCGAAGGCGAAGAAGAAAGTGCTCGAGTACATCGACTCCGCCGAGGCAGATGGCGCGAAGATCCTTCTGGACGGAAGGAAGGCGAAGGTCCCAGGCTATGAGAAGGGGCACTTCGTGGGTCCGACGGTGATCGACCAAGTCACACCGGACATGAAGGTGGCCAAGGAGGAGATCTTCGGCCCTGTCGTGACCTACCTGCGCATGAAAAGCATGGACGAGGTGCTGGACTTCATCCACTCGAGCCCGTTCGGAAACGCCGCATCGATATACACTCAGAACGGTAAGTGGGCCAGGGAGTTCAGATACAGGTGCCAGTGCGGGAACATCGGCATTAACGTCGGCATCGTCGCCGCGATGGCCTACTTCCCGTTCGCAGGATACAAGGACTCCTTCTTCGGAGACCTGCATGGCCAGGGTCAGGACGCCATAAAGTTCTTCACAGACAGGAAGGTTGTCATCACCAGGTGGTTCTGATGGTTGAGTGCGACTTCCCGGAATGCACGACGTTCGGGGCGGTCATCAGGTTCGCGCTTGAGCTCGAGAAAGGGGCCGGAGGCGTCTATGAGGAGCTGTCGAGGGAGCCAAAGGCCGCTGCAGCAGCGGAGATGTTCAGATCGCTGACCGTGGCTCACAAGAAGCGCGGGGAACTGCTTGAGTTCACAAGACAGCAGAAACTGAACGAGATGATCCTCGAGCCTATCCAGGACCTGAAGCGCGAGGCTTACCTGATCGACACGAAGACCCCGAAGGGCGTCGATGTGAAGGCCGCAGCGAGGTTCGCGGGTAAGATCGAGGAAACCTCAGCGAGGTTCTACCTCGATGCAGCCAAGATCGCGAAGAATCTCATGGCAGAGGCCGCTCGGATAATGGACAAGCTCGGCAAGGAGAGCTTGGCGAACAAGGCCAAGCTCGATTCGCTCTGACCGCATCGAACGGCTTCCGCGAGCAAACCTCTTGGGCATATTCCTTCTACATCTTGGCCGTTTTCGAGAACTGGCTGCGGTTTATCTCCACCAGCTTGCCCCTCAAAAGCATCTCCAGGGAAATCTTGGAAGAAGGGTTATTTGTTCTGTAGACTCGGACCCCGGAGTTGCTGAGTTTCAGGAGCGAATTTGGAGATAGGGAGACCACGACGACTATCTCCACTCCGCGCCTCACGATGCTCTCGACAAGATCAGCGCAGCCCCCGAGACACTTCCTGGTTTGAGCCATGTGTTCGAATTCGCCGTTCTCCTGAAGTT
>JBASRQ010000124.1:0-22718 GCA_049273895.1 Thermoplasmata archaeon
CCGCGCTTCCAGGTCTATCGTATTCAGCAGCAGGCGGAGGCGCCGACCCTTGCTGTCAATCTCATCCTGCGTCAAGGTGTCCGCCTCAGGGCACAGGCCGTCGATAACGACCTCGCCTTCAGACGTCACGTTGACTGGATAGATGACACAGCCGAGCGGCCGTGAGGCATATTCCTTGCACCGTTTCCGGTCATGGTCATAGAAGAAGCAGTGAGCCCCGACGTTTCGCAGCCTAGGTATCCCGTCGGCGCCCCGACAGGAGAAATCGTCTTTGTGGTAGCCACGGCGTTCCAGCCGCGCAATGTCCGCATTGCAGAGCTCCATCTGCGTATCCTCGCAACATTTCTCGCAATGGGAGCAGCGCATTGAATCACCGAGACAACGAAGATAATTAAAGCTTGGGGCCAAGATGATAACTCCCGGCACTGACTGACCTGCAGTCCGTAGCTTCGACTGAGGGAGTGACGATACCGTTACCTAGAGTAGCCTGCGTCCTTCACCTGGCGCCTCAATCACGAGACCTTGCTCCTTCTTCATCTAGTTCTCAGATGTCGAATCTGTGGACGTTCTCCGGATCACAATTAGGAGATCTGAAGCCATATCACATGTACAGGACCATCAAATACTCTGCGAAGTAATCTTTCCCTTCTTTGACCGCGCGCGGCACGCGGCCAATCTTGACAAAACCGAGCTTGGCATAAAGGCGCTGCGCGCGTTTGTTGTAAGAGAAAGTCTGGAGGTCGATTTGCTCTACACCTTTGAAGCGCTGTGTCGCCAGCTCAATCGTCCGCCTCATTAGCGCCTCGCCAACACCCTTCCCCCTGATCTCCTTTCTGAGCGCCACACCGAGAACGGCTCTGTGCGATTCCTTGTCAGATCGCCGATAAATATGGCAATTCCCCATGATCCTTCTGTTGACCTCAACAACGAGCATCACGGTTCTCTTGAGGCTGACCTCCTCAAGTACTCGCCTCAGCCACTTCTTCTCTTCTTTGAGGTTCGTCTTCTTGTTCATCATTAGTCCCGACATCGGCTCCTCGATTATGGCATTGATGAATTCCATTAGTTGTGCTGCATCGGTCTTCCTTGGCTCTCGGAAGACAATCCGCGTTCCGTCCTTGGCCTTGAATCTGTATCGGACCACGGGTGTCCAGAGCGCAATGCGACATATAGCATTTCCTCTCGTTCGATGTAGGGCGAATGCTTCCGTGCTGAGATCTGGACAGTAGATATGGAAGGACCCATGCCCTTCATCTGGCAAGTCCTTTCGGAGGCATATTGGGAGACAACGGAAACGTTCAAGATACTCAATGCAATCCCGCGGTAGGATAGCTAAAGAGCCGCATTCTAGGAATCACTCAATAGAAGGCACATCGAAACGAGGCAGGGAGAGAATGAAGGTTGTGCAAATTGGATGTGGGGTCTGTGGGCTAGTATGCGCGGAGCACCTTGCTGGCAATCCCAAGATAGACGAACTTGTCCTAGCCGACGCGAGAACTGACGGGGCGCAGGCCATGGTTGATCGGCTCAAGAGCGACAGAGTATTGGTCAGAAGGGCCAACGGCACAGATCCGAAGGTTCTGAATGCGCTGCTCAAAGGTTCGGACCTCGTCGTCGCCACGATGCCCTGGCGGCTCAACCGACTCCCCTTGGAAATCGCGGCCAAGCTTGGGACGAACTACCTGGATTTCGGCATGCCCTTGGACAGCACTGGACCGGAATTCGACAAGCTCGACAAGATGTCCAGGGATGCGGGCATCGCTGCTATGATAGGGATGGGCGAGGAACCCGGGATGTCTGATGTATTTGCCGTTCACGCCGCGAGCAAACTGGACAGAGCTGATGAGGCGAACACATACGACGGAGACACCGGCGCTGTCGAAGGGCTGAGCATGTTCTCACTCTGGTCCCCCGTGGACTTGCTCGACGAGATGAGCGTTCCAGCGGCCGTGTTCAGAAACGGCAAGATCGAATTCATACCTCCGATGAGCGCGAGGCAGATGTACGACTTCCCCGAGCCACTCGGTCGCCTACCCGTCTACAAGACCAATCATGATGAGACATACTTCATGCCGATGGGCATCGGCACGTTGAAGAACGCGTCATTCAACATATGCATCGACGACGGTCTCGCGCAGGCAGCTATCATACTGCGGAAGATGGGCATGCTGAGCAAGGAACCTATCAATGTGAAGGATCTCAAGGTGCGGCCGATAGACGTCGTGGCTTCCGTGCTTCCGAACCCTGCAGATCTCTCTGACAAAGTGAAAGGACACACCGGTTTCGCTGTTGAGGTGATCGGCGAGAAGGATGGCAGAAGGACGAAGGTGAGGATGTTTACGACAATGTCCCACCAGAAGGCCTATGAGCTTCACAGAACCAACGCGGGCGCGTACTACGTGGGGACCGGAGGGGCCATTGCTGCCGAGATGTTCATCGACGGTGAGGTCAGGGAGAAGGGGTTCGTGATTCCCGAGCAGCTGTCTACACAGAGCTTCCTCACAAGGCTTGGACGGAAAGGTGTGGAATTCCACGAAGAGATCACGCTGCTCTAACCCGAAAGAACGCGGAGCTCTCGCGAACGGTCGTAGAAGAGATAATGCCCCGACGCTAGGGTGTGCCGCATATCCTGCAGGACACGGCCCCTCGCTTCTCCAAGTACCTCTGGTGGTACTCCTCGGCCGGGTAGAACACAGAGGCGGGAACTATCTCGGTGACTATCTTCCTTTTGCGGTAACGGTCAGTGGCCTGCAACTTGTCCTTTGACGCGAGTGCAGCGGCCTTCTGCTCCGCGGTGTGGCAGAATATCGCCGAACGATACTGGGAGCCGACATCTGGCCCCTGCCTGTTGAGGGTCGTGGGATCGTGCATCTCCCAGAACACGTTCAGAAGATCGTCATACGACACCACTGCTGGGTCGTACTGCACCTCGACGGACTCGGCATGACCCGTCTTGTGCGAGCAGACATCCTCGTAGGTCGGGTTCTCGAACCTGCCGCCAGTGTATCCAGCCCTGGTCGTAATCACTCCCTTTACCATACGAAAAGCTGCCTCGACGTGCCAGAAGCATCCTGCTGCGAAAGTGGCCTTTTCCATAATCATCACTCCAACAGATTCTACGAGAAACACATGGAAATATCTATTCCCTGAAACGCCCCTTCAAACGCGTCAAGGCTTTCAGGACCTCCCTAGAAAGAGCTCAGACCGCGCTCAGGGGGATGACACTCTAGCGTACCTGGCCCCAGAGTTGATTACTATCATGGCCTTTCCCTGGCCGATGGCATCGAACTCAATGCGTTCGGGGCAGCGCTTGTCGGCGCCGACGCGGAATGTCCCGTCCGCAAGCGGGGTCATGGGTTCCTCCTTGCCAGCTGGGGGAATGTATATCAGCTTTCCTCTCCGCAGGACGATTCTGAAGTTCGAACACCAGGGGTTGTGAGCCCTATAGTGACCCGGATAGGAATCCCAAGCTCTCGGGTGCTCGGACTCTCGAGCCCCCACACAGGGACCCTTGTGGTACCAATCGGCCCCGTGGGAAACCTCAACCACCCTGTTGTTCTTTCGTCCGAACTTGAACAGGAACATATGGTATGGTGGAAGATTCGCTAGGAAAGCGCCTTTGCCGCGCGGCTCCAATTTCGCGGTTCCGTCATCTGTGACCAGCACGACCGCATCGCGCTGAGCCCTAAAGGCCAAGCATTTCCCATCAGGGGACTCGTACTTCCCAACATATTCCTCGGCGTTCTTCACATAGAACGGATTTCGCGCCTCGGGCATCTTCGATGCCAGATTTTCGTGAACCGCACTTCTCATGATTGAGAGTGCATTCAGAGCGACCTCGTTCGAGTCGACGTAAGAGTTATTGAGCGTGACGACACCGAAACCGTCGTCCATGTCCGCGAGGATCTCGGAGAGGAAACCGAGCATTCCTCCGGTGTGACCCACATACGTGTGGCCGTCGACCGTCCTGATCCCTAGACCCAACCCATAGTAGTATTCCTTCGTGTTCAGACTGTCTTCGTCCGGCGCATACACGACCTTCTCAGTCAGCATCCCGAAGCTCTTCTCAGATATGATTCGGCCACTCGGGCCCCGTCCCCTGTTCAGCAGCATTCTGACATAGATGGCCATGTCCGAAACGGTCGACACTATCGATCCATCCGCAGTCTCGCTCTCGAACCAGGGAGAAGGGGCCAGTCTTCCCGCTGTTGGCAACGGCCGGTCGTCGAGGAACGCAGCGTATCCTATCGGAAGACGCCCCCTCATCTCGTTCCTGATCACGGTCTCCGTGTTCTTCATGCCGAGCGGCTCAGTTACCCGCTCTTTGATGATCTCGCCGTTGCCCTTGCCGATGATCTCCTCGAGCACGAGTCCCAAGATCTTGTATCCGGAATTGGAGTAGTGGAAGAATCTCCCAGGAGTGGTGGAAGCACCGATTCGCCCAGCTGCGAGGGCCTCGGAATAGGCGGAGAGCGACTCGTCAGTGCCCATGACGATCCCCGCTGTGTGGCTCATGAGATGGCGGAGGGTAATCGGCCTGTACCTGGACCTTATCTTGAGCCATGGCAGGTGCTTTGTCACTGGATCGTTGATGTCCAGTCGTCCCTCCTCCTGCAGCTGGAGAAGAACAAGGCTCGCAAACGACTTGCTGATCGACCCGATCTCGAACTGCATGTCGGGACGAATAGGGGCCTTCGATGCGATGTCTGCATATCCCTGGGCCGAGACGTGGATCGTTCGCTCTCTGTCCGTCACTCCCACAACGAGCGCAGGAACGCCAGACACTCTCAGGTCATCTCTGACGAACCTGTCGATTCTTCGAAAGGCGTCTTGAAATCGAGGTCCCATGTTCAGACTCCTTTTGCCTATCCTAGAAGTCGCTCCACGCTCTCCCGGAACACTTCGGTGTGCATGTCGACATCCTTTGCCGTCGTGAATGGAGATATCAATGCCATGTTGTGGAACGGCGTGAGCAGAATCCCTCTGTTCAAGGCCATCAGATGCATGAGACGCTCGAGCTCATAGTCCTTGCTGGCCTCGTACTCGCCGCCGTTCCTCGGCGGCTTCGAAGTGCTGTGATACTCTATCCTTACGCCCAACCTGACGACATGCCACGGGACCCCCGTCGTGTCTATTACTTTCTGGACGCCCTTCTCGAATCGCTTCGCGATCGGGAGCATCTTGTCGAAGTTCTTCTTCGTGATCACCTTCTCCAATGTGGCCCTCATGGCCGAAACCGCCAATGCGTTGCCGGTGAGAGTCCCCCCGAGACCGCTCTCATCCGTCCCGTCAGACAAAATTCGCTCCATGACCCTGTCAGCGACGTACTGGCTTATGCCGAAGGCGGCAATCGGAACCCCGCTGGCCAAAGGCTTGCCCATCGTTATGATGTCAGGATCGAGCCCGTGCGCGGCAGTATATCCGCCTATACCACAGCAGATCGTGTGCGTCTCGTCAATGATTAGAAGGGTACCGTATCTTCTCGTGATCTCCCTCAGAGCATCGTGATAATTCGGGTCTGGAAGGATGATGCCCCTGTTCGTCATAGCAGGCTCCATGAGCGCGCAGGCGACATCCCTCGGATCTAAGGCCCTCTCAAGGGCATCGACGTCGTTGAACTCTATCACCTTCGTCGTGACGGCGGGATCCACCGGGGGCCCAATGTTTCCGCTCCTAGCAACCACCCTGCCGCGGTCCAGACTGACAAGGGTCTCGTCGACAGTGCCGTGATAACACCCGTTCACGACCAGTATCTTGCTCCTCTTAGTCACCTGCCGAGCCAGGCGAATTGAAAACCTGTTAGCGTCGGTGGCAGTCATGGCGATCTGCCAGTACGGTAGACCGAAACGCCTCGAGAGCTCCTCCCCTACCCAGACGGAGTCCTCGGTGGGGAGCATCATGGTGATCCCTTTCCTTACCTGCTTGTTCACTGCATCGATCACTGCCTTCGGCGAGTGCCCGAACATGGACCCAGTATCCCCGAGGCAGAGATCGAGGTAGCGGTGCCTGTCCACATCGGTCACGTACGCGCCTCGCCCCTCATTGACGAATATGGGGTACGGGCCCGCCCACCTGACCATCCAGTTCATGGGCACGCCCGCGAGCAGAGACTTCTTCGCTCTCTCGAACAGCGCTCTGGACTTCTGGTGGTCCTTGACGAAGACTATCTCTTCCTCGGTCATGAGCTTCTTGATTCTTGAACGGTCGATTCTCCTCATACGAACTCCTTCGTGGAAAAGCGCGCGCGCGCAATCGACTCGAACGTACTAATAACCTGCCTTTCGCTCATCCTTTGATCGACGCCTTTTCGCCTGAGGAGAACGTCAGAACCGTAATGTGGAACGCGACTCATATTCGCCTCAAGCGGAGGATAGGAAATGAAGGACAAAGTGGAGATAGGCGACAAGGCGCCTGAATTCGCGTTGAAGAATCAGAACGGAGAAACGGTCAGTCTGAAGGATTTCCTTGGCAAGAAAGCAGTCGTGCTCTACTTCTACCCGAAGGACATGTCGCCCGGGTGCACGAAGGAGGCCTGTGCCTTCAGGGACAGCTACGAGGCGTTCAAGGATGCCGGAGCGGAAGTTATCGGGATCAGCTCCCAGTCGCAGGAGTCGCACAGCATTTTCTCGCTGAGGTACAACCTGCCGTTCACGCTCCTGGTCGATGAAGGCTCAAAGGTGAGGAGACTCTATGGAGTGCGTTCGTCACTCGGAATGATCCCAGGGAGAGTCACCTATGTCATCGACAAGGAGGGGGTTGTGAGACACATCTTCTCGTCGCAGGTCGACATCGAGGGTCATGTCAACGAGGCACTGACGGTCCTGAAAACACTGACATCATAAGGAGGCGAACTCATTCCTTGTCAGAAACCTGGGCACCCTCGGTCCGGCCAGCGCCCTTCCCAGGCCTTCCAGCTATGACCCAGATTATGTCCTGCCTCGTGATTATCCCAACCACGTGGCTCTCGTGCACTACGGGCAGTCTGTTGATGTCGTGCTCCGCGATCATGTGTATAGCTCGGTCGAGGGAGTCGTCAGGAGAGAGGCTCAGAACCTTCTGGTCCTTGGGCAATATTGTGGAAATCTTGCTCTCGGTGACCGCCCTGATAGCGAGCGAGAGTTCCCTGATCTCCTCCCTCTCTATCGCCTCAAGATCCGTCATCTGCGCGGTCGATTCACGCAACGCCCTCGCCCTATAGACCCTTTCCAGGATCGCACGGAAGATGTCAGTGACGCTCAGGATGCCAATCAGGTTTCCCGAGTCATCGACGACAGGCGCACCGGACAGACCCGTCTCCATGAGAACTAGCCAAGCATCTTTCACATCCTCGGTCGCCCTGAACGAGACAACCTCATTCGTCATCACGTTCTTGACGCTCATCCAGCGGCTACGACTTGCGCTTCCCTCCGCGGAAAGTCCCCCTTGATAAGACGTATCTAGGGATTGAGTAGATTAGAGTTTCTCAAGAAACGGGCAGCGCATCAGAGGCCCACTCGCGGGTACCTGAGCATCCGGCTCTCGTCTGTGGACAGCCGGACGAACTTCCGGATCATCGAAGCGTAGTAGCAGTCGCGGAGCTCCTGGCCGAAAAGCCTCCTACCAAGTCATGCATGAAGATGCAGCAAGGAATGGGCGGTTGGCAATTGCCTATTCGCAAATCCCTCGAAAGGGCGCTGTTGAAGTGCCCGTTAATAAACCTTTGTTTCCTGTGCGGCCAGAAACCATGACAAGACGTATCAGTTAAAATATGCAACACACCAATACACCGCCGGTGTCCAAGGAGGTTCTCCTTGGATTGGTTAGGGGGTGCAGAAGAGTGGGAGAAGTTTTCGCAAGAAAGGCTAGTGGGCTAGTCCGTGAGGCCTCTTTGCTTGACACTTTTGGCATCGGGTTCATGAACAACACACTGGGCGTGGGCATATGGACAATGGCTAGCTGGGGACTGTTCATCTCACCGCACGGCAACATGTTGTTAGGATCTATACTGGCGTCGCTGATGTGCATATTCGGCATTGCGTTCGTCTGGGGATTCCTGGGCGGTTCGATGCCCAGAAGCGGAGGCGACTATATCGCCAACTCGAGGATCATTCACCCTGCGGTCGGCATCGCTATGTCAATGACGAACGCCGGGTTCGTGATGACTTTCTGGATCGCGACTCTGGCACCGTTCTGCGCGGATCCTGGCATGACTTCGCTTCTATCCTCCCTAAGGGCCGACCCGGGCCTCATCAACTGGTTCTCGACGCCAGAGGCGGTCGTCCTCGTCGGTTCGCTGGTGAACATCTGGGGATTCTTCATCGTGATTACCGGTCTGAGGATTTACAACATGAACCAGAGGGTCATCATGCTCTTGGCGTTCTTCACGCTGATTGTGACGGGGATTGTGCTCACTATGCACAGCCATGCTGACTTCGTGAGCGCTTACAACACGCAAGCTGCGACTGACGGCTCGATGGACTACGCCACCACGATATCGACCGTGAGAGATGTCGACGGGGTGAATTTGGCTGGGCCCAAACCAGGCATGAATCTCGGAGCGACTTTGGCGCTGTTCCCTGCAATAGCTTGGGCGACTGCGTACGGCTATCAGATCACCTTCATCTGTGGTGAGGTCAAGCGACCCCAGAGGAACATCATCCTGGGACAGGTGCTGGCAGCTGTGATCCCCGCAGTCTTCCTCGTGTGGTTCGCGTGGGGGCTGGTCAATGTCATGGGGCAGGACTTCCTGGGCGCCATTGCGTACATCGACAACGGTGACTCGGGAGCATCGATCGACAACTTCACGTTGTCACTAGGCAGCAACACCTACAGTATGATATCCCTCCTGACACAGAACAGCTTCGTGCAGTTCTGCATTGGTTCGGTGTTCCTATTCTTCAATCTGTTATGTATGCCGATTTCTTACATCGCATTCAGCCGTGCAGCGTTTGCGTGGGGCATGGATAGATTGGGTCCGATGTGGTTCACCGATGTGAGCCCGAGATGGCACTCGCCCGTGAAGAACAACGTGATCATGCTGGTCATGAGCGAGATCGGGATATTCATCTACGCCTATTGGGCATCGGCAATAGATGCTGTGGCAATCGTCGCGCTCGAGGCGATGTCGGCTTGGGGCGTGATGGCGGTATCAGGCTTGCTGTTCCCGTACGTGAAGAAGGCCAGGACAATCTGGGAGGCCTCGCCTTACAAATTCCATCTGGGGCCGATCTATGTGCTGACGGTGGCAGCGGTGATCAATCTTGCGTTCGTCGGCATACTGATCTACTACTTCTTCACCGTGCCAGCCTTAGGTGCCATATCGACTGTTGGAGGAGCGATTTACATCACGATATGGATCTTCGGCGTCCTCTGGTTCCTCCTATGGGTAAGGCACTGGAAGAAGCAGGGAATCGACCTGAAGATGGCCTGGAAGCAGCTGCCTCCGGCCTGATGTGGAACGAGGACGAAAACCCAAGAGAAGGGGGCCGATGGCCCTCTTCGAAAACCTTTCACCTTTCAATTCCCTGTAAAGCTAGCGCGTCTTCTAGAGTTTCGGCAAGACCTCGAAGTGACTGTATGACTTCTTGAACACGAACATGACCTTCGGCCTCCACTGGTTCACGACTTTGATGTTGTCGTAGTCATCGAAATACAGGACGAGCTTGTAGTACTCCGGATTCGTGCCACTCCTGTTGGCCTCCTTAGCGAGGGATTTCATCATCTTGCCAACGCAATCCTTCATCTTCTCTCTCTCGGGAGCATAGAGGTCTTTCGTCTCGGCCTCGTACTTGATGACCTTCTTGCGGATCCGGTAGTCCACCACAGAGGCATAGTTCATCGCGATCACCACTATCAGGGCCACAATCACGGTGTAGAGGAACGCATTGCCTCCGAATGGATGCGGCCCGAGCATTCTTCTCCAGACTGGGACGATCTGAATGGCAAGGAACACGATCAGGACGATCAGACCTACCCTGTTGGCGACTTTGATCCATGCGAGGCTGCTTATCATCCCCTGCACCCCGGGAATCTTCATTGGCATATCAACAATCTTCTCTGCGGCCGGCCTCGCCTTGACCCACATGTCGTTGTGCTCCTTAAACCGAGTCTTTTTCAAGGCCGCGAACGCCTCATCGATTCTCTCGACGTTCTTCCTCCTATACGCGCGCGTGTCGTCCAAGAGTGCTATGCATTGTGCTAGCTGAGAAACTGGGTCGAGCTCTTTCTGCTTCTTCTTCGGCATCAGAGGCACCTGTTGACACTGCCAGCGCAGTCTGTGGCAATGCCGTATGTGGTTTATTAGACTATGCGCGGGTCAGCAAGAAATGCATCGAGGAGGGCGAAGAGGTCAAGTCATCTTCGACTGGGTCTCTTTGATCGCTTCCTCGAATATGTCGATGCCTATGTCCAGCTGCTCCTTCGAGATCACTATCGGCGGCGCGATCCTGAACACGTTTCCGAACATGCCCGCAGTTATCATCATCAGGCCTTTTCTCCAAGCAAGGCCCTGAATCTGAGGAACATACAGGGGCTCCTTCGTCTTTTTGTGTTTTACGATTTCCACACCGATCATTAGCCCTTTTCCTCTGACGTCGCCGATGAGCTCGTACTTGTCCTTCAGCTCGTTCAATCTCTTCATCGCATGAACGCCGAGGACCTTGGAGCGCTCTGCCAGATTCTCCGCCAGTATCTCCTTGACATGCGCCAGTCCAGCTGCGACGCTCATGCCGTTCCCCCCGAAGGTGGACGAGTGCGAGCCCGGCCGCCACACATCCATGATGGCCCGCTTGGCCATGCAGGCCCCGAACGGGACACCGCCTCCAGAGGCCTTCCCTGTCAGGAGTATGTCAGGGACGACGCCCGCGGAGTTGCATTCCCATATCTCGCCTGTCCGCGCGAGCCCTGATTGAATCTCGTCCATGACCAGGAGGAACTTCCTCTCGTCACATAACTTCCTCATCCTTGGCAAGTACTCCTTCGGTGGGACGATGTAGCCGCCCTCACCCTGGATCGGTTCGACGAACATGGAAGCAGGATCGTTGGCGGGGCCGCCGAACTCAAGTATGGCCTTCTCGAGGTAGTCCAGACAGAGCATGTTGCAGTCCGGATACTGCTGATTGAACCAACACCTGTAGCAATAAGGATATGGGGCGAAGAAGAATCCGGGAGCAAACGGTCCGTGTCCATACTTGTACTTCACCCTGCTGGCCATGGCAAGAGCATTTCCGATCCTACCGTGATAGGCTCCCATGAACGCGATGTGTTCGGAACCCTTGGTATAGTATCTCGAGAGTTTTATCGCGGCCTCCACAGCCTCTGCGCCGCTGTTCGCGAAGAAAGTGGATTCAAGGGCGCCTCCGGGGGAGATCTTCGCGAGCAGTTCTGCGAACTCGGCCTCCTTGTCATAGTACGCATCATTGGCGAGTGAATGAACGAGGTTGTCGGCCTGATCCTTGATCGCCTGCACGACTCGCGGATTCCCCCAACCCGCGTTCATCACAGAGATGCCGGCCGAGAAGTCAAGGAAGACATTCCCGTCGGCGTCCATGATCGCCGCGCCCGAGCCCTTCGTCATAGTGAACTGAAAGAGTCTGTCGTAGGCGTGCGAGACGTACTTCTTGTCCTTGTCGATAATCTCCTTGCTCTTGGGGCCGGGCGGTGCGACCTTCAGTCTCGGCGCGTCTCTGGCCCAGTCCGCAACCCAATCCGGAAGATCTAGGTTCATTCTAACCCTCTGTGTATGAGAATCGTACGACTATACGATGTGTTCGGCGTCGGATAGGCATACAATCGATATTAAGATTGCGTGATACGGCGAATGCTGGCCTGTCGAGCCAGATATCGGTTGTTTCTCACGTCTGGATTCCTCATTGTGGTATTGTGCATGTGTTCCAAAGGCTCTCAATGGCAATTCCTTTGCGATTGAAGAGCAGTTGCATTGTTATGAATGCCAAACGAGTCAAATCCTGCGTTGGTTGCCTGCAGCCCTGACCACGTTTGCAGATATGATTTATCACAGACTGGACAATACGGTTAAATAGAAACGAATCCTTTACGGCTCATCTCCAAAACGGGAGTAACTGAGGGGTAAGTTTTGCGTCCGATGAGATTGTTCTTCGTCACGGATTTACATGGGTCCGAACTGTGCTTTAGGAAATTCATCAGTGCGATTTCGATCTACAATGCTGATGCAGCGATTGCTCTCGGGGATCTCGCGGGCAAGATGGTGGTGCCGGTATTCGACAACGGGAACGGCAGCTATGACGTGAACTTCCTCGCACAGGAAATTCATCTGAACAATAAGACCGAGCTTGATCAGCAGCTTGCCAAGATCAACAACATAGGGTTCTATCCATACATGACCGACAAGAAAGAAGCTGATCACCTGCGCTCTAACCAGGAAGATGTGATGACGATCTTCCACAGGCTCATCAACGAGAGGCTGCAGCACTGGATAGAGCTTGCGGACGAGAAGCTGAAGGACAGCAAGGCGGCAATATACATGGCTCCTGGCAACGACGACCCCTTGGAGATGGACGCTATCCTCGAGGGTTCGAAGGTCATGAAGTCCGCCGCCATGAGGAACCTGGATGTCCTCGGCTACGAGATGATCACGATTGCGCACACGTCCCCCACACCCTGGGATACCCCGCGGGAATGGAACGAAGAGGAGATGACGAAGAACATAGAAAAGCTGGCGGGGACTATCAAGAACATGGAGAGGGCCATTTTCAATTTCCACGATCCGCCATATGGAACCATGCTCGACTACGCCCCAAAGCTCAGGGACATGCGACAGTCAGCGGGTGAGACTGAGCATGTCGGCAGCAAGGCTGTGGCCGAGGCGATCAAGAAGTACCAGCCCTTCCTTGGGCTGCATGGACACATCCACGAGTCCAGGGCGGCTCAGAAGATCGGCAGGACTTTCTGCGTCAACCCCGGGAGCGAATATGGTGAGGGCGTTCTGAGGGGAGTTCTCTTGACCCTCGCCGATACCAAAATGAAGAGCTATGTCTTTACCTCGGGGTAATTGGCTGCTCGTGCAGTCATGATAGTTGAGGGAACAAGATGACAGTACGTTTGCCTGCTGATATTTCAATTGAGGATTATCCGAAGCCGGAAGTGTTCGTCGACGAGGCCAACACCTTGGTGGAGGAAGCCGGGAAGAAGGGCTACATGCTTCGGGTCATGGGCGGCATGGCCATCTACATGCACAGCAAGGAATACGAGACCCTATGGCGAAACCTCGCGCGACTCGGGACCAAGGTATTCACCGACATAGATTTCGTCGCCTACGGGAAGCAGAGAAACGAGATCTACGATTTCGTCCAGAAACGCGGCTACAAAACGGATCCGCGCTTCCTGTATCAGTTCGGGAAGTCACGGCACATATTCTTCGGCGGGCGAGTGCCCATGGTCGAGATCTTCTATGACCAGCTCGAAATGAACCACACCATACCGTACAAGGGCAGGCTGGAGGTCGATTCGCCGACCACGCCGATTGCCGAGCTGATGATGCAGAAGCTGCAGGTCGTCAGGATCAACGAGAAGGACATCAAGGACCTCATCGTGCTGATCAGGGCGCACGATGTCGGGATGGACGACCGGGAGAAGATCAACCTGAATGTCTTCGACTTCGTGGGCCTCTTCAACGAGTGGGGTTGGTACTACACCGCGACAATGAACCTGAACAAGGTGAAGAACTTCGCCAACGAGTACCCACAGCTCTCTCCTGACGACAAAACGATTGTGTCGCAGAGAGTGGACAAGCTCCTGGCGTACATCGAGGAGAAGCCAAAATCATTCAAATGGAAGATGCGGTCAAAGGTCGGCACCAAGACGATGTGGTACAACCCTGTCGAGGATTGGTAGCGCCTGTGCTTGTTTCTGCCCGCACCTTCAGTGAACAATAGCTCCCCGGTACCATTCGCATGAACCAGTGTGTTTATCGAACCAGATGACTTGTTCCGTCTTCTGAAACGATTCTCCGACCTCAGAAGATGAGAATGAAGCACACGCTCGCACAGAGGACAATAAAAAAAGAGAGGGGGGGAAGTTAGTGTATACGCTGTGGCTCAGGGCCTTTATAAAACCATATGGTAGACCCTCTTTTCCTGGCTTTCGCGCGAGCACAAGGTTATAATACGTCCTGTGCCAGAAGTCTACCCCCCCGGCCAATGGCCAGACGTTCAGACAGCCGGCTCTGCAAACGGCGCCTATTGGTGCCGGAACGCCAAAAACGCGACCTCAGGAATCCGACCTCGGTGCGGGCGAACCCTGAGATACCCTCCTGAGGACTTTGTAGAGGACCTGCGGTATCTCATCGAAGCTTGAGACCGAGTACATATGCCCTCCACCGCTCTTGGCGATGCCCGCGCATGTCACAGGCTGGCAGTCATGGCTCTCAGTCATGATCACGAAAAGCCGCTTGTATGACAACGCGGCTTCGACGGGGTCGGCACCAACGGTGTAGTTCCCATCGGTTATGAGGATCCCCACCTGGTTCCTCGTTACGGAGGACGAAAGCTCCTCCCTCCCTTTCCTGAGGGCCCACTCGATGTTCGTGTAACCCCCGGCTCGGGCCTCGAGCAGGTCCGATATCAGATCGTCCAGGTTCTTAGCCTGGTTGACGCGCTTGAGCACGGTCGGCCTATCGTTGAAGGTGATCAAGATGTAGTCCACCGTCTTGAGCCTGAACGCCAGTACCGCTATGGCTGCCGTTGCCATCGCGAGCTTGTCCCCGCTCATGGAGAGGCTCGCGTCCAGCATCATCGCGACAGAGAGTCGCTTTGGCTCCCGCCGCTCCACAATCAGGTCGGAAGGTGAGATGTGCCTCTTCTCCAC
This sequence comes from Thermoplasmata archaeon, assembly GCA_049273895.1. Classification (GTDB taxonomy): domain Archaea; phylum Thermoplasmatota; class Thermoplasmata; order UBA10834; family UBA10834; genus COMBO-56-21. Next base: position 14,824 of record JBASRQ010000124.1, read on the forward strand.
GACCCGCTCCAAGGTGGATTCAACATCGATCTCAGCATCCTCGCCCAACTTGAATTCGTGGCGGGATATGTACGTGGGCAACGACACAGGCCCGAGGAGTCGCAGGACTCGCCTGATCGTCGCCCTAATCGCGATCCTCTTGGCTAGTTCGAGCAGGGTCTGATCCTTCAACCTGATCCTGAGCTGGGAGTAGTTTTGCGCGATCGCCCAACCGATGTCATCCGATTGCGTCAGGACATCGGCGTCGTTCTCCTCGATGATTTGGACAAGGTCAGAGATGTCCATCCGGGCCGCGCGGTCCTCCTCCCGAATTCGCCGCTTCCCCTCCTCTCTCTTCTTCTCGTCCTCGAGCGGCCTTCCCGACGATGGGGGAGGAAGCGCAAAACACTCGCTAACGATCTCGTCAATGACCTCATCGGCCGTCCTCTTCGACTCCTCCCGCATCTCTATCCTGGTGGGAAGGGCCATGTGAGAGGCCTTGCTGATCCCCTCGAGAATATCCTTCGAGAAGCTGCCAGCCAATTGAGCGATGCTCATCGCGGCCCTCACGCTCGCCCCCCTCCTGATGTTCGGGTGGTCCCTCGTGCGTCGCGCAATCCAGACAGCGCGCGATATGACCTCGCTAGCCACTGACGGCAAGTTACTCGCAACAATATCAATCTCCTCGGCCACCGACTGATAGTCGAGCAAGAGCAGCTCGAACCGATCTGAGAGAGCTTCCGAAAGGGATGTCGTGGCGACGAACTCCCTCGGGTTCTGTGTGCCGATCACGACGAAGCCGGGCTTGGCCTTGACGCTGCCTATCTTCGGTATCTCCATGAGCCCTTCATCCATCGCCGGCAACAGGATGTTCTGGACGCCCTCGGGCATCCTGTTCATCTCGTTAATGAAGAGAACCCCTCCCTCGCGCATCGCGCTCGTGAGCGGCCCAGGAATGAAAGCGTCAGGCACATAGCCCTCCTCGAGCACAATGGGAGGGTCGAACCATCCAGAGAGCTTCTGCTCCGTGTATCGCTCATCACCGTCAACCCTGAAAACAGGCCTGCCCAGGTGGTTGGCAACTGCGACTGCGAGAACGGTCTTGCCCACTCCGACCGGCCCCTCGATCATCAGGTTCTTGCGGGACTTGACGGCCGCGAGCGCGCGCTCCAACTCCATTCCCCGGCCAACGATGCCGTTCTTCCTCTGGATGTCCTTGACCTCATCGGACAGGCGCATGATGGGCTCCTGACCGGATGATGAGAGGACGGATATTAATCGTTTGCCAACCACTTCTCGACATGAGCGGCTCAAGGCGTCGGAAGCAGAAGGTTGAAGATGCTCCCTCTCGAGTAATCATCGTACACGCGGTTCTCCACCCAGACCTTTCCTCCATATCTGTCCATGAGGGCCTTGACGATGGACAGTCCCATTCCCGCTCCTTTCAGCTTCTGGGTGACTGGATGGTCTGACCTAGCCGCTTTCCGGAAGTCCCTTGAGAATATCTTTAGCTTGAGATCGTCCGGGATGCCAACTGCGCGGTCGATTATTCGCACATTGATGTAATTCCTACCGCCCAGCTCAGCTGGCTTCGTCTCCAAGTCGATGTCGATCTCATCGTGATCGTCGTATTTGATGGAGTTCGTGAGCAGGTTGTATATGACTTCGTCCAAGAATGTGTCCGCAACCACCCATTGGTCCTTGTCTGGCACACTCAGACGTATGTTGACCTTCTTGCCAAGGAAGGCGGTCTTCGCCTCCGCCGCTGCCTGGCGAATGGATCTTGTAAGGTTCGTCGGAACCAGCTCAACGCCGGTCGTCTCGAGCATCTGCGCGGACCTTCGCACGTTCCTGATTATGTGAAGCATGCTTCGGCTGGCCTCAAGAGCGGAAGAGAGGTACTTGTACTGGACTGGTGTAAGCGTCGTTGTGCCCAGGACTATCTCGAGATACGCGTTAACTGGATTCACCAGGTTTCCGACATCGTGCGACAGCAGGTCGAGGTACACCCTGACCTGATCCTTAGCTTCGTTCAGGTTCCTGAACATCGCGGAGTTCTCGATGGCTATGGTCGCGATGCTCGCGAACGCTTCCATCGCCTCCATGGTCTCCTTGGTGGGTATCTTCTCGTCAATCGGATAGTCGAGCTGAATGTATCCCAGCATCTTGCCCCCTCTGTCGTACATGCCGAAGTAAAGCAGATCTAGCTCGTGCCAGCTGTCCGGAGTCTTCCTGCCCTTCTTCACACGGTTCGGGTCCTCGACGAACACGAATCCCGCGCCACTACCCTGCGTTTCGCCAGGTATGAAATAGCCTGTTCTGGTGACTCTGAACTCCTCCTTGAAGTCCTCAAGGACTTTGTCCCTCAGTATAGTGCTCTGACGGACCACTCTCTCCTCTTCGTCTGAGTAGCCGGCAAGTGAATGGACGGTCACTTTGTCCGATCCCTCGGAAAACATGGATATGCCGCCCTTCCTGAATCCAAATGTCGCAATCATGGTCTCCGTGGCCTTCTTGAGAACAGATTCGAGGTCGTCGAGCCTCAGAACGCTCTGGATCAGCTCCAACAGTCTGAGTATTCTGTTGGCCTTGATCTCGTTCTCGTTGAGAAGATCGAGGGTTCTTCTGAACATCTTCGAGTTCTCAATGCCCACAGCAGCAATCCCCGCGAAGAGTTCCATCTCCTCCGCGGTCTGGCGCGATGGAACCTTTCGGTCTTCGGGTCCGTCCACCTGCATATACCCGATGAAATCGCCGCGCCTGTTGAGCAGCGCAAAGTACAGCAGATCCAGCTCGTGCCAAGATTCCGGGGATCGTCGAGGTTTCGTTGCAGCTTCTTTGTCCGCCACCGCCAAGAAACTCGAGACGGGGCTCGCCTGTCTCTCGAACGGAATGAAGTATGTGATCTTCGATATCTTGCAGTCGTCCCTGAAATCAGCGAGAATCTCATCGCGCGCAAAAGCCGAGGGGGTGCTCCGGATCTCCGCCTCGTCCTCGGAGGAGTATCCCGCCATTGCGTGGTCCGTGAACACGACTCGCTCGTCGTCCAGGATTGAGATGCTGACCCTCTGGAACTTGAAGATATCCTTCACGGACTCGACTATCCTTTGGAGGAACGCGGTTATGTCCTCGACATGGAGCAGCTCGATTGTGAGCTCCAAGGTCTTCGAGAGGCTCTGCATCCTTCTCTCGGTCGCGTAGTCGGACTCTGAGGGGAGGGTAGGGGCTTCCTTCATCCATCCAAGTATATGGTGGGCGCGTTGGAAAAGGCTTTGGGCATCTTCTCAAGATGGGAACTCAGGTGCCCAACATTTATGCTCAGAATCGCCATCACGCGTCTGATAAGATGAAAGTGCACATCACCTCGGACATGGAAGGGATTGCGACGATCTGTCATGACATTCAGGCAGACACAAAAGGCGACGATTTCCCGCGCATGAGAGAGATCATGACCGGCGAGGTGCAAGCGGCAATCGAGGGCGCAAAAGCAGGCGGAGCCACCGAGATAGTCGTCTGCGACGGCCATGACACTGGCAGGAACCTGCTGATCGAGAAGCTCGATAGAAATGTCGAGGTGATCGAAGGCTCGTCTTATGACCTCGCCATGATGGCGGGGATATCCCGAGACTTCGATGCGTCCTTTCAGATAGGCTACCACTCAATGAGGCACACCCACGCAGGAGTCCTGGGGCACACTTTCACGTATTCGGTCGCCGAGCTCCGACTGAACGGAACTGCCGTCGGGGAATCGGGCCTCAGCGCAGCGATAGCCGGCCACTTCGGAGTGCCCGTCGTTCTCGTCTCTGGCGATGCGCATGCAGTCAGACAGGCAAAGAGCCTCATCAAGAATCTGGTGGGAGTCCCCACGAAGGAGGGGGTCGGGCTCTACGGCGTGCGAACGCTCACGCCCAGCAAGGCGTGCGAGTTGATCAGGAAGGGCGCAAAGGAGGCCCTGGGGAAGGTCAAGGACATCGAGCCTTTCACTCTCAAGAAGCCAGTGATGATGGAGGTCGAGTTCGAACGCCCGCTCATGGCGCAGTACGTATCGCGCATTCCGCTCGTGAAACGGAAGGACATCAAGTCCGTCTCATTCAAGGCCGCTGACATGATCGAGGCAATCCATGTCTTCGAGCTGATGAACCAGGTCGCCTCGTACGCAAAGAGCGAAGGACCACTGTAGAGAATTCGAACCAACACGGTCCACTGATCTGGCCAATTTGCAGCTACGTGGTCTCGCTAGACAGCAGACGTCATTTTACGTCTCAATGTAGAAATACCGAGGCAATGCTAGTATTGAGACAGAAGAGTGGTAAGAAATGGCGACTCCGAAAAAGGGAACTGAATACATCTGCGGCGTGTGCGGGACAACATTGGTTGTCACGGAAGAGGGGTACGGGATACTCGAAGACGTTGTATGTTGCGAGAAGCCGATGGAGGCTAAGACCGCAAAGCCAAAGAGAAAAGCCAAGAAGACCGCAAAGAAAAAGAAGAATTGAAGTCTGGCTGGCCCAAACCTCCCAATCTCGTTATCTGAAACACCAGAGCTGTGATCGACAAAAGCGTTAAATCGAATCATCGCAGTCCTGCGTTCAGCTGATCTCGCGGTGGCCAAATGAGCAAAAGTGGCACAAGGATCGTTATCAGGCCGTTGAAGGAGAGCGAACTCCGGCCAATGATCGATGTTTGGAAATCCTCTGCGCTTCCTTACCGGCCCAAAGGACGAGACAGCATGAGATCTCTGAAGCTTCAGCTGAAGGGCAATCCTGAATTGTTCCTCGGGGCGTTCGAGGCCGGCAGGCTCGTCGGCGTCATACTGGCCAGCGACGACGGAAGAAAGGGATGGATCAATCGCCTCGCCGTTGTTCCTAACGCGAGGGGAAAGGGCATCGCAAAGAGACTCATCTGCGAGAGCGAGAGGGTGCTCAGGAGACGTGGCAGAAGGCTTTTCTGCGCCCAGATCGAAGGCTATAATGAGGCCTCAGTGGCGTTGTTCCTCAGAGCTGGCTACAAGAAAGAGGACGACATATTCTACTTCACGAAACGCGAGTTGAAATCCTACTAGCCGGTTCGGCTCATCCCAGCTCGAAGGCGGCCACGCCGAACAGCTTGTCAATGTCCGTGTTGTAGCGTTCATTCCCCCTTATCATGAGCTGAGTCTCCCAGATCCCGACTTTCTTGAACGAATCGGCAATTTCGGCTGCAATCAGATTGTCCACGAACACGCCCAGATACACCGTCCCCTCGCCAAGCGACGAGACGGTCGCACTGAACAAGTCCTCGGCGTCCTTCCTTGAGCCTGACAGACAGACCCAAGGCCCGAGATCGAAACCCGTCGGAGTCCTCCGTCCGAACGAGAACCCGACTATCTTCCCGTCCCGCTGAATCTTGAACGCATTCTCGGGGAATTCCTCATAGAGCAGGTCGATAAGCTGGCTTCTGTCATCCCCGAAAATCCTGCTATCGATCCGGGCTATCTCAGGGAGGTCTTCCTCAGAGACAAGTTCACAGGATGTCCCTGCATCAGCGCCGCGTCCTCCTACAGTCGCTGCGTGGATACATGAGACCTCGCGCCTGACAGCGAATCCGAGTCGATTGTAGAGAGGAACGCCTTCGAGAGTCGCGTAAAGAAGCATCGAATCCACTCCCCGTCCGGACATGTAGTCGACCGCCCGCTTCAGGAGGGAATGGCCAATCCGTCTTCCTCGCGCTTCCTTGGAAACGACCAGATGGCCGAGAACGCCTGTGTGACCGTAGGTCACACACGTGACGAACGCGAGGGGGTCCTTGTCCTCGCAAAGGAAGCTCCCCTGAGGATCCATTCTGAGCATTCGCTCCAACTCTCCTCTGGTGTAAGACCATCCTTCTGCCGTCGTCAGAGATAATGCGAAATCGATGTCCTCTGGTTCCAAGTTCCTGATATGCAGAGTCCCACTGCCTGTTCGCTTTGGCCAGCTCATCCACGAAGGGGTATTTCAGGTTCGCGCAAAGACCACATTGCTGAATGCGACTGAATCGAGTCAGAGCAGGTGAACTTCCACGCTCTCCCCTTTCTCGATCAGGTCCACATCCGCTGGTATGACCACATAGCCGTCCGCAAAGGCCATGCTTGTAATCGCTCCCGACTCCTTGAACGCTGGATGCGCCAGGCCATCCTTCAACCGCACCGTCAGGAATTGCGTTCTCCCAGTCGTTGAGACGACTCTCTTCGCCATTTTCGCCTCGACAGTTATCGGGTCCTTGTGAGGCAACATCGACATCTTCCTCAAGACAGGTGCGAGCAATATGTACGCATTGGACAGACATGCGGTTGGATATCCGGGCATGCCGAACACAAGCTGCCTTCCTATGGTCCCGAACAGGGTCGGCTTGCCCGGCTTGATCGCGATTCCGTGGAACACGACAGAGCCGTGCTTTTCGAGGACGTCCAGCATGACGTCCCGCTCGCCGACAGAGCTACCCCCAGAAAAGACTAGCATGTCGCAGTCAGCATTCGAATGGATCACCTTCTGCAAGTCCTCCACAGAATCGTTCACGATCGGGAGAATCCGAACATCTCCTCCGTTTGATGCGACCACCCCTGCGAGCGTGTAGCTGTTGATGTTGTAGACCTGTCCAGGCTTGAGAGCAACGCCCAGCTCGGCAATCTCGTTGCCCGTTGTGACCACAGCCACGAGGGGTTTCGCGTAAACTCTGACATCGCTTGCGCCAATGGCTGCAAGCGCCCCGATTTTGCTCGGGTTCAGAACCTCTCCCCTCGAGATGATCGTGGTCCCTGGGGCGATGTCCTCTGCCCTTCTTGACACGTTTTGACCGGGATGAACAGAGTCGTAGATCAGAACCGAGTTCCCTTCGATCTCGGTATCCTCGACCATTACGACAGCGTCAGCCCCTTTGGGGAGCATGGCGCCCGTGGCAATCTCAGCACACTGCCCTTTCGCAATCGACCTCCTGGGGACGGAACCGGCATAGATGACCTGGGTCCTCTTCAGTGAGACTGGCTTGAGCTTGGCAGCGCCATAGGTGTTGGAGGCCTTGACCGCATATCCGTCCATAGCTGATCTCGAGAAGGGAGGAACACTGATTCTTGAGATCACATTCTCTGCACATACCCTCTCATAACTGCCAATGATTGCGACGGTTTCCGTTCGGCTCACTGGCTCGACTCGCTCCAGGGCAAGCTTCAGGGCTTCCTCCAACTGGATGAGGCGCTTGATGGGCCTCATCTCTGCGCCTCCCAGACCATGTGGCCAAGCTCGGGTGCAATCAACCTCTCGACGGCGAGCCTGACCGCCTTCTCCGAACCTGGAAGGCAAAACACGACTTTGCCCTCGGTGACAAACGCCGACGCTCTGGAGATCATGGCTGCGCTGCCGACCTCGTTGTAGCTGAGAACTCTGAACAGTTCGCCGAAACCTGGTATGCTCTTCTCCTGGAAAGGCATGATCGCTTCGAGAGTCACGTCTCGCCTGGCAATCCCTGTGCCGCCGCTCATGACTACCGCTTGGACAGCGTCGTCCTCGATAAGCTCTCGGAGCGCCTTCTGGATTTCTTGCACTTCATCCTTGACAATTATCCGCCTGAGCACCCTATGGCCGGCCTTCGCCATTGTGTCGGTTATGGCCTTCCCCGAGAGGTCGTCAGTTTCAGTCCTTGTGTCGCTGACTGTTATGACTGCCAGCCCGACGGTCTTTGGCGCCCTCTGCCTGTGGTCTTCGACTCCCATTCAGCCTTCCCCCTTGGTCTTCCTGGTCACCCTAACTCCCGAGATCTCTGTCCGGGGATACTGGCCATGCGAATCCTTCTCGAGGTACTTGACCATATCCCATGCGTTCAACAGCGCAGCGCTGACGCCGACGAGAGCCTCCATTTCCACTCCCGTCTTGTATTCCGCGGAGACCGTGCACCTGCAATGGAGC
>JBASRQ010000130.1:0-4347 GCA_049273895.1 Thermoplasmata archaeon
AGCCCTCATGTCCTAGCATGACTTGGGCACGATTGGATTGCAGTCAATCGAAATTGCGCCCTTTCTCCTGTTCCTCTCCGACAGCTTGTGAAGACTGTCATTCGCCGAACTATCGAGCCCACCCCAAAGAAGTGTTATGAGAGGGCAACAGCATGCTAGAGGCATGGAAGCGCCCGTGGGAGATCGAATCCTGTGCATCATTAGGAGACACCCGTTGCCCCTAGGCTTCTTGCACACTCATAAACCATCTGCCGCTTCGCCTGAGGAGAGGGTATTTGATCTCTACGATGGGCCTGGAAAGAAGATCGGCCAGCTGATGTATTCAGAAGTCAAATCTGATTGGTATGGGGTCCTCAGGGAGTGTAAGGCAACCACACCCTGGGGAGACGCATCTATAACCAAAGAGACATTGAGACTTGCTCTTGCTGGGACGACAAAGATAGTCATAGGAGATAGGGTTTTGGCAACCATCACCGGACGCAAGGTCTTGTTTCCTGAAAAAGCCATCATGGCCTTCAAGATCCACCTTGGTCAACCTATGATGACATATACCGGAGACACCGGAAGTGTATCTGTCACTCAAAAGTTCGGCAAGGACACCGTGGCTGATGTGTCGCCGGGCGCCGCCCTCGCCTCAGACAACCCCGATTCGCTCACAACAAAGATCGCAACGAAATCTCGGCTGAGTGAACATTATGAAGACTTTATCATTCGAGCATCGGGAATCCTCCCTGTCGATGATGACGATGTCATGCGCAGCTTGGTCATGGCACTAAGCTTCAATCGTCTGCAATTCGCGCAGAATCCAAAGGCTGCTCAAGTCGGATTCTAGCATCCTTTTTCCGAGAATGACGCTGGCTAGGTGGCAGGAAGGGCAATCGTCGCCTCTCCTATGGGCTTTTCCGAGACAGGATGACATAAGCTCCCTCCCTCTCCTGGAATCTGGCTTGGAGGGCTCTGTAAGCGCAGCTCAATCATTGACCCGTGCAATGGTGAGGGTCTTTCCCTTCTCAACCTCGTATGTTACGCTGTTCCCAATCCTCAGAGCGTTGAAGTCACTTCTCTTCACGAAGTAAGCGAGAGCATCTCCTGGGTTGAGGTGATTCACCGAGTCTTTCGAGCTGACCCGGATGCTGGCAAGATAGTTGATCTTGGAATATCCATGGCTGAGTATCGCCTGCTCAAATGTCGCATTGATTGTCACATTCTGGTGCTTACCTAGGAATAGGTAATCGAGAGAATGGTCATCGATCTGGATACCCCAGGGATACATCACAACCAGAGAGTAGCCAGTCTGGTCCCTGATGCCTGTTATGGTCTTATGATCGACCACTCCAGACACCTTTACCGTGGAGAAAGCGAGGAGATAGACCATCAGCACAAGCAGAATCACAATTGAGATGGCGATAGCCATTCCATAGGCGGTTCTTCTTGGCACTTTCAACCCAACCACCCTTTTTCGCAACTGCATTGCCTTTCCTCGCTTATGGGCTTTTCTCAGGCGGCTATAGATCGAGATCGACAAGACACGCGCACAGTCAATTCGATTCTCTCTTTTTCCTCAATCCAGTCACCAAGATGATAGTAGCGAATGCAATGATTGCCAAGGCGATGACCACAAGAAACAATAAGGTCTCCATGGAAAGCGGAGGCTTGACCTCGTGGAAGTCGTATGTGACTTGGATGGAGCTTGACATGCCTGGATTCTTGAAGGAGAATCTGTAGGTGTAGCCATGGAAGGGCGCTGTGAATGTTCCTTTCGCGGAGGCGTTTGTTACTGAGAAGAAGAAGAATAGAGGGCTCAGTTGGCCAGAAGGTCCGGCCGAGTAATATCCCATCACCGAGAATTCTACAACATCACTCGCATTGAATGAATAGGCAATCTCCGTGCCTTTCCCAACCGTGAAGTTGGCAACGACTAGAGTCTGCCCATCCACGCTCAGCGGAATTGTGATTGTCTTATCTGCGAGCGCATGTGAAGGAATGAGGCTCATGACTGTGAGAAGGGCGATGATCGAGACGGCAACCTTGAACAATGAACGCTTCGTTTCCATTTCCTCCTGTCTTTATCGTCTTCCTCCCCTATGGGCTTTTCCGATGGGCGCATTGCCCATTCACGGTGGTTGTTCTTGTCCCCTCTCAGGCACAATGGAGCCAACAATAGACAGCGCTCCATGTTTGCAAACCGGACACTGAGGGGCGTATTTCCCGAACAGAACATGGCACACATTGCACTCATACACATTGACCAACCCGTCACTCTCCTCGGGGGTGAATGCGATTCCTAAGCTTTCGGATTTGCCCTTCTCCATGGGTATTATGCTGAAGAGCGAGGGACACTTCAACATAGAGGACTTTTCTCAATACGTCAATCCCGCGAAGTCTTGATTACTGAGAGACTACATTATGAATGCGTGGCGGGTGGTTCTTTGGCAAATGCATGCAAAGTTCCTGTGAGGCGCCCCTGCGTTCTTTGGATATCCAATCAGGACCTGCTTGCTAGCCTCGGTATTGTTCTCGTGATCTGTGGTCTGACATTTGTTGTCCTCGTCGTTCTAATCATTTTGTTGGGCGTGGTCGTTACTCCGAAGGAATCGTCTGCAGTTGTCTTGATTCTGTCCATTGGCGTTGTGTTCGTCGGCACTGCCTTGCTTCGATGGCGCATTCGATTCGTCAGGAAGTTCCTTGAAAGGGGAGAAGAGGTGAAGGCTCACGTTACAGAATGTAGGATGTCCATGTTACCCAGCAGAAGGCATGCACTCGCAGAACTTGCATACAACTTCCAAGGTAAAGAATACCGAATCACCAGGAAGGTCATGATGAAAACCATGTTCAAGCCTCCCTATGAGGCAGGAGATGAAGTCATACTTGTCTTAGACCCAGACAACCCGAAGAGATTCCTTGTCTGGGACGATCTTCTTTGAACGCCCTTCATCCCCTAAGGTCTTTTCCGAGGCTCTGCCATGCCCCCGTTGAGCCAAGTATTCATCAACACTGGCAGGGAGGAATGGCCTCCTAACCGTTTCCAAAGACGCAACGTTGGCTAAAGAAGCTGGCTACGTCGAGAGACGGCTGCACTAACAACCGGATTCATCGTGTGGAAAGCGGAAGGCAGCCGGGATTACTGGACCATCTCCAGGTCGGAAACTAGAGGCAGACGCCTACGACCAAAAGTCGTCTAGAGCGTATTGGTCGGAGTAGTATCCTCTCACCTCGGCAATCCTGCCCTCATGGATGCGCATCACCTGGCAGGCCGTGACGTCAAGGCGCTTCGCGCCACGAGTCCCTGTGGCATGCTGCAACGCCACGGCGTAACGGTCGTTTGCCATGACGTCGGTCAATTCGGCCCTGAACGTCCCTCCGCTGAGTTCTCTCAGCTTCCGAAGGAATTTGAGTACAGCATCGAGGCCCTGATGGTCCCCGGCGATCAGGCTCCGCCCCGGCAAGTGCCAGACTGCGTCATGCACAAAACAGTCCTTGATCTCTCTCTCGTCGTTTCGGGCGAAAGCGTCATAGAGCCGCCGGACTGCGTTCACACTGGGATGTTCGTTTCTTGATGCGGGTATCGTACTCACATTGAACAACCTCCCGTATTTTAGGATGACAAGACCCTGATGTGTCTCTAGCGCGCGTGTGCCTAGTACCTCCTACTTTGGTTCCTGTATCCGCAATGTGAACAGAATGCCGCATTCCACTCAATTGGTCGACCGCGTGAGACACATTGTCTTGAGGGCTGTTGACCTGAAGATATGGCCATTCCCCACCCGGCATGGCATTTCCCCGCTTATGGCCTTTTCTAGCTACACGGAGATCATCGCATCGGTCAATCGCCGCGAATCGACGGAGATGACGTTGCGCTACATCGGCGTCAATCTCGGCGACCAGGCGAACGCCTTCGAGGCCGTGAGGAATATGCGCATCCAGATGCGGAAAAACAGCAGAAAACGTACCTTTTGTTGCCGTGCCAGGAGTTTGAGTGGGCCCAACCGGATTTGTGACCACTGAAACGACTGGCTCGGTTTCCGAAGGTACAAGACCCCCAATCTATGGCATCTTTGGAAGGGTATCGGAAACGAGGGGTTAGTAGCCCCTCAAAAACCCCTTTTTTCATCTTTTTCACTTGTTGGGATAGAACTCCACTGGCTGGCTCGAAATCAATCAGCGTAGGCTGCCGCAAAGCCTTTTCCTCAAGCCATTCTCAACCCTATCTGCTCGGCAACTCATTCCTGTTCGATTGTAGGGCAATCCTAGGGCGTCGTCCGTCAGAGTATGCAGAGGGCTCTCCCTCCAGTAGTTAGGAACGGCGCAAATCATATTAGCTGGTGCCTGAATCGCAGAGCATAAGGA
>JBASRQ010000001.1:0-3749 GCA_049273895.1 Thermoplasmata archaeon
TGTCCTTGCCGTGCTTGAAACCGTAGATCATGCCGTCGACGCACTCCTCGGCCAACAGGTAGGACTTCTTCTGCCTGCCGTCTCCGAGCACCTCGAGGGCCTTCCTGCTCTTGTTGAGCTTCTCGACCAGGTCGAATAAGATCCCATGCGTGCTCCTGTGGCCGACGATGTTCGCGAACCTGAAGATCCAGCTCTTGATTCCGTAGAGTTCGGCGTATGCGGAGACCAGACCCTCGCATGCCAGTTTCGAGGCCCCGTACAGGGAGATCGGTAGGCATGGGCCGTAGTCCTCAGGCGTCGGGAAGACCTTGGCTCGGCCGTAGATCGTCGAGGTCGAGGAGAAGACGAAGGTATCGATGTCGGTCCGCCTAGCACACTCCAGCGTGTTGTACGTCGCTATTGTGTTCTGCTCGAGGTCCACCATCGTCGAGTCGGTGCCCTTCCTGATGTCGGGGTTCGCGGCGATGTGCCAGACGCTCTGGTGGCCCCGCATCTCCCGGGATAGGGTGCCGACATCTAGTAGGTCCGCCTTGACGAACCTGAAGTACTTGTTTCCCAGGTGCTCCGAGATGAACTCCTCCTTTCCGGTGCTGAGATTGTCGTAGACCGTGACGCCGCTCCTTTTCGCGAGCCTATCGACCACGTGGCTTCCGATGAACCCCGCTCCACCAGTGACAAAGTAGGTCATTTTCTGAACTCCCGTCTGTGAGCTGCCTGAACGCTTGACCCCATCGGGTGACATGCAGAAAAAACTTCGTGAGGAATGCAATGCTCTTCAGTCATCTGTGTTCGTCGTCTCTTGCTGAGGAATAGCTCGATTTGTGCCCGACAAGTGGTCGGGGGCCGCAATACGGTTATCTTGCAGTACCTGCATCCGCTCTTCCGATGCAAGTTTCCGTAGTCGTTGGCACCCGCCCTGAGATCATCAAGATGGCACCGGTCTACTTCGCGCTCAAGAGGACCAAGCTAGTGCCGAGGCTTGTGCATTCGGGGCAGCACTACGACTACAAGATGTCCAAGGTGTTCTTCGAGGAGCTCGAGCTCCCGGAGCCAGAGGCGTTCCTCAGCGTCGGCTCGGGCTCGCCCGGGCAACAGACTGGCGACGCGATCATCAAGTTCGAGAAGGAGTTCGATGTCACACGCCCAACATGCGTGTTGGTCGAGGGCGACACGAACACTGTTTTGGCGGGCGCGATTGGGGCAATGAAGAAGCATATTAGAGTTGGTCATGTCGAGGCCGGCCTGAGAAGCTACGACCTGAGGATGCCCGAGGAGCTGAACCGGAGGTTGACAGACCACGCCTCCAACTTCCTGTTCGCCCCAACGGAGGATTCCGTCAGGATACTCAAGGGCGAAGGAGTCTGGGGGAAGATCTTCAAGACTGGTAACACCGTCATCGACGCCACGATGATCTACACTCCGAAGGCGTTGAAGAACCCAAAGGTCATGTGGGATGTGCCTTGGGGCAACTACGCTTTGGCGACCTTGCATAGGGCGGAGAATGTCGATAACCCTGAGACTCTGGACCATATCGTGAAGGTCGTCACTGGATCTCCACTGCCAGTTGTCCTTCCGCTCCATCCGAGGACCGACCTGAGGCTCAGGGAGTACAACCTCAAAGAAAAGCTCGAGAAGTCGGGCAACGTGAAGCTGTTGCCTCCGGAAGGATACTTCGACATGCTCGTGCTGATGAAGAACTCCAAGTTCATCATCACGGATTCCGGGGGCATCCAGGAGGAGGCCTGCTCACCAGTGATGAGGAAGCGCGTGTTCGTGATGAGGAAGAGCACCGAGAGGCCAGAGGCCGTACGCGCAGGATACTGCAAAGTCGTCGGCACGAACTCGGTCAAAGTGCTCAGGGAGCTCAGGAAGTTCGCTGACGACCCGAAGGCGCAGTTCAAGCCCTGCCCGTACGGGAAAGGCGACTCGGGGGAGCGGATAGCCGCCATCCTGAGGAAGGAGCTGTAGTTCGGTACAAGGTTCCAGCAATTCTCATATAGTGTTGATGTGGTTGGCCCTTCGGAGTCAGGGGGGAAGTCTTCTTTGGCAGGACAGAAACGCGTCAAGAAATGGTTCATGCTTCAGGTGTGGAGGCTGCAACAGGTCGCTCAGCTGCTCACTCTTATTCTGCTCGCGATCAACTTGTCTCTGATAGCGTGGGGATATGTGAAATGGAGAAACGGGTTCCTTGCGAATCCATTTACGGGCGTTCTCTCTATCCTGCTCGTTCTCGCGCTTGCAATCTGGATCTCCGCATACACATGGGATCGGAGGCTCAAGATGTGGCGCGAGCAAACGTCTGTCCTGATTGAGAAGAACCCCTTCATGAAGGAGAGGTTCGCGCCGAAAGAGGTCGCGCTCTATGCGCTGATTTGGATTCCGATGATGGAGCATTTGGGCAAGAACGATCCCGTCCTGAAGGCCAATGCCGAGGCGCTCAAGGATTGGCTGAAGAGGGAGCTGAAGGCTGACGATCTCTCGCCGAAGGAGCTCGAGGACATCCTCCACTACATGGGCAAAGAAAGAAAGGACCTGTTCGGGCTCGAGGAAAAGTGATCTCAGCCGAGGTCGCTGAGGATCCTTCGCGCCCGGTGCTCAAACGTGTGTGCGCGTGCTTCTGAGTAGCCTATGTCCGCGATGTAGCCCGATTTCTGATCGTTCTCCAAGGCATCTCTCAGCTTGTCGATCAGCTCGGCCTCGCTCGAATAATGGATATATCCCTCGCCCTCCTCGAACCCTTCGATATCGTCCAGCCTCCGATCGGTCACGAGCAACCCCCCGCTGCCTAGGATCTCAAACGTCCGAGGGTTGACAGCCTTCACGGACTGTTTGTGGTGGATGTTGAGGCATATCTTGGACCTGTTGTAGACATCGCTTATCGCGTTATGGCCAAGCGTCTGCCGATGAAGATCGACGTTCCTTCTCGCTCCAAACAGCGCCATGTCCCTGACACGTCTGTGGGAGTACCAGTGGATGGAGTCCGCCCACACGCCTATCCTCTTTTCCCTGAACGCCCTCGAAATCTGCCTCAACAGCCTCCGTCTCTGCGGGTAGGGGTCGATGGCTCCGATGAAGCAGATGTCAATCTCCTTCTTCTCTGCATCAGTGTGCTTGAAGTAATATCGTTGGTCGTAGGCCATCGGGAGGAATTTCGGCGAGCAGCAGTGCGACAGCGTCTGCACGTCTGCGGGCTCGTATGTGTAGACGAGATCGTACTCGGGCGCAGACCTCTCGATGATCGGGAACTCTGTGGCGCTGTCGTAGGCCCAAAGGACGAGCTTCGTGCCTGTATCTGCGCAATGTTTCTTCGTCTTCTCAGTCAGGTCGACTGCCTTCATCGCGAGCACATAGTCCGGGTTCGATTTGGTGACGGCCTTCTCGAGCGCAGCGGCGTTGGCTTCGTCCTGGGTTCTCGCGAGTTCCGTTCTGAAGCTACTTGAGGAGTAGAACATAATCTCCTGAGCGAAGTTCCTCTTGGGATACTCCCATTCCAGAAGAGATGGCTGGACGCCGCACGCACTGAACCCATCCGCTATCATACGCAGATAGCCTCTGAAGGGCGGTCCCGCAACGAGGATTGCCTTCGCTTTCGTATCGGCCAACCTACCCTCTCCTAGTGCCTCTGAGGCGCCTCTTCGTGCTGATGCTCAACAGCTGGAGAGAGATCGGTATCCCGGTCCTCCAAGATCCGAGCGAGGTGTGTATCCACGGAAACTCCTTCCTGTGCTTCCTGGCGACCTTTGCCAGAG
>JBASRQ010000013.1:0-7885 GCA_049273895.1 Thermoplasmata archaeon
TCTTAATGCTGTCTGGGCGGAATTCAAGCAAGTGAGGGCGAAGAGACTCGGACAGCTGGAAGAGAGATATCATGGCATACCGCGGGAGGAGATTCCTTGGTTCCCGAGGATCGACTACGAGCGCTGCACGGGCTGCGGCGTCTGCGTCGAGTTCTGTCAGAAGGGCGTATACACGTTCGACGAAAAGCCTCACGTCACTAACCCCTACCGATGCGTGGTCAGCTGCACGGGATGTAAAGACCAGTGTCCGGAGGACGTGATTTCCTTTCCATCACTGGTCGAGCTGAGAGATATCATGAAGAGCCTCCGGAAGAAATACGGCTTGCTCACAGAATGATAAAATGCCTTCCGATTGCACGAGTCCGCAGCCATGCGATTCGCCAAAGAAGAGGCTCTCGTTCCTCGACGAGTTCCTCACTCTTTGGATATTCCTGGCAATGGCCGCGGGCCTCGGACTCGGTTATGCCTTCCCCCAACTTGCAGATATGCTGGACTCAGTCAAGGTCTTCAACGTCTCGCTGCCGATAGCAGTTGGCCTGCTCGTCATGATGTACCCGCCATTGGCGAAGGTGCATTATGATGAGCTGGGAAAGCTGCGCCAGGCGAAGAGGATGCTCAGCACCTCCCTCGTCCTGAACTGGGCCATTGGCCCGGTCCTGATGTTCGTTCTCGCGTGGCTCGCATTCCCCGGGACAGACGATGTATCGACCTCTTTCAGGAACGGACTGATACTCATCGGTCTCGCGCGATGCATAGCGATGGTCCTTGTTTGGAATATGCTCGCCGAGGGCGACTGCGAGTACTGCGCGGTCCTCGTTGCGCTGAACTCGGTGTTCCAGATATTCATGTACTCGATCCTCGCGTACTTCTTCATCACGGTCATGACGCCCGTCATCGTTCCATCGGCGGAAGCGGCAGTCGTCAACATCACGATGACCGACATCGCAAAGAACGTTCTCATCTTCTTGGGGATCCCGTTCGCGGCCGGAGTCGCGAGCTGGTTCTTCCTCGCACGAAGGAAGGGAAGAGAGTGGTACGACCGCGTCTTCGCCACAAGGATAAGCCCTTTCGCCTTGATAGGCCTCCTCTTCACTATAGTAATCATGTTCGCGTTGCAGGGCGAGGAGATAATCAGCCGTCCCCTCGAGGTCGTCCGCGTCGCACTCCCTCTCCTCGCATATTTCCTGCTTATGTTCTTCATGAGCTTTGGCCTCTCGCACCGTCTCGGATTCACTTACGGGCAAGCCGCAACACAATCGTTCACCGCTGCGAGCAACAACTTCGAACTCGCTATCGCAGTCGCAGTTGCGACGTTCACAATCTCATCTATTGAGGCGTTTACCGCGGTAATCGGGCCTCTGATGGAGGTGCCCGTCCTCATCAGCCTTGTGAACGTTGCGCTCTGGATCAAGAAGAGGTACTACGGACCGAACGGCTTGCCAATCCGCCGAGAATCCTGAAATCCCCAAGGGCAATCTATATGGTCATTGACATTGATTGGCACGTTGGGGCTGGCCGAAATGAAGCAGTTCAATGTTTTTGTAGATAACAAGATCGGTGAGCTGGCACGTGTGACCGAGGCGCTGGCGGCGAACGCAATCAACATCAGGGGGCTCGCGACCGATAGGTTTGGCCCGAGGCCCGCGGTCAAGGTGGTCACGGACGATGAGCTGTCCACGAGGAAGGCGCTCTCGCGAGCCGGTCTGGAATTCGAGGAAAGCGAAGTTGTGATCGTGGACCTCATCGATAGGCCCGGAGAGGTCGCGAAAGTCGCTAGACGAGCCGCGAAAGCTGGTATCAACATAAGTTCTGTCTTCCTCATCGGGAAGAAGGACACGCCCGCAGCTCTCGCCCTGGTGACAGATAATCCGAAGAAGGCTCAGAAGGCGCTCGAGTAGCTCATTCCTTCCGCTGAGATCCCAACTCGGTCGATCTCTTGGATGCGATCTCGACGGCATCAATCAGAAGAGCCTTCAGGCCGTTCCGTTCCAGCGAGTGCAGTGCGCTGATCGCAGTCCCGCCTGGCGAGGTCACCAGATCCTTGAGCTTTGCGGGATGCTCCTTAGTCTCTTTGATCAGCTTCGATGAGCCGATCAGAGTCTGGATGGCCAACACATTGGCCGTGTCCCTGGAAAGCCCGACCTTGACACCGGCGTCCGAAAGGCCTTCGAGTATCTGGAAAACGTACATCGGGCCAGTTCCGCTCAGCCCGGTGACCGCGTCCATGAGGTCCTCCTCGACGTCGACCACGATGCCGACCGACTCGAAGATGTGCCTTGCGATCCCGAGGTGCTCCTCGTTCGAGTACTTGCCCGGGCAGATGGCTGTCGCGGCCTCTCTCACGACCGCCGCGATGTTCGGCATAGCGCGTATGACCGGGACCTTACCCCCGAGCTCCTCCTCGATGAAACCTGTCGTGACCCCTGCGGCCACTGATATGACGAGCTTAGCGTCCTTCATAACCGGCTTCATCTCTTGGAGGATATGCGCCATGATCTGTGGCTTCACGGACAGCAGGACGACATCGGCCCAGTTCGCGGCATCGACGTTAGAGTGCGAGGTCTTGATGCCGCGGGCCATCCCCTTTGCCTTGTCGATCCTCTCCTTCAACGGCTCGGCGATCATCATTCGTTCAGGGTCTGCCCATTTCGTCTGCAAGATCCCGCTCGCGAGGGCCATCCCCATGTTCCCGCCGCCGATGATTGCGATCTTCTTGCTTTTCATGACAGTCCAGCCTTGGACGCTTCTATCGCCACATTGAGCGAGGTATTTAACCCAGAGTGTACAAAGATGAACGTTCGAATCAAGGGGTTCCGTGCCAGATTCGTTCGCAAAAAGGGTTATCCATTGTGGCGCGAATGACATTGTCGCAACCGCTCGCCGAGTGAATCATGATGATGAAGCAGATGAAGTTGGAGTCGACGGTTCAGTGTCCTAAGTGCGGTTTCAGAAGCACCGAGCGGATGCCGACGGACTACTGTCTTGTGCGGTACGAGTGCAAGAACTGTGGCTACATCATGACGCCCAGGAAGGGCACGTGCTGCATATTCTGCTCCTTCGGCGATGTGAAGTGCCCTTCGATGCAGCTGTCGGAATCGCGTGAGACTTGAACACTGCTGATCTGCCAGCTCATGTTCTCAAGTCACGTTCAGCCAGAGGTGGACTTCTCGGTATGCGTTCTGCGTTATCGGTTGCCCCTCGATGTAGAGCAGAAGCTGGAGCTTCCAAGTGCCGGCTGCTGTCACATTGAAGTCGAAGGTCTGGTTGTAATACTCCAGGTGTTGCAGTGTGAAATTCTGCGCGATCGCCAGGTGAGGCAAGAGCGCATAGGTCTGACTCCAGTTGATAGAATATTGCGAGACAGACGAGCTGTTGTCCGTCTGGTTCGTGAGCACAATCGCGATCGTGTAGTTGACCTGCCTGTGCTCAAAGGATTTGATCGTGATCAGCACCCTCGCATCCTGGCCAAGAGTGAGGTTCCTGGGGTAGTCCGTGGCCAT
The DNA here is from genome assembly GCA_049273895.1 of Thermoplasmata archaeon. Classification (GTDB taxonomy): domain Archaea; phylum Thermoplasmatota; class Thermoplasmata; order UBA10834; family UBA10834; genus COMBO-56-21. Next base: position 3,501 of record JBASRQ010000013.1, read on the forward strand.
TCCGCCAGGCCCGAGTATGGCCAGCTGGGTGAACCTCTCCCCGACCCGAGGGGTCGTAATTGCCCATGCAAGCACGACAACAGATGCCACTAGCATCACGACAATCCCCACTGTCAGGATCTTGTCGACCAGAGGCATCCCCTGGAAGTCCATTTCGAAGTTGACTATTATCGCGAACCGCTCATCGGCGGGGAGCCTCATCCTGCGGTACCACCCAACGAGGGAGACGCCGATGATGAACGCGGAGACAGAGGCAAGAATCGGATCGAGCCTTATGCCCCAAGGCGTGAAGTTGAGCGCCAGACCTATCAGGGGAACGATGGCGATGCTGAGCCCGAAGCTGAGCGCGACCCTCTCGATACCGTCGATCTGGTCGTTCTCCGGAAACAGCGCCGCCGTAGCAGCATAGCCCGGCAGGAAGAGAACGAAGATCAGACCTAGTATCTGCCTGGTAGCGTTGTCTGGCGCCACATACACAAAAGCTACGAGAATGAGCGCGAGGAGAATGCAAGCGAACAAATCATACGGTGTGTCCCGAACCTCTAGGTGGAATCTCCAGGGACGTCTTTCGCTCTCTGCCATCATTATTCGATTGTGAAACATGTCACCGTATATGAAATGTAGCGCACACGAAGGGAGGATAATATAGAACCTTCCCACATTTCAAGTCACCCTCGAAGGCCCTAGGTCTTCGACCAGAATAGGTGCGCGCTTTGCTCGTATCACACAAGGTCATCGTCAGCATGTTCATCTGGACCATCATCTCAGTACTCATCTCCCTGTCTGCTGGCATCGAGGTCCTGGCCACGCTGGAACTCATTGGCCTTCTCGTCATAAGAGAGCTGACGGACGGCTTTCTCACGAACGAGCTGAAGCAACGCATGGACTTCTTCATCTACGCGGGCCTTGTTCTGTTCGTTGCCGTTGTTTTGCGCCGCGTATGGTTAGTGCTCTCGTGAGCCCTCCTGCTCGATCTTCCTGCCATGGCGCTGTCTTTCTCTGAGAAGATATCGCACGAGACCGGCCCTCCAATCAGGATGTTTGAGGGCGACATGATTGGTCATCTCCTCGATGCTCATCGCGGCCAGCTTCGGTGCTTCTCTCTTTCTCCTGAATCTCAGACCGAGAGAATTCGCCATGGCCTCAAGGCGGCTTCTTGCGTTTTTCACGATCCATCTGATTGTCGTCTCAACGAGATCAGTTGCTATCCAGAGCGTGAGCACGAATGCGGCGAGAACTATTGCAGCTTTTGCATTGGCGGACACCTGGCCGGTGAATTGCATCGTGATCGATATGGGATCGAAGAACGTCCGGTGGCTCTCGTCGAACATCACCACGGATCGATCGCTGCAGATCTCCTTCACCAAATTGGTTTTGAAAATTGCGTTGTCCATGTACTTGCTCATGCCGTTTATGAGAACGCTAGGATCTGAGAGAAGTATCATGTATCCGGCACCCATGCGTTCTCTGGCCAGCATTGTGAATGGTCCTTTGGGTTCTCCCCATTCTTGAAGTCTGTCACCGTTTTCATCTAGCCAACTAGCGATGCTCGAAAATGCAATGCTCTCAGTTGTCGCGGGATTGACGACTACGGACGACGGATAGTTCAGCAGCAATGTGCTCACGTTTCTCGTTAGTCTGTCCGACCGCAGATCGAATAGGACGGAGAATTCTGGCTGTTTCTCGTAGGCGAGGTCCATGACCAGGTCACCCGAGAACCTCGATGTAGCTTCCATCCCGGCCAGGAGACTGTTGCCTGTTCCGAAGTCGTCTGCAAGAAACAGAAGCCCGCCATTTCTGACGAACTCGCCGACGATACTTCCCTCTGAAGCGGTGAAGGCCTTGGTCGGTCCTATGATGATGAGCGCACTTGCCAACGGATCCAGCTGCATTCGATCCAGTGATACCTGCGCGATTTCGACGTCTGTTCCTGTCGACCTGACCACGAACGTCGGGACGAACTTCCCGGCCTTGTAGGTCATCACGGCTAGCCCGCTCGAGCCGTTCCATCCTGAGTTGAATATTGAGAAGTCTGCTGTCGTGGAGATCACGGGCGCAGTCATGCTTATGATCACCAGGGCAATCGCAATCGCCATCACTGCGACGGCGACATACCCCTTCCTCAGTCTACCCCGCATTGGTCACCTCTGGATTCCGGACGCTCACCAAGTTCGTGAGGGCATTGCTCATCTGCACAGAGTCCTCGTCTGTGAGTTCGAGTCCCGAGTACAGCGCAAGCTCGAAAAGAACGGTGGCTTTTTCGACAGGAACCCAAGGAAAGCCGAGACTCCTCAGCATTCTCGCGACCTCCCAGTGAGTCATGCTGGATTTGAAGGCGACATTCCATCTCTTGCCCAGAAATCTCAGAAGCCTCCTGTAGTAGAGAATGACCCTTTCATTTGGAGTCCCGGGAATCTCAGAAGCCTTGGCTAGCTCCGTCGAGAGGTCCTCAGCGAGCACCAGAGCCGAAGAGGCCTCCGGCACAGGCTTGTCCAAGGTTTCTATCACGTCACTCTGTGCCGCCGTGATGAGTCCAGCTCGACGGCTACGCCTCTGCTGGAGCACGACTGTCACCCCTATCAGAACCAAGATGAGAAGCCAGAAGAAGTAGGCATTTGGTCCTATGAACAGGTAGGGAATTGTGTCTGGGGAGAATATTCTTTGCCAGTGCGGAAAAAAGGGGAAGAAGGGATACTTAACGGTCTTCAGTCCGTGAACACTGAACCCGAGATCGTCCATCGAATATCTCCAAATACCATCTCTGAAGAGAAGTTCAGCCTTGAGTGTGTGACCTCCGAAGGTCAGATTGGCGGCTGGCAATCGAAATGCGAAGTCCCCCTCAACGCCAGTTGTGATGTTCGCCACCATTGTGCCGTCAATTGATAGGGTAATCCTCTGACCGGCCATTGGCGCAGTCCCGTTCGCAACGAGCGTGCCGTTGCCGATGACATACTGATTTATGAAAATCCTGTCGGTGAACAGCATCAGCGTGATCTCAGTGGGTATGTCGACCGTGAAATTCACCACGAGAGACGAACTGGATGCATAGGGGAGCTCACCGTCGTATATGGCCTGGATATGGTGGGTGCCATATCCGAACACAGAGGAATACCACAGACCTTCGTGGGTTCCAGCGGAATCAGTGGTGAAATCGGCCCGACTACCATCGAGAACGAAATGACATCTCGCATCTGGGACTGGTTCTTCCCTGACATCGGTCAGTTTAACGTCCGCCCGAAGCTGGTCATTTATCGACATCTCAGTCGCGTTGACGTTCAGCGAAATCGATGTGGGCACCAGCGATATCTGGATGGTAACCGGAGCTGAGCTGAGCGGTCCAGCAGGTGTTATTGAGTGCGCTTGCACGACATGGGATCCGAGCCAACTTGAATTCAATGGTATCAGTTGCGTGAACGAGTATTTCCCCCCGGCCGTTGTTGACGCGGTGGTGAGATTCCAACCATCCATGAGAATGTCCACATCGTATCCAGAGGTGAAGTTTCCGTTCAAGTAGAGGTATCCACCACCGGCCATCGACTCGCCGAGATAGTATCTGGGAGCTGAGAGCCAAAGCGAAAGAAACGGCTGTGTTCTGGTCCAGGGGATCTTCTCATGGATTATGACTTCCATCTCAGCATTTATCCTGTTCAACAGATCCCTCAGTCGCTCAATCAGAGGTATGAGCTGATTCTCGGAGAACGGCCGCTGCCCATCGACAACGAGGGCAACTATTCCGTTCGCGGAGGCGAGCATGTCATTAATGGTCGTGTTCATCTGAAACACAAGCGAGTTGAACCGCTGGATCGTCTCGAGAGCCTCGACGAGCTGATCGCCTGTGAGGCCCGCGAGCTGCGATGCTGATACCAGCATGGCTTGCGCGTCAAGAAGTGAGGTCTCCATCGAAGAGAATGTGTCCATTCCAGACGATAGGCTAACGAACGGAGGGAGCAGCAAGCTCAGGTTCGCGTAGCTACCCGCAATGTTCTTGATCCTGTCGAGAATCTGTTCCGCCGGTGTCAGCAAACCCCTGACGACTGTCAGGTTCTGGTCCACGAGAGGCATGGTCTCGTCGTACATCGACACGAGTGCGAGCTCGGAATAGTGGATTGTCGAGTTGAGCAATGAGATCACGACGTTGAGGTTTGACGCCACAAGATCGTAGTTCTCGTGTGGGATGTCCGCCGCGTGTGCGTCTGATGAGATGAATGGCGGAATCAGGAGCATGGCCGCCGCTGCAAATACCCACAAGGATGCGATTCTGCCGATTCGAGAGGAGCGGTCTTTCACTGCCATCCGAAAGCATTGCCTCAACGCTAAAAACCTTCTCCTGTCGCTGATTGTGCGCCCATGGTTCGTTCGACTCTTTTGGGAACCGGCATCCAGTT
>JBASRQ010000016.1:0-6033 GCA_049273895.1 Thermoplasmata archaeon
TGATGGACGTTGCCAGCATATCCGCCAACATCTCGATCGTGTTGACGTCGTTCCTGGTGAAAGCGTCCTTCAGCTCGCTCTGGACATCCAGGATGCCGAGGATCTCTCCCCTGAAAGTGACTGGCACGGCGAGCTCAGATTTCGTCCCGATCAGTTCTTTTCTCACATAGCGAGGGTCTGCCTCGATGTCCCCGCTTACTAGCGTCTCTCCGAAGTATGCAGCGTGGCCTGTGATTCCCTCTTTCAACTTCATGCGCATGTCCTTGGGAACGGAATCCATATTCCATCCATAACCAGCTTTGAAGAAGAGGTCGCCGCGCTCCTTGTCCATCATCATCATTGAGACGTGTTTGTATCCGAATCCTTGCGCAATGGCTTTCACGAAATCGTTCATCAGCTCGTCCAAATCGAGTATCGATGTGACAACGCGGCTGATCTTGTTGATGGTCGTGAGCTGACTAACTCTCTTCGCGAGTTCGGTCGTCCGGGCTTCCATCTTCGCCTCAAGCTCGGAAGTGTACTTCTCAGTCTCGATTTTCTCGGTCTTCTGGCGAGTCACGTCTAGCAGTATGCCGACCACGCCGATGACCCGGCCGGCTTCGTCCCTTATAGGCTTGGCCTCGACATTCGTGTAGTATCTGGTGCTGTCCCGTCTCAGGCCAGTCATTTCACCGATCCAGCCTTTCGCAGCTGCTACCTTCATGACCGCCTGCATCGTTCCCGCTGATGTCCCGGATTTCGATGTCTCTGTGATGCTGAGGCCAGCCACACTCTTCTCATCATACCCGGTGAGAGCGACGTACGCCTTGTTGACGTACATGATATTGCCCTCAGCGTCGGAAACGCAGACGGGTTCTGACATCTGGTCCAGCGAAGATGCGAGGACTGCCAGCCGGCTCTCAGCCTTGACGCGAGCGGTGATATCCCGAGCGACGGAGATCCAATATGGTTCTCTCGTCGCGGAGTCGAGCATCTTTGTGAGCGTCACCTCAAGAATCGATCCGTCCTCTTCCACGACCCGCTGCACACATGGTCCCTTGTCGAAATCCCAACCCGACTTGATCGGGCAGAAGCGGCAGATCTCCTCGGAACCAAGAGGCGTCTCATGGCATTTCTTGCCGGCAAGATCCCCATAACGCGATTTCAGGGCTCTGTTGAGATATATGAGGTTGAGGTCCTTGTCCACAGCGGAGACACCGTCTGAGAGGATGTCGAACGCCGAGAATCTGCTTAGAATCGCCTCTGGAACGGCGCCGCTAGCGTCGCCTTCTGGAGGAGTCTTCGATTTCGTCGCTTTTGACATGCCAACGTTGCCCTTTCAGATTGTGATTGCCATGACTCACTCATAAATGTGTCGAGAAGTGTTGGCGCCTCGATGACTTGGAGCAGCGAAGCACGCGGAGAGGCTTTCCGGAGACTCCTGCAATAGGTTTAACTAGGCCATCCACTATGAAACCGCGATGGCCGCCCAAGACACCTTTGACTATGAGTCACTTCTGGATAGGGCGAAGAAGAAGCTGCCTCATACGCTCGAATCGCACGACAGATTCCAGGTCCCGGAGCCTGACGTGATGATCGAGGGAAAGACCACAGTCATACGTAACTTCGGGGATATTGTTGACGCTCTTAGGAGGGAGCCCGACCATCTTCTCGGGTATCTGCTGCGAGAGCTGGGAACGGCTGGCACCCTCGAGGGCAGAAGGGCTGTCTTCAAGGGGAAGGTCGCGACGGCGCAGGTCGCGGATAGAATCACGAGCTACGTCGACGAATATGTGCTGTGCTCCGAATGCAACAGGCCGGACACGAAGATCGTGAAGGACGGGCGAATCCTGATCCTGGTCTGCGAGACCTGCGGTGCGCACAGACCCGTGCATGTGAAGAAGCAGGTCAAGGCTAAGGAGGCGAAGGAGATCGAGGCCGGGGAGACCTACGACCTCATGATCGAGGATGTCGGGAAGAAGGGGGACGGCATCGCGCGCAAAGGAAACTTCATCATCTATGTCCCTGGAACAGCGAAGGGTTCGCAGGTCAAGGTCAAGATCGAAAAGGTCTCCGGGACCGTGGCCTTCGGCGTCCGTGTCAGCTGATCCTCATCAAGGGACGATGAGCCTGGCTCTGAATGAAACGCGGGCTGATCCGCCGACCTCAACCTTCCGAATGGCGTTACGCTGCTTCTCCACCCTCACATGTATCTTCGAGGGTCTGCCGACCCAATGCCCCTGTTCGACCAAGATCTCCCCGAACTTCTCCTTCGGAATGAACTCGTTCTCGACTAGATATGCCCCTAGCGCGCCAGCAGCCATGCCAGAGGCCGGGTCCTCAGAAACTCCAGGAGGTGGCAAGAAACATCTTGCGTGGACCGTGGAATTCTTGTCCAAGACACCCCAAGTGTAGACCTCGATGCAGGCGATGTCCAGCTCCTTTGAGAGAGAGAGTATCTCCTCTCTCTTTGGTTCGAGTCGCTCGATCGCATCGAGGGATCTGACTGGAACCAGGAGACACGGCGAACCCGTCGAAGCCCTGCTGACAGGGAATCTGTCGTGGAATAGCGAGTCCACACCCACTCCCAGGGCGCTGGCGACTTCCTTCACATCGCCTTCACGTGCGAACATGGGCCTCTGCTGAGTCATCCAGACTCTCTTCAATCCATCGGCATCTCCTTCGATGGAGAACGGAAGTACGCCGATCGCAGTCTCAACTCTGTGCCTCCCGCTGGATTTGTTCCCGAATGCCCCGCTCTCCGCAAGGCACCACAGTGCGCCGATCGCAGCGTGACCGGACAATGGGTCTTCGCCGTATGGGCTGAAGTAACGCAGACGAACGTCTGCTCTCCTAGATCTCAGAACAAAGGCAGTTGCCGGGGGGCCCGCTTCCGAAGCAATCCTCAGCATCTGCATCTCGTCGAGGCCGTCTGCATCGAGCACGACGCTCGCTGGATTGCCCATGAAGAGCTCGTCGGTGAAAACGTCAACCCGGAGCAAATCCAGTTCTGCCACACGTGTGGCACATGTCTAGAGCTATAAGGAATTTGTCCGAAAGGACCTTGCACAAAGTATTTCTAAAGCACTTCTGAATAGCCCTGGACAATGGATGCATCGGTAAGGTCCACCATATTCATGGGCTTGGTCTTTGCCGTGTCCCAACTGGGCGCGATGGTGCTGGCCTGGGCATTCATCGGGAAGGAGATGCGCGTCTTCGAAAACCCCAACGATCCGTTGATACCAATCTACTACATCATCGCTGTGCTTCTGTTCACACTTGCCGTATTGTACATAATAAGAAAACATAAGGAGAACATAGTGCGGATAATCTTCCTGGGCGCTGTCGCGTACACGATATTCTTCGTGTTCCTGCTCATCATCGCCAAGTTCGTCGGAGGCATTGTCTCCCTCCCCGCGGCTATAGTCGTGGCTGGCATATTCACCTACTATCTGATCAAGAAGCCAGAATGGTATGTGATTGACGCGGCCGGAGTCGTGATGGCAATAGGCGTCATAGGCATCTTCGGGGTGTCTCTGAGCATTCTCCCCGTCATGGTCCTGCTAATTGCGCTAGCGGTGTACGACGCCGTCTCTGTCTATGGCACCAAACACATGCTCGCCCTCGCCGACGGAGTAACGAGGATGAGGCTGCCGATCCTGCTGGTCATACCGAAGAAACGGGGATATTCATTCCTAAAACAAAAGCCGCTCATGGAGCAGCTCGAGGAAGGGGAGGAACGGGAGGCGATGTTCATGGGCCTAGGAGATGTCATAATCCCCGGCGTTCTCATGATCTCGGCATTCAATTTCCTGCCCGAGAAGATGATCGGGGAAGTCTCCGGGAGCCTGTTGGTTGCCTTGGGCACGCTCCTGGGATCTCTGGTTGGCTTCGCGATCCTGATGACTTTCGTCCTCAGGGGAAGGCCGCAGGCCGGCCTGCCGCTCCTGAACGGAGGAGCGATAGTCGGCTATCTTCTCTCTTACCTGCTCGTCTACGGGAGCCTCTCATTCGGCATCTCCCTTCCGTGGTGATTGCTTGAGAGAGTTGAATCTCCTCGTCTGCGCGGACTTTCACGGGTGCATGGAGGCTGCGGACATGATCGTGGCTGCCTCGACCGAGGAGTCTTACGATGCTGTCGTCGTCTGCGGCGATTTCTCGACCTTCGGCTCGACAAGCTTCGCCAGCTCTTTCTTGAAGAGGATCGAGAAGAGAGTGCTGGCCGTTCCAGGCAACTGCGATGTCCCGGACACGGTGGCTGTGCTTGAGCAGGCGAACGCGAGCGTGCACAACATGAGGGTCAACCTTCATGATTGGAGCTTCTTCGGGTTCGGAGGCGGACTTCCTTCTGACTCAGGCATGCCGTTCGAGATAGCGGAGGACATCGTCGAGAGGTCGCTTAGAGCAATTGCCTCCCCTGGTGGTATCATGGTGACGCACACGCCGGCATACGGGATGAACGACGCAGCCCGAGGGGGACGCAACCTGGGCTCAGAGGGGATCCTCAGAGTGGCGAACGAGTTCAAACCGGTGCTGGCGATCTCGGGCCATGTGCATGAGTCGAGGGGCAAGGTCGTCACGATGGACACGACCTTCGTGAACCCGGGGCCAGCGAAGAACGGGTTCTATGCCAGCATCCGAGTCAGCGATGTCGCGGAGGTCCGGTTCCACGAGATCAAACTGAAGAAAAACAAACCCACAACGTTTTAATACACCTCCCACTTTCACATCTCCCGAGAGGCTATCGATGGCCATTTGGCAGGGCAGGCCCAAGAGAAAACCTTCCGGCGGCAGGCTGCGACTCGCACGCAAGAAGAGAAGGTTCGAGGTCGGAAGGGAGAAACAGTTCACTAATATTGGCGCAAGAAAGGTCAAGATGTACCGGGTCAAGGGAGCCAATACAAAAGCTCGCTTGCTCTTGGTCGACACCGCGAACGTCGTCGACCCGAAGACCAAAGCCATCAAGAAAGTGAAGATCCTGACCGTCAAGTCCAATCCGTCCAACCCTAACTATGTTCAGAGGAACATCATGAACAAAGGAGCGACGGTCATGACCGAGATAGGGGAAGCGATCATCACTTCCAGATGCGGGCAGGACGGCGTCGTCAATGCGACCCTTCTGAAGCCGATTGAGTCGCCATCTTCGTGATCGCTTTATTCGCAGCCTCAAGATGACCTTGTCACATTCAGCTGCTTGAATCTGGCCGTTGGCAAAGTCGACGGCGGGGTGGCCTCGTCCCACCAGTATACCTCCTCGGTCGCCTTTGAAAGCGCGTCGACGCTCTTCCACAAGTTCATCATGTTGTCGCTTATCCTGATGTTCTTCACGGCACCGACGATCTCCCCGTCCTGCACCCGCAGGATGGCGTCGCGCGGTATCGTGGAGAACTCCCCGGTTGTGTAGTTCTGGTACCTCGTATACCATGTGTTGTTCACATACAGACCGCGCTTTGTCTCCGCGATCATCTCATCGACTTTCCAATCGCCGGGCATCACAACAGGATGGAAGGGCATAGGCTGGGCGGTCATGCCGAAGGGCGTGGGGATGAGCGGCCCGGCACTGGCAGTCGTCCTCGTCCTGTATCTCTTGGCAGTTGACGTATTGTGAAGATACGTCTTCAGAATGCCATCCTTGATAACAACGTTCTTCCTGCACGGGACGCCCTCGTGGTCGAACGAGCGCCTCGATGTTGAGTCGGAGACGGGGTCATCAACGAACGTGACCTCATCAGATGCGACGCGCTTGCCGATCTTCTTTGCATACATCGACGTGTTGACCTCGACTCGAAGTGCGCTCATCATGTTGGAGGTCGAATTGACCAAGCCGCCGATGAACAATGGCTCCATGATGAAGTCGAATCTCCCCTCCTCTCCGAGAACCGGGTTCTTTGCCTTCACAGCCAAACGGCCAGCTCTCTCCCCCGTTTCCTTCGCTTTCAGTCGAGAGAGTCGCGGAGTGCATGAAAGCGCGTGACCCGACGCCTCGGGTTGCGAGAACGCCCTGACGGACAGGTCGACGGACGCGCTCTCATCTGTAGCCAGCGCGCCCCCTGA
>JBASRQ010000023.1:0-3657 GCA_049273895.1 Thermoplasmata archaeon
CGAACACGAGCTTCTCCTCGGTCTCGAGGCAGTCCTTGACCTGCGTGCCCGTGACCTTCTCGAACAACGTGATGTACCGCAGGGTGTCTTCTGTAAAAGTGATTTCTCCCATGTCACCACTCATCAGGCGGAGAGTATGTTGGACTCCCCAGGGTTTATGATTGCCAGCGCGGATATCGCGAAAGGCTTTCCGCACGCAGACCCCAGCTCAACATTCGTTCCTTCGAATACCAGCACTTTCGGTGAAGAGCCAGACGCCACAAGCGATTTCTCAGGGCAGTTGCTGGAGACCACGACGAGCTTCGCCTCGCCCTTCTTCACGGACTTCTTGGTCTCAGCGAGGCCGAACCGCACGTTCCCGGTGGTCGCAGCTGTCTTGAGAGCGCGCGCGATGTCGATCATTCCTTATCACCTTCTCCCTTCCCCGACGGTGCCCACACGAGATTGACTGCACCAGTACCAACAGTAACTGGCTGGCCAACTATAATGTTTTCCACAACGCCCTCGAGCGTGTCGACCTCGCCTGTGATGCCTGCGCGCAGCAGGTGCGTCGATGTGATCTCGAACGCCGCTCTCGCGAGGACGCTCGATTTGCGGCCCGAGATGCCGTGCCTTCCTATGGCCTTCACATCGCCGTCGTTCGTCATGAGGTCCGCCACAAGCATGATGTGGCGTATGTCGACTGTGAGACCTTGCTCGTCGAGAGTCCTGGATGCCTCGTTGACGATGGCGTTCCTCGCGGCCTCGACGCCGAGCGCCTCGTAGATCTCGAGTATGCTGTTCGTCGAGGTCCTCTTCTTGTCCACATGCGCGATCTCCAGGACCTTCTCGAGGTTCGAGCCCTCGGTGTAGATGACGTAATGTCCGCTGACCCTTCGGATAACCGCCCTTTGGATGCCCTCGACGCCCTTGATCGGGCAGGCCTTCGTGTCTTCGGAGATCCTCTGGAGCTTCTTGTAGGACGGCTCGTCGCACTTGATGACGATGTTCTGGTCGCGCATCTCCGCCAGGCCCTTGACTCCCTTGGACTTGTTGATCTTTCTTAGGACCTCCTCGGGCGTGATGGACTTGCGCTCCATCTTCTTTCTCTCCAGCTTCACCAGGACCTCCATGTTGTTGATGTCCGTGTCGACATCGGCGATGTCTATCAGGATCGTGCGCTCGATGTTCGATGCGATCTCCCGCACGTTGTCGAGCTCGTCCTGGACGGACTCTTCCAGGTGTATCTCCATGATCGGAGTGCTCGGCACGCGCCTCGCGTCGACGATCTCTATCAGCCTCGGCAGGCCGAGCGTGACGTTCATCTCCGCGACCCCGGCATAGTGGAAGGTTCTCATGGTCATCTGTGTGCCGGGCTCGCCTATGCTTTGAGCGGCGAGGATACCCACGGACTCGTTCGGATCCACTATGTGAGATTGGAACCTCTCGACCGTCAAATCGAGTATCTTGTCCATCAGCTTCTCGGGTATCTCGACCCCCTCGAGCCTCGAGGATATCTCGGTCAAGACCGAGCGCGGAAGCATCTGGTTCTTCTTCTCCAGCATCTTCACCATCTTGGACTCGAGAGGCGTGAACGGAGGCGCCTTGACGGGCAAAACCTTCTTCGAGAAGACAGGCTTCTTGAGCGGCTTCTCCTTCTTCTTCCTGGGCATCCGGTCCTTAGTCTTCACGGCCACGAGGAGCTGCTTGAGCTTCTTCTCTCCCAGCAGCTTCTCCAGATCCCTCTTGACCTTGTCCGAGGCCCTTGCGACCTTCGTGAATGTGTATCCTTTCTCCACGAGCTTCTCGGCGGTCTTCTCGTCAACGCCCTTGCGGATGAAGACATCCATCGCACTCTTTGCTGCCATGGTGCTCATCCCTCCTCGGAGCCGCCGCCCTCGAACTCGGGCTCCTCGGTCTCGGTCTCAGCCTCTTCGGAGGGCGTCTCCAGCAAATCCCTGTCCTGGATGCCGTAGCTTAGCGCGCCCTTCTCTCGGACCTTGGCGATCAGCTCGCCCTGGTCCCCGAGCACGGTCAATATGACATCGTCGACGTCCACCGCATCTCCGCCAACGCTCCTCGTCGGGTCGATGCCGTCCTCACCGTATCTGAGCTGGATGATCGTGCCGGCCGTGTTCCTCACCGAGCCGTCCTGCATGACCTTGAGGTCCTCGAGCGCGTTGATCAGTCTCCTTTGCATGTACCCCGATCTCGAAGTCCTGACCGCAGTGTCGACCAATCCTTCCCTGCCACCCATCGAGTGGAAGAAGTACTCTGCCGGGGTGAGGCCGCTCTTGTAAGAGTTCCTGACGAAACCTCTCGCCTCGGAGCCCAAGTCGCCCTTCTGGAAGTGCGGCAGAGTCCGGTTCCAGTAGCCTCTGGACAGACGCTCCCCTCTGACCGCCTGCTGGCCGATCGCGCCGGCCATCTGAGACAAGTTGAGCATCGAGCCCCTCGCGCCCGACCGGGCCATGATGACCGCGGAGTTCTCTAGACCGAGGTGTCTGCCTGCGATCTGACCCGCTGTGTCTCTCGCCTTGCCCAGGACCTTCATGATCTCGACTTCGAGCGTCTCCTCGAGCGACCTGCCAGGCATCTGCTCTAGCTCGCCACGCCTGTATGCCTGGACATGCTCCTCGACCTTCATCCTTGCCTGTGTCATCGCGTCGTCGATCTCGCGCTTCGCCTGATCGGGTATGTCCTCGTCGTCGATGCCCGTGGTGAACCCTCGGACGGTGATCGCGCCTATCGCGAGTTTGGTGGCCTTGTCTATGAACTCCCTGGACTTGTCTGGGCCGTAGTCCCTCGAGAGCTTGTCGAGTATTTTCCCCTTGAAAGCCCCTAGGGCTTTCTCATCGATCGTTCCCATCAGCAGCTTGCCGTGCCTTATGACGACAAAGCCGTCGTGCTCGCATTTGTCCTTCTTGCAGTTCGTGCACTTCTGGCAGATCGACGCCTTGAATGTCATGTGCAGATTGGCCGGCAGGATCAGGCTGAACAGCTGCTTGCCAGTCCAGTACTCCACGCCTCCAACTGTCTTTGGCTTCGGCAGCTTGACATCGCCGACCTTCTCGACGATCTTCAGCGTCTCCTCGCGCGTGAACCTCGAGTCCTTGTGCGTCAGCAGGAACGAGCCGGTGATGTGGTCGTGTATGCCACCGATGACGGGCGCGCCCATCCTCGGCGAGAGGATGTGCTCCTGAACCCTCATGAGGACCTTTGCCTCTGCTCTGGCCTCCTCGCTCTGGAGCACGTGAAGATTCATCTCGTCGCCATCGAAGTCCGCGTTGTAGGGTGGACAGACACACAGGTTGAATCTGAAGGTCTTGTAGGGCATGACCCTGACCTCATGCGCCATTATGGACATCCTGTGCAGCGAAGGCTGCCGGTTGAACAACACGATGTCGCCGTCATGCAGATGCCTCTCGACGACGTATCCTGGCTCTATCGTCTCAGCGACCGTCTCCGCGTTCTTGTCTGTCACCTTGATCCTGCGACCGTCCGAGCGGATGACGTAGTTCACACCGGGCTGGTAGTCTGGGCCCGGCGGAATCGGGCCGCGCTTGCACATCTCCTTGGCCTTCTCGAGGTTGCGCTCAGTCACGTGTATCGGCACTGTGAGCTCTCTCGCGGCCTCCACCGGCACTCCGACCTCGTTGATCGAGAGCATGGGGTCGG
>JBASRQ010000030.1:0-25923 GCA_049273895.1 Thermoplasmata archaeon
AAGCTGTAGGACGCCGTGACTGTCGGTATGGTGACGGGCGTCATTATGAGGAGGATTAGCAACACGTTGAACATGAGCGTCTTAAGCTGCTCGAGCTCGTGGCTTCCGCCGGCATATTGCGATGAGCGGACCGTGTTGCCGACATCGCTTGAGAGATTGACCAGGTAGCACCGGTCGAGCATGCTGCTCCGGACGGACGAATAGGCTATGCGCGACTCGTTCAAGTTGGAATTGACTATCGTGCAGTTCTCAACTATGCTGTTCCTGATGACGCTGTTTGTTATGTTCACGTACTGCAGCCTGGCGTTGACCATCGTGGCATCGGTCAATGTTGCGTTGTTCAGGAAGTAGGTGATGTCGAACTTCAGATCCAACTGGGCCTGGCTTTGCCTGCTCAGCTGGTTGATCGGGACAACATATACGATCGGCAGGATCACGGATGCGAAGAGAGGCATGAGCACGATCGTCAGCATGATGTACCTGTTCTTGCGGAACTCAGACAGATCCTTCTTGGCAACGATTATCGCTCGATCCATCCTCATCGGTTCCCGCCCCCGATGAGCTTCATGTAGACATCCTCGAGCGACCTCTTGAGCTCTGTAACGTACTCTACCTTCGCACCCGCCCGCGCGAGCCTCTCAACGATGACCGGATTCCTGGTCTCCGGATCATCCAGGTCCACGAGGATCCGGCCATCGTCAACTCGAACGTTCGAAGCGAATTCGAGGCCGCGGACGATGTCGACGTACGAAGTATCTGGGGAAGCCAGCTCTATCACAGTCGTCCTGCCCCAGTACCTCCTCGCGAGTTCCTTGGGCGAGCCTATGGCAAGTGCTGTTCTGTTCATCACAGCGATTCTGTCACAGAGTCTCTCAACCTCGTCGAGGTGATGGCTGTTGATGAACACCGTTCTCCCCTCTTTCTTCAATGCTACGAGGAACTCCCGAACTGTCAGCGAGGCCTGAGGATCGAGACCTGCTGTCGGCTCATCCAGGAAAACCACCTGTGGATCGTGAACGAAAGCGCGGGCGATTGCGATCTTCTGCTTCATGCCCTTGGAGTAGGTCGCTATCGGCTCTTCCCTGCGGTCCCAGAGATCGAGCATTTTCAGTAGCTCCTCTATCCTCTTCTCCCTGGCGCCCTTTGGAACGCCGTAAAGCTGCGCGAAGAAGTCGAGATTCCTGTTTGCGCTCAGGGATTCATAGAGCCCTGGCGATTCGGGAAGGACGCCCACAATCCCTCTGATCTTCTGCGATTCGATCTCCTTGTTGATTTCGAAGCCGTTGACAAAAGCCGTGCCGGAAGTCTGCTTGATCAGACAGGCGAGCATCCTGATTGTGGTGGTCTTGCCCGCGCCGTTCGGCCCGAGCAGTCCGAAGACCTCTCCCTGCTCGACCTTCAGGTTGAGATCCTCGACTGCGATCTTTCCGTCGAAGGTTCTGCCGAGGCCAACAGTCTCGATCATCGCGATGTCACTCCGTCAGCTTGCCATGCTGACACAGACGCTTGCATCTGATAAAGAATACGGTGGGACTATCATTTTGCGCCTTACATGCGAGAGGACATGATCTTCAGTATCGCCTCTGCGGGAGCACCGTCTGTCTCCTGAAGGGCCTTCCTAGCTTCGGCCGCCGTGCACCCGGTCTGTGAAATCACCAACTTGATGTCGTCCTCTGGAATGTCGCCCTCCTTGCCCTCTTCCCGCTTGCGCTCCCTCTCCTGTGGCGTGCCCACTATCTGGTAGGTCTTCTGTCCCTGGACGGTGACGGCGGTGACCGCAGCATCCTTGAAGATGAGCTCCTTGGTCCTGGTCTTGATTACGACCTCTTCGACCTCGGGCATTTCCTCTTGGTCGATCCCCATCCGCTTCATCATCGCTTTCATCTGCTTGGGGTTCATCCTTCCGCCGGGCATCATTCTGGGCACCTCTCGCGGCTCGCATCCTCTGCAACAGGCAATCTTCGTAAAAGAGTTTTGGGCCATTTCCATTTATTCTACGAAGTGAGTACGGTCTCGGAGTTATCGGACATGTCAGAAGAGCTCGCGGATTCTCGAAGTGCGAAGCGGCTGAGGCTCTGGTATTTGATGATAGTCATTTCCGTCGCTGCGATACTGGGGTTCTCGATGCTGTCGGTGCTTCTATATCGCCAAATGCAGGACTATCATGATGCCAAGTACAGGTCGCAGTATGTCATCGTCGGCGATATCAGCACCTACGCTCAGGTGGTCGATTCGGACGTCGTTACAATGACAAATACCAGCATCACTTTGAATGACAGAGCGATCGCAGGCACTTCTGCAGTCAATGACCTGAGATATCTCTCATCCCTGGTCCGCGCAATTCGAGAAATGTACCTTGCCGATTCGGAGAAGAACGACACGTTCTACACTCTTGGACAGGCGGTCGATACTCTGGGCATGAACGCCGAGACGGTGTATGACAACTTGCTGAGGAACCTCACCGATGGTGTTCCCATGCTCGAGTATCCGGCTCTGAATGCCAAGCTTCAGACGGCCGCCGCTCTGGTCGGCAGCCTGTCCCAGGTCCTGGACGCCGGATTCAAAGAGGGCGTGGATTTCGAGAAGCATCCGTATTCCATCGTGAATAATCTGGATCTGGTATCGATTCGGAGCATTTCCATCTCGGTCATCAATGCATTCTGATCGATGCCATAAGGGCTTTCCACGATCCTTCGCGATTCCTTCGAGGAAACGTTTTATACGCCCCTCGAACATTGATGATGCACTCTCGCGAATGTCAAGGTCGATTGATATGGCCGGTATCGAGAAAGACTTGATGGATGCGCAGGACGCGATGGCGAGCGGTGACTTCGACGGCGCCATCTCGAAGTACAATAAGGTCCTCAAGGCGGACCCGAAACGCGCAGATGCATATTTCGGAAAGGCCGAGGCATCTGTAGGAGTTCCGAAGATGACGCCCGAGGAGGTAATGGAGCTCTACAAGAAGGCCGTCGAGCTGGACCCCATGAACCCGATCTACCAGTCCTCATATGCCGCATACCTCATCGAGATTGGGAGGTTCAACGAAGCCGAGGCGGCGTATCTGAAGGCCGCTGAGCTGGATCCGGACAACGCAAGGTACTACTTCTCAGAATTCGGAGTCGAGTACATTCAGAGAGCTCCAGTGGTGATGGAGAAGTTCCTTGACGACAAGACCAAGGAGATGATCCTCAAGAAGGGTCTGAAGTATCTCCTGAAGGCAGCGGGCATCACAGAGGAAGAGGCGAAGAAGCTCCTCTGATAGTGCTCAGGTCATTCGTTTTGCCCTCTTCTGTCCTCCAGCGCAAATCCTGCAGACATGCGTGACCGGATCGGAATCCTGAGGGCAGACAAGCCTTCCGCAGAGAGGGCAGGTCGTCGCGGCGGGCCGGCCGCATATGCTGCAAATACCGATCATCGACATGACAGACTCCGAAGCGATTCGCAGCGAGATAAAGCCTTTCGAATCTAGCGCTCTATTAGCCCGAGCCACACGAGGCCTTCGATAACGCCTTTTCCGTCCGATCCCTTTGCGACGAATGATGCCACTCGTTTCGTGCCCTCGAACGCATTCCCTACCGCTATCCCGTACCCGCACTCACGGATCATCATCTCGTCATTGTCAGAGTCGCCTATTGCGGCGACATCCTTAGCCGTAATCCCCAGAAGCTCGCATCCCTTCTGGACCCCGCGGAACTTGTTCATACCCTTCTCCATTATGTGCACTGCCCAGCCCGTCGTCTGCACATCCACGGGCCAGTCCTTCAGAATCTCCTTGACCTTCTCGAGGCTCACATCTCGTTTCAGCCCGATCTCGGTCTCGCGCCATTTGTCGGTGAAAAGCCTCTCGGCGTCCATCTTGGTCCTGAGGAAGTCGTATGCCTTTCGCGAGCCTTCCGGAGCGCCAAGGGTCCACGTCTTCTGCTGGTAGGACACGATTCCGCCGTTCTCTGCAATGATAGGCCCCTTGAACCCCAGATAGTTGGACAGAGCATAGGCGATGGGGAGCACATTCCCGCTCGCCAACATGATTGGCATTCCAGAATCTTGCACGTCGCGGAGTGCTGCCACCGCCTCGAGGTCAACCCTCCTGGAATCGTCCGCGAGCGTGCCGTCAACATCCACCGCGAGGGCCTTGATCTCCTCTGGGTTCGGCCTACGCTTCCTTCTGCCAGCGCTCACTTGCTCCTCAGCTCGCCAAGGGTAGTGACTCTCTCCGCAAAAGCGTTGTGCTTGTGTATGGATTCCTCGCTCTCGCTGCGGACCGTCACATAGACGGAATCGTCCAGGTGCTTGTACTTCTTCAGAAGCTTGCCCAGAATGTCCCTGACGACATCCTCGACGAACTTCGGGTTCTCGTGCGCCTTCAGGACAACATTCGCCTCATCCTTGCGCTTCAGAATGCCGTATGTGGGGCTGCTGAGCGAACTCTCTACGATCTCGACCAGGTCGTCGGCCTCGACCTCGATATGCTCGGGCACCTCGATCATCAGCGAGGTCCTGTTGCGCTGGTTGTGCGATATCATCGGGACTTTGGAAGGCACCCGCTTCAGCTCAGGATGTTTCGCCGTCAGCTGGTGCCTGACGGTTTCCATGGCGCACGGACAAGCTGTCATGCCCTGAACCTCGACCCCGACCAACTTCATGAGGCCGTTGCCTCGCATCGCAGTGGCCTTCGCCATCAGCTTGAACGGCTCGAGCGACGCCTTCCCACCGTCCGGGCTCCGCTCGAGGAAATAGTCCGCGGACATCTGGACCTCGGCGAAGCTCGCATAGTCGTGCCTCACGAGCAGCTTCTTGCACAGGTTCGCCGCTAACTGCTCGAGGCTCGCCACCTTCGTCCTCACGCTCTCCTCGAGCATCTCGGTGATCACCTCGACGTTCCGGGACATGTGTGACCCCCTCTG
Source organism: Thermoplasmata archaeon (assembly GCA_049273895.1). Taxonomy (GTDB): domain Archaea; phylum Thermoplasmatota; class Thermoplasmata; order UBA10834; family UBA10834; genus COMBO-56-21. The sequence goes on from JBASRQ010000030.1 coordinate 4,908, forward strand.
CGTCGATGGGAGGTCGACAAAGACATCGATGACCGCGGTGAGGTAGTTATCCTTGCCGTCCCTGTGGACCACTATCGGTTTGCGGACCCCAGTGATCCCCACCCGCGTCAGCTTGAAACTGTTCTCAAGCCTCTTGGCCTGACAATCCAGCCTGTCCTTTTGCGTCAACGCGCGGGCATAACCTAGCCTGAATAATAAATAGTGGTGAATTTACTATTCGAACGGTAGCTCAGCCTTGCTTTTTATTCACTCGTACCGCTGGCAACGGTGGCAGAAGTACCTGTTGTACTCGGGGATGTATCTCAGCGGTCCGCCACATCTCGGGCAGGTCCTGCCAGGCATCGGCGGAGCCACAGGAGGCGCGACAGCGGCGGCAGCGACGGCCGAGCTCGAACCCACACGCTGGACCATGCGCCTGCGTTCGGCCTCATCCTTCAGAGCTATCATCTGAAAAGCTCCTCCGAAGACCATGACGGCCAAGAGGCTCAACACGACCAACATCATCTGCTGATTTGTCAGCAACAGCCCAAACCCGACGAGCAGCCCGCCCACGACGGCCGTCACGATGCCGATCGCCGCCTCGATGTAGGCGAATGTGACGGCAAACGCGATCACGCCCACCACGAGCGCGATGAGGGTGTTCGTCACCAGGAGGTCAGCCACCACGAAACCGAGCACGCCTGCAACGATGCCGATCCCGAGCCTCGCCAGGAAGATGAACAGCGCGCTCCCGACGATCGAAGCGAGAACTCCGACGATGAATCCCACGAGTATCCCGCCTATCGCAGTCCCGATCGCGAACCCGATCAGGCCCCCGATGATGGCGCCGATGAACGACATGACCCGCTTCCATATCCTACGGCCTGAGAATGCGAGGAACAGCCCGACTATCACCAGCAATACCGCGACGATGAGCAAAAGCTCCTTGTTCGTGCTCAGGTCCAGCCCCAGAAGATCCTGCTGCGCCCTAGCGATCATCCTCGACAATATCGCCCAGAAGGACAATAAGCCTTTCCGGACAGAACTCAAAACCTCTATCTACGCTCTCCCCCATGCGAGGAAGGATGATATGCGGGGTCGATGAGGCGGGCAGAGGGCCGGTGATCGGCCCGTTGGTGGTCTGCGCGATTGCTGTCGACTCAGACGCCTCCCTCATCCGCCTCGGCGTCAAAGACTCAAAGAAACTCGCGCCACATAAACGCGAAGAGCTCGCACCCAAGATACGCAAGCTGGCCCAGGTCGAAATCATCGAAGTGCCCGCGGAGGAGATCGACCTGAGAGACTGCTCCCTGAACGAGCTCGAAGCGGATGTCTTTGCGAAGCTCATCGAAAGGATCTCTCCGGACGTAGCATACGTCGATGCGGCAGATGTGAACGAGGAGCAGTTCGCGAGAATGATCCAAACGAAGATGAAATGCAACCCGAGGATAGTCTCAGAACACAAAGCGGACGACACCTACCCCGTCGTCATGGCGGCCTCGATCATCGCCAAAGTCACTAGGGACGCCCGCGTGAGAGAGATAGAGAAGGAACTCGGCGAGCCCATCGGATCGGGCTACGCGCATGACGAGATCACCGTAGCATTCCTTGAACGGTTCATAGCAGACCACAAGTGCTGCCCCCCGCACACCCGCAAGTCCTGGGAGACAGCCAAAAACCTAATGTTGTTGAACTCTTTGCGGAAGCTCGATACATTCAAGTGATCAAATGGTCGAAGAGCTCCTGAAAGAGACCATCGCAAGGTTCAACAAGAAAGCGGCCGAGGACCCCAACCTGCGGGCTGAACTCCAGAACATCAGGAAGACGATCCAGGTAGAGATCACTGACGGTGAGTTGTACAACTTCGTCCTCGAGAACGCGCACGTCAGCGAGCTGAACAAAGGTCCGGCGCAGAATCCGGACATAAGAATCATCGCGAGCAAGGAGACGATTCATCAGCTGAGGAGCGGGGAACTGAGAGTCATGAAAGCCTATGCAACCAGAAGACTCCAGGTGAAAGGTTCGATGGAGGATTTGCTCAGGCTCAGGAAGTTCTTCTGAAACGATTCACCGCTCTGTCACACGGATACTTTTAACTACACCGTCACCGTTAATTGGCGACAGCGGGGTGGGGTAGCTTGGAAATCCCATCAGGCTCATAACCTGAAGATCGCTAGTTCAAATCTAGCCCCCGCTAATCAACGATATGCAAATTTATATAAAAATTCAAGTATTAAATTGGGGCATGGTTGCGATTCAATGCATCTTTCTTCCTAGCCTGAGATATCAAGCCCTGTGAAAGCATTCTCTGTGCATCCCAGCCACTAAACCTCAACTGCCAAACGCAGCTCCAGAATCCGTCGTCCTTCAGGTATAGTTTCATGATATCGGTTCTTGGCTTGATTCCCAGCCGCTCAAACAACTTGCTCACATCATCGAGGATATCGCTTCGCGAAAGTGCACTGCAGTATTCGTAGGCACTCATGTCGAAGACGATCATCTTCTTGAGGGCACTTCTACACAGATTCCTGGTTGGGCAGCGATCGAGGCGAAGGATCCCTGTGTCAAGATCAGTGTGTCGGGACTGAGATATGAGAAATTGAGGTCTCTTTGAAGTCCGCGAGCTGCTCACACTACCTTCTCCGTCGCACCACGGTTGAAGCGCTGCAATCAATGTCTTCTCGTCGTTAGATCTCATGACCCATCTAGGCAAGTGCAACGCTCTTGATGATTTGTCCCCTGGAAGGACCCCATTCTCAATGAGCCACTCAGCCACAAACCTCGAGTAAATGAATCCTCTGATTGCGACTGCTCCATTGCCCGGCTTCTGCGGAGGCCCAATCTCATAGAGGAAGACGTCCCTGCATAACGACCTGAAATGATCATATAGATCCGTCTCATGAGCGGCGAATGTGACATTGACAGCGCATTCTCCCCATTTCTGCTTCTGAAGCCAAACGGACCCTTCTGCCAACACATACGAGACGATAGCTGCTGCCTTCCTTCTGAGGTCGTCATCTTTCTCCAGCTCATCTTTGGTCGGGAGCCTCAACTTGTCCCGGCACATCTCACGAAGAACGCTGATCGCATGCTCGTTCGCCCAAGTCCTATCCTTGGTTATCCCTCGGCCGGCGATTCTCTCCTCAAGGTCTTTGTCTCCTGCAATCTGGAGCATCTGGTTGAGTATGGAAATCGGCATCGTGAGTCTCCCAATCCGATAGTAGTGCACGGACGATTTCGGTATGTTCAGATGCTTGGCCAGCTCTTGGCAGTTGCCATATTTCGTTGCTGCCTTTTCGACCAGTTCCTTCTGCAGTTCCGGTGGCAGTGCGATCCTGTCCTCTTTTCTGTACGCGCCTCTGGTGCCTCGTGTTGTCATGGTATCCAGAGTGCTTATTCTAACATGGCCAGATGGTAGCCAGCACTACATGCAGGCTACATCCAGATGTTTGGAAAATAGGCTTCACCAGATCCCATCAATAGAAATTCTGATATAGCGGATAAGACACATACGAGGCTCGTGGCTCCTCATCCGACCTGCAAGGACGGCAAGAATCAGCGTCAGTTGTGCCCTGTGTGTTTGCACTGGGATCCCCGGCCTGAGGAGGGTTCGGGCCCAGGCTTCGGCTACTGCGAGAAGAAGGACCTCTTGACACGGATCAGGTGCGAGTGCGATGTCTTCGAAGAGGCCACGCAGATGAAGGTTGAGGCCCGCAACCGGAAGATCTACGGTCAGATCAACGAGGAAGGCGAAGAGGAGGAGTGATTGCTGGCCCGTGGTGCGCAACCATTAAGTGGCGGCAATCATGTAGCTTTTTGTTCGGTGGGTTTCTTATGAAGGCGGTAGTGCTGGCTGCGGGCGAAGGCATGAGGCTACGGCCGCTGACGGTGTCTGAGCCGAAGGTCATGATTCCGATTGCCAACCGGCCGATTTTGGAGTACGTTGTCGATTCCCTCGTGAAGAACGATGTCCACGAGATCATCATGGTTGTGGGCTACCGCAAGGAGCGGATAATGTCCCACTTCGAGGACGGGAAGAAGTTCGGTGCCAAGATCGAGTATGTCGTGCAGGAGAAGCAGTTGGGGAACGGGCATGCGCTTTCCTGCGCGAAGGACCGGCTGTCCGGAGAGTTTCTCGTGCTTCCAGGGGACAATGTGATTGACAGGCGCGCGGTCGGCGACCTTCTCAGGGCCAGAGCATGTCCTAGCGCGCTCGTTGTCGAGAGCGAGAACCCGTCGAAGTACGGCGTTGTGACGCTCGAGAAGGGCGCGATCAAGGGGGTTTACGAGAAGCCGACCGAGATGATATCCAACATCATCCTCACGGGCATGTACTGCCTGAGCGACAGGATATTCCAGTTCGTCGACCAGTGCATCTCCATGGGCGAATACGGCCTCAGCAACGCGGTCCAGGCCAGCTTGGGGCACGAACCTCTGACGCCCGTGTTCTCGGACGGTCTGTGGATTGACGCGGTGTATCCTTGGGATTTGCTGGAGCTGAACGCGGCCGCGCTCGAGAACCTGCCCGTGCGCACCGCCGGCAAGATAGAGTCTCAGGTCGTGATCCAGGGGCCAGTCGGCATCGGCGAGGAGACGGTGATCAGGGCGGGGACGACTATCTACGGGCCTGTGCTCATAGGCGACGGCTGCGATATCGGGCCCAATGTGACGATCTTTCCGTCCACCAGCATCGGGAACAGCGTCGCGGTCGAGCCTTACACGGTCGTCAAGAACTGCCTGCTGATGAGCAACTGCAGCATCGGAGCGCACTCGTACCTGTCTCACTGCGTGCTCGGATATGGCGTGAAGTCGCAGTCTCACCTGATGGGCGCTGGCGCGGAGGCTTACGTCAATATCGGGGACGAGTTCTTCAAGGTCCCCCACATAGGATCGATAATGGGCGAGGACAGCGCGTTTGGCACGGGCGTCTCCGTCGAGCCTGGGACGATCGTCGGTGCTGGATGCAAGATATCGAGCGGATCGAAGATCATCAGGAACCTGCCGAACAGGTCGCTCGTCACCTAGAGGTCATTTCGAATGTGTGGCATAGTTGGTTACGCGGGGTGGCGCGATGCGCAGCCCATCCTGTTGGATTGCCTGAAGCGACTGGAGTACAGAGGGTACGATTCGGCCGGGTTGGCGGTCGTTGGGGACCAGCTCCAGCTGTTCAAGAGCAAGGGCGAGATCGCGGTGCTCGAGGCCGAGATGCCCGTGATGAAGGGCGTCGTGGGGATCGCGCACACGAGGTGGGCCACGCAGGGTAAACCGACCACGGAGAACGCGCACCCTCTCGCCGACTGCTCGAACAGGCTGGCCGTCGCTCATAACGGCATCATCAGCAACTTCATGGATGTGCGTGAGGAGCTGCAGAAGAGCGGCCACAACTTCACATCGGACACCGACACCGAGGTGTTCGCGCACTTGGTCGAGTCGGAGTTCAAGGACGACCTCGTGAAGGCCGTGCGGAAAGCGCTCGAAAAGGTCGACGGGACGTATACTTTCGCAGTCGTCTGCGCGGGGTGTGATCAAGTCGTCGCAACGAGGCGCGAGAGCCCGCTCGTGGTCGGGCTGGGTGAGGGCGAGAACTTCATCGCCAGCGATGTCACCGCTCTGCTGAAGTACACCAACCGGATGATCTACATCCACGACGACGAGATCGTCAGCATTACCAATAATTCAGTGAGGATAATAGATGGTCAGGGCAACGAGGTCCAAAGGGAACCACAGAAGATCACTTGGAGCCTTGAGGACGCCGAGAAGGGCGGATACCCCCACTTCATGCTCAAGGAGATATTCGAGCAGCCCGATGCGATCCATGATTCGCTGCTTGGCAGGATCGAGTCGGTCGAGCCGGAGCCCTTCTTGCAGGGCGGCCACTTCTCGAGCGTGAAGATAGTCGCGTGCGGAACGTCCTATCATGCGGGCCTCGTCGGCAAGTACATCATCGAGGAGCTTGCGCGGATCCCGACGACTGTCCAGATATCTTCTGAGTACAGGTATTCGTCCGTTTCGAAGGAGAATCCGCTTGTCGTGTTGATCACCCAGAGCGGTGAGACAGCGGACACGCTCGGCGCGGCGAGGGAGGCCAAGAAGCGCGGCAACAAGACGCTCGCCATCGCGAATGTGGTCGGGTCTGCGATCACCAGGGAGGTGGACCGCACGATTTACACTCGAGCTGGGCCAGAGATCGGCGTCGCTGCGACCAAGACCTTCGTGACCCAGCTCGTTGCGCTGTATCTTCTGGCCATGGAGCTCGGGATCGAGAACAGGTCATTGACCGCGCAGGCGAGGAGGTCCATGATTGGGATCCTGAGGAACCTGCCCAGGTCGGTGCAGGACGTGCTTAACCAGGCCTCGGAGATTGAGGCGCTGGCAAACAAGTACGCCTCGGCCCGAGACATGTTCTTCATCGGCAGGAGCATAAACTATCCGACAGCCCTCGAGGGCGCTCTCAAGACAAAGGAGATCTCGTATATCCACGGGGAGGGGTTCCCCGCGGGCGAGCTGAAGCATGGACCGCTTGCTCTGATCTCGAAGGATTCCCCCGTGGTGGCCGTCGCGGTCAGGGACCACACCTACGAGAAGATGCTCGGGAACATCAGCGAGGTCTCGGCCAGGGGAAGCCCCGTGATCGCGATTGGTTTCGAGGGAGACACGGAGCTCCCGAGGTACGTCGACGACGCCATCTGGATAAGGGAGATCCCGCCCGTGTTCTCGCCCGTGCCTGTGATCGTCGTGTTGCAGCTATGGGCATATTACTTAGCCAAAGCGCGTGGGTGTCCGATCGACAAGCCTAGGAACATCGCGAAGACGGTGACGGTGGAGTAGCAGCTCACGCGAGCCTTTCCGGGCACGCTTCTCTTCGAGAGCAGTTCCTGCACTTGCCCGGCCTCTCATGGTTCCTGTGCGCGATTCCAGTCTTCATAGTCTCACGCATCTCGCCCAACTTCTCCAGGAGGACTTTCTTGAGATCCTCATTGAACTCGATCTCGTGCTCGTGCTCCGGATACCTGATGATCCCGTAAGGCGGAGCCTTGCCCGTGCTCTCCTCGATAAGCAGAGAGTACGCTGCGACCTGAAGGATGTGCGAGAACAACGGCCCTCGCGGAGTCCTGCCGGTCTTAACCTCGACAGGGATCAGGTTCTGGTTTGCCTTGATCACGTAGTCCGGTCTTCCAGATAAGCCGTACTTCTCGGACTTGAAGACCTTCGATTCGTCCATGTCGATATACTCTATCTTCCCTCGGACACTGTATTCTTTCCTCAGGGACTCCACGATGCTAGTAGATCTCAGAGTCCTGTACATGAAAAACGACGCTCCCACCAGCCATGTAATCGCAGTGGCTTCGAGAGCCTCAGCTAGCCTGACATCAGTTATCACGAACGCAACGGCATTGATGGCGATGAGCACTGCTATGATCGCGAACGTGAGAATAAGTTTCTCGTAGTTGACCACGCTGCTGTGAATTGTCGACTTCGTTGCCCTGTATAGGAAGTAAGTTGCTGCGAGCATCCAGATTAGCGCGACCACACCGAGCACTTGACTCAGGGTCAACGAGTCCTTCCTGGGAAGAACGTCCAGCCCGACAATGGAGATGACGGTGGCCACGACTGCCCACCAGAAAACAAGCCTCTCCGACTCCCGGGCGGTCTTCTCGCCCGAGTCGATCTTCCATAGGGATTTGCCGAGCTTCTCGTGACCCTTGATTCCCTCTGCGAGCTCCTGGGTCTCCCCTTCGAAATCCTGGCTCAGCCACCAGCTCAGAGGGCAGTAGCTGTACTTCTCGAGATCTCCGGCCGAGATGAACTCGCGCGGGCTACGCGCCATGCGTGAAATTACAATTGTCAAGAGTTAAGTATGTTTGCCAGGCACGTGGTCCCGTTTGTGGTCGTCGAAGAATGTGCCTGGTAGGAGCATGACGCCTTCGGGTGGCTCTATCCCTTCGACGAACCCGAACCAGTACACGACGGCTCCCGTGCCGAACATCTCCGTGTAGGGTTTCAGCTGCCTGCGAACGTTCTTGCGCAACTCTATGTCGTCCCCGAACGAGGCCTTCGACTCGATCCAATGAATCTTCATCCCATCGATCTGGATCGGCTTGTCCAAAAGGCAGTCCGGGGTTTTCTTGTGAGTGTTCCTGAGGTCGATCTCGGTTCTGTACTTCAGCTGCCTCTTGTCCAACCAGTCCTGGAGCTTCTTCTCGCCCCAGACACCTCTGTCGGTCTGGATCTGAGCCCCTCTGGGGGAGTAGATCATGTCCTCCTCGGCGATCTGTCTTAGCTCCTTTCTCAAACGTGTGTCATGGCACGAGCCCGGGTCTCTGATGTACTTCCAGAACTGCTTCCTGGGGAGACCGATTTCCGAGCCCAACATAAGCCCGAGGAGCACCGGCGGGAAGTTGATCATCCTGGCAATCCTGGCCATCGAGGTGCCACTTCTCCATTCTCTTGCGATCTTCTTGATGTCCTTCTTGACGATGTAGAACCTTCGCGTCGCATCCCTGACGGTCCTTTGAGTGTAGAGGACCAGGAGGAATTCGCGGTCCACGCCCAGCTTCTGCGCGAGATGATCTATATCAGAGGGTTTCTTCAGCTGAGAATATATGTTCTTGTAGTCTTCGTACTTCATCAGTTCACAGTCCAGCAAGCTGCTGAACGAAATGTTCAATCTGCTTGATTCTGAGGCTGCGTTATAGTCTCACTCTACTTATGCCTTTGCGGAATACCATTATATTCTCCCAGTTCTCAAGCATCGCAAGCCTGCCTGCACAACCTTGAAATGGACATAAGTCATGGGCGTTGATGCGACGCGAGGTTTTTGAGAGGTGTTTGATTGCCAGAAAGTGGCACCAGGAAGATGATCCTGCCGGCGAAGTACGTCCAGGGAGCGGGCGTGCTCAACCAGTTGGGAGCGCACGTCAAACAGTACGGAGAGAGGCCGTTCGTTGTGAGCGGCCGGACGAGCTTCTCGAAGGTCAAGGCCCGAGTGCAGGCTAGCCTTTTGTCGGCGGGGATTCCGTTGGTCGGCTTCGACGATAGCGTCTCAGAATGCACTCGCGCCAAGATCCACGAGGTATCGGAAAAGGCCCAGGAGCTCGATGCGGACGTCGTCATCGGCTGCGGTGGCGGGAAGGCCGTAGATACGGCGAAGGCTGTCGCGGAGAAGCTCCACGTTCCTTCGATATCGGTTCCAACTCAATGCGCGACTAACGCGGACGGGATGGCAGATGCTGTGATCTTCACGGAGGATCACAACTTCCTTGAGGACTTCTACCTGAGCAGAGCTCCTGTCCTCGTGCTCGTCGACACTGAGGTGGTGGGGAGAGCGCCTCCTCAGTATATCGTTCAGGGCATGGGGGACGCGCTGGCATGCGCCTTCGAGAAGCCGGCCTACGCCGAGTCCCAGAGAGCGAAGAGAGCGACCGATCAGGCGACGACCGCCGCTCTCGAGGTCAACCTCAGTTGTTTTCAGACGCTGATGGCCCACGGACTGCAGGCCAAGAAGGATGTCGAGGCCGGCAAGATAACTGAGGCAGTCGAAGCCGTGGTCGAGGCCATCAAGCTCAAGAGCGGATTCGGATTCGGAGGCGGGGGCTGCGCCGCTGCCCATGCTGTCCACAACGGTCTGACGGTCGTTCCTGGAATCGCCAGGAAGCACGGTGAGATCGTGGCCTTCGGCACCCTCGTCCAGATGATCCTGGAGAGGCGCCCGTTGGGCGAGATAGAGAGAGTCATGCGCTGGTGCAAATCAGTAGGCCTCCCCGTACGACTTCAGGACCTCGGGAAGCTCGACAGGAGTCACTTGTCGCTTGCGTCCGAGAAGGCGTGCGATCCGCAGGATTCCATGGCTAGCATGCCATTCCTCGTGACGCCCAAGATGGTCCTCGATGCGATTGAGGAAATCGACCGACTTGGAGCCGCACTCTCGTAGTCCCGTCTATGGGTCTAGCTCCAGGTTGCTGGCCAATACTAGATAAGCCTATATATGGCCACCACGATTCTTGAGTGAAGCCGTCCTTCGGGCGGCGGAAGAAGGGATGACTTAGAGGAGGCATTCGTAAATGAGCAGTCCAATGGGCACGATTTTCGCTGCGGGAACCACACCACCGTGGCTTCCGCGAGAGGTTGCAGAAGGCCGCAAGTTCGCGTGGTGGGCACAGATAATGTTCTTTTTGATGGCAGCTGTATGGTTCATCTTGGCCATTGCATCCATAACAATCTACGTCGCCGACGGCGGTCGCGGTGCGCTCATCGTTGGTGTCTTCGGGTTCTTCGGGATGCTGATCTGCTTCCTGGCTGGCGTGTTCATGAAGAAGACGGTCATCGACGCGATAGACCAGGGCAGGTTCCATGACGCGAAGAACGACAGCCTCGTTTGGATCATATTCGGGCTTGTCGGATTCGTCATACCGGCGCTCTTCTTGATACTCACATACGCGAAGCTCGGGGACGCCCTGGCAACGCAGGCGCCCGTGGGCTACCAGCCGTATTCGCCTGGAACTGTGGCAGTCCAGCAGCCGGCTCCTTACGCTCCGCCGCCTGCGCCGATCCAGTCCCCTGCACCGGTCCAGCCAGCCGCGCAGGGCCCACCCCAGTACCACGCGCACCAGACCCCGATGGTCAGGTGCAAGAACTGCAATGTGCAGTACCCTGTGTTCATGCACTCCTGCCCGAACTGTGGCGCGCCGAAAGAGTAAAACTATTTCCCTTTCCATCCTTTTCTGCTTTTCATTGGTTAGTGTGAATCATGACCGAGATGCTCTACATGAAGGATGTGGAATCGAACTACATCAAGGAGTTCGATGCCAAGGTCATCGAACGCGGCTTCGACTATGTGGTTCTTGATCGCACCGCTTTCTATCCTCTCGGCGGCGGACAACCTTCGGATACCGGTCAGCTTGTTTGGCCGGGCGGGAAGGCCGAGGTCAAGGAGGTCACGAAAAAGGAAGGCGTTAGGCATCATCTCGTTCAGAACCCAGACTTGGTTCCAGAGGCTGTTCACGGAGTGCTCAACTGGGAGCGGAGGTACGCGCACATGAGGATGCACACGGCGCAGCACATCCTCTCCGGAGTCGTGTACGATCTGTACAAGGCCCGGACTGTCGGGAATCAACTCTACCACGATCGCTCTCGGATTGACTTCGCTCCCGTGAAGTTCACGGACGAGATGGTCGCCGAGGTCGAGAGACGCACGAATGAGGTCCTGGCTACGGGAGCAAACGTTGAGATATGCACGGAGTCTCGGACTGAGATTGAGAAGAACGTGGATGCCCAGAGGGCCAACCTGGACCTGCTGCCGAAGTCCGTCCAGGAGCTGAGGGTGGTCAGGGTAGAACAGTACGATGTCTGCCCATGTGCTGGAACGCATGTCCGCTCCCTCTCAGAGGTCGGCAATATAAAGGTGACTAAGCGGGAGAACAAAGGCAAGGACCGGGAACGCATCACCTACGAGCTCGTCCGTCCCTTGGTTTCTGGGCAATCCAGCTAAACCCTTAAGTACACAGCCGTGAAATATTCGCCCCAGGGGTCAAATGGTCGAAGTGCAAACCGCAAACGAAGTATCAAGAATGTCGATCTGGTTCAGCGCCGTCTTCGCCGTCATAGGCGTAGGGCTGCTCTATCTGGCCATCGCCATTTCCGGCGCGTCCGAGACAGTGAAGGTGCTTTGGGCGAGCGGTCTTTCGCTGATGGTGGCTTTCACGTTCCTAATCATATGGACAATGGCCAGGGATGCGATGAGGGTTCACGAGCGCGAATCCAGACGAAGAATCATTCCGTGAGCCTGTTCAAACCCTAGCCCGCTTTCTTGTTCTGTCCGTTGTTCTTCTCGATATCCTGAGCAGCGTCCAGCAGAAGCTCCATCAGATCGACGATTTTGATTCCCGGAATCGTTCTGAGCTGAGTCTCGCAGAATGGGCACGAGGTCACGAGCGATGTCGCTCCGGTCGACCTCGCCTCTGCGATCCTCTTGGATGCCAGATCTTTCGAGAGTTTCGGGAATGCCGTCTGCAGACCAGCTCCTGCTCCACAGCACCTTGATTCGTACCTGTTGTTCGGCATCTCGACGAGAGTGGCAACGGAACTCACGATGACCCTTGGCTCGTCTAGAATTCCGCCCAGTCTTCCGAGGTGGCAGGGGTCATGGTATGTCACCCGCTCGGTCGACTTCCTCACCTTGATCTTTCCATCTCTGACCAGCTGCGCGATATCCTGTGCGGCGTGCGTCACCTTGATGTCTGATCCCGCCTTCTCAAGCGACTTCTTGAGCGTCGTGTAGCACCCAGGACATGCTGTGACGATCTTCTTCACGCCGAGTGATTCGAACTTCTTCATGTTCTCCTTTGAGAGCTCGTCGAACGCCTCTGTCTGCCCGACCCTCAGCAACGTGGAGCCACAACACGGTTCGTCTTGACCCATCGTCGCGAACTTCACTCCCGCTTTCTGAAGAAGTTTCGCGCTCGCGACCAGGCTGCGGTTCAGCGGCTTCGTGACCGCGGAAGTGCATCCGGCGAAGAACAGCACTTCATGAGACCCAGGCGCGGCCTTTGGGATATTCAGCCCTTTCGACCATCTGTTTCTCGCGCTCCTTGGCTGGAACCACGGGTTGCCGTAGTTCTTGAGGCTCAGCGCGAGCGATGAGTGCTCCTTCATCGGCTCCACGCCGTGCTTGAGAAGATATTCCCTGAATGCCTGCGTGTGCTCGGTGTTCTTGAGGGAGCACCACCTGTCGCAGTTTCCGCAGAGCGTGCACTCGAACGCTGCTTGGACGACCGCAGGCGTGATCTCGAACTTGCCCTGGAGGAGGCCGAGCATGGTTCTGTTCCTTCCTCTCATGCAAAGGGTCTTGACTTTGAGGTCCTGGTAGACTGGACAGCCCCTCTCGCAGAACCCGCAGGAGGTCCCGAAGCATGTCTCGAGCTCTTCCTTGAACTCCTCCAGGCCGCTCATTTTCGGCCGCCTTCTTTGAGGAATTTCTTGCCTGGATTGAGGATGCCCTTCGGGTCGAAAATCCTTTTCACCTCTCTCATGTATTTGAGAGAAGCCCCGTGCTCCAACTCGAGGTAGGGGGCCTTCTGGTAGGTGTCGCTCATGAATGTGCTCATAGTCCCTTCGAACGCGACGGCCAACTTGCTGAGCTCATCGTGGAACTCCCTGAATCTCCCGACCTCCTCAGCGCTTCTGTAGTCCACGAAAACGGCGCACGAAAGGGAGAATCCGATGCTATTTGGGTGCTCGAGATACGCATTCATTCCGATGATCTCGAGTTTGTGTTTCTCGGCGATCTCAACGAACTTATGATAGAACTCCTCGAGCCTCCCCACTGGCACGCCCGGATCGGCGGCTCCGAACTTCTTCTGCTTCTGAGAGTCCGGCCATTTCTGTTTGAAGGGTTCGAAGTCGAGCGTGTACTTGGAGGCCCACCACGCCTCAACGATCTCACGTTCTTCGACCAATTGCCCTTCGAAGTCCTTCGCGATTCTCAGCGCATAGCTTCTCTGCGTATCCACAACTTCGGAATCGCCTGCGAATGCGATTGCCAGAAGAGCCTCCGCCCACGCTGGGATCTCCGGGTCTTTTCCGTACTTCTGCCTGTAGCTGTGTGTGTAGAACTTCAGTCTCCTCTTGCAGTTGATGTGAGCAGCCTCTATGCACAGGCCGGCCTTCAGCAGCCTGCTCAGGTAATCCACAGCCGCCCCCATTCTTGGAAAGACAAGCATGTCCACCTTGCGCGATGCGGGGATTGGCTCGAGCTTGAGCGTGGCCTCGGTGATCACGCCGAGAGTGCCCTCGCTTCCGGCCAAAAGGTCTTTGAGCTTGTATCCGGACGATGTGAAGTGGGCCTTCCTGTGGCCCAGCTCCAGGACCTCGCCTGTTCCTGTAACTATCTCCGCGCTCAGGAGGCAGTTCAGGATCTTTCCGTACCTGACGCCGAATGTGGAATCGTTGTCGCAGGCTATCGCCGAGCCGACCGTGCTGACCCATTTAGACTCGGGCTGGTGTGGAAGCCACAGGTCGTACGGCTGGATGGCGTCATTGACTTCCTGGAGGGTCGCCCCGGCCTGGACTCTCACAGTCTGATTCTTGGCGTCGATCTCGATGACTGAGTTCAGCGTCGTCGTGTCGATGTATATGCCTCCGTAGATCGGCACAGCGCCGCCCAACATTCCCGTGAGTCCACCACCGGCAGTCACCGGGATCTCATGGGCATATGCAATCTTGATGATCCGCTGGACATCCCTCGTGGTCCTCGGGAGAACGACGACATCTGGCGGTACGAATTCGTCGGGAGTCCTGGGGCTCCAGTCAGCGCCATAAACGAACTTCTCCGAAGGGTCCGTGAGGACTTTCTCCTTCCCCAGAGCCGTTACGAGCTCGTCGATGTAGGACATGTCCGCTTGGTTGTCAGCGGAGTGCCCATACAAAAGCTTGATTGATGTACAGTACTGTGCTTTCGATCCCGCAATTCTGAACGGGCAAGGATTCAATACCCTTCCTCCGTATTCGAGGCATCGGGAAAAAGCTGGTGCGATGCCATGTCCGAACAGGATTTAGGAAGCGGCTTGCTGTACGGCCTGAAGATGCCTTCTTCTTATACCGCGCTGGAAGAGAGATCGATCAAGACGATCAACGAGGGTCTCGAGAGGCATCCTAACGCGCTCAGGGTGTTCAATATGCTCCAGAGTGACGAGGAAACGAACACATATCTGAGCCTCGCGAACTACATAGCGGTTCGGAAACTGGGCTACAACGACCATGGCCCGCTCCACGCTCGGATCGTCACCGCAAACGGCGTGAAGCTGCTCAGGATCATTTTGGACAGCAAGCAGCTGCAGGTCGATTCGATCAGCGGCCTGGGGCTGTCGGAGGATGACGCCTATATCATCATTGTTGCTAGCTGCATGTTGCACGACATCGGAAATGCCGTTCACAGAGAGGAGCACGAGATCTTCAGCGTCATGCTCGCGAAGGGGATTCTCGAGAGGTTGCTCCCCGCGATATATCCGGACCTGCCAAAGAGGATTGCCGTGATGGAGCAGATCCTCCACGCGCTCTATGCTCACGATGTCGGCGAGAATGCGCTCACAGTCGAGAGTGCGATCGTTGTCATCGCAGACGGGTGCGACATAACGAAAGGCAGAGGCAGGTTGTCTTTCGATCTGGGCAAACACGATATCCACTCCATCTCTGCTCTTTCGATCGAGTCTGTGGACATCCACAAGGGCAAGACGAAGTTGGTGGAGATAGAGGTCAACATGTCCAACTCGGCTGGGATCTACCAGGTTCAGGAGACTCTTGCGAACAAGGTCGCGAAGAGCGTCCTGAGAGACTATGTCGAAATCGTTGCGGAACTCACTCCGTCGAAGACGCCGCCTGAGCTCAGGATCCTGGACAGGATTGTCTTCTCTGACGGCAAGTACAAGAACGTCTAGAGCGAGAAGAGCGGTACTGAGATGAAGAGCATCGCAAGCGCGATGATTTGTCTCAGGTTCAGCTGTTCCCTCAATCTCGCCTTAGCAGCAGCGATTGTGACCAGAGGATAGAGGTTCGTTATCGGAGACACGATGGAGACGTTGCCATTTTGGATTGCAAGGTAAAGGGTGATGCCGCCGCCTGCAAGACACAGAAATGAGAGTTCGAGCAGCCATCCATTCGACCTCGGTCTCTCGAACCTCCCCTTCTCACGAGCGAGCCAATAGCCAATCCAAATCGACGGACAGACGAGGGCATAGACTCCGATGAAGTTGGTATCACCGATGTCAGAGATCACGCCCTTGGCCATCGCGGCAGATGTCCCCCAGAAGAAGAGAGAGGCAACTGCAAACGCGATCCCCAGGAGTTCGGTCTTCTTCTTGTCATTGCTCCCGTTCCCAGTGGCGTATGTGAATACCAGCATGCTGGCAACTACGAGAACGACGCCGGCTCCCTCACTGAGGCTCATGGTCTCCCCAAGGAAGATAAGCGCAAGCAGGACTGTCCATGGCGCATAGGCCCCTGCGATCGTACCGACGATGCTGACCTTCCCATGCATGAGCGATTCGTAGTATGTGACGAATGCCGCTCCAGAGAGCGCAGCAGCTCCAGCCGCCCAAAGCCATGTTTCCGCAGGAAATGATCCCGGCTCTTTGAACAGAAGCCAATAGGCGAGCCAGATCACGAAGACATTGCCAGCCAGCAGCAGCAGGATATTGGCCGATGAGACTTTGGTCCTTGTCTCCTTGGCAAGCACCTGGCCAAAGCCATACATGAGTATAGTTGCGATTGAAAAGGGCAGCCAGAGGAGCTCCATGATGCGCTCGCATGCGCAAGGCCTAGATATATCTTTTCAGTCGGAGTACGAATGTGTTGGAACGGCAGAAATCATGTGAGCTCTTTGGCTCCTGCATTCTTCTCGAAGAGGGTCCTCCCTCTGTAGTCTATTCTCAGGATGCGATGATACGGAATAGTAGCTTCATCCGTTTCGAAAAAGCCTCTTCCGAGCGAATTGATGTTGGCTCCCGTGATCTTTCTCGCATCTCCTGGTGCACCTCTGTGGATATACCAGATTACCGCTTCTCCCAGGGACTCGCCCTCAGTCCAACGGAGCCGGTTGAGTACGTCTCTCGGATAGACCATCATGGAAGTGAGGTGCGACAAGAAGATATCATGATTTCGACGCGAGAGCAAATTGAGATGTGATTGAAATTGAAGGAAAGAGGTTTCTTGATCTCCCTAGAGCTGCTTCAATTTCTCCTCGATCTTGTTCGCCAAGTCCGCAACTTTGTCGAACTCGGCCTGCTTTGGCGGACCCTTGACTTCGACTACTCCGAGCACTTCTAGTTTCGAGCCCTCGAGCAATGCCTGGATTTGCTTCACAGCGCCGCCAGACCATCCGAACGAGGTGAGGACGGCGGCGTACTTCGTGGGCGACCTCAACGTCTTCACCAGCAGAGTCGCGTAGGCTGCAACCGGGTGCACTCCTCCTAGAACTGTCGGTCCTCCGACGACCACTACCGGGGTGTCGACCAATTCCTTGGCCACATGCCCGATCTCGGTGTTCGTGAGGTCGAACACGTTGACTGAGATTCCCTTCTTGACGAGAGCCTCGTTGAGCGCCTTGACCATCTTCTCGGTGCTGCCCCACATCGACACATACGCGATCATCACTTTCCTTTCCATCTTCTCCGAGGTCCATTTGGAGTACACGTCCAGGATGACTCCGGGGTCGTCCCAGATGACGCCGTGAGACGGCGCGATTATCCTGGGCCCGAGCTTCCTGACCTTCTCGATGGCGTTCTGGCCAGGCTTCCTGAAGGGCATCATGATCTCTGCGAAGTACAGCTTCGCCATATCTATCGAAAGGTCGTTGCCGTACTCGCTGGCGTAGAACTCACCGACAGCCAGGTGCGAACCGAAGAAGTCACACGGGAAGAGTATCCGGTCCTCCTCGAGATAGGTGAATATGGTCTCAGGCCAGTGCAGCCAGGGAGCGTCCACGAACTTGAGGGTCTTCCCTCCCAGCTCTATTTTGGAGCTCTCATCCACCACCAAGATCCTGGCTGGGTCGATGTCGAAGTACATCATCGCTGCCTCCTTGCACTTCGCGCCCGCTACGAGCTTCGCGTTCTTCGCGATCTCCAGAATGTGCTTCGCAGCATGTGCGTGGTCCGGCTCAGCGTGGTTCATCACGACGTAATCGATCTTTGTCGGGTCGACGTGCATTGCTATCTTGTCGACCAGTTCCTGTTCGAAGCCAGGATTGACGGTGTCCACAAGTGCGGTCTTGTCCCTGCCAACGATCAAGTATGCGTTGTAGCTCGTTCCGTGCGGGAGTGGTATCAGCCCGTCGAAGAGCCTGCGGTTGTAGTGCTTCACGCCCACCCAGAACACATTGGGCGCAATGGATATCGTCCCCATCGGCATAGCCATGCTATCATCCTATTTCATTCACGAATAGGTCAGAGGTTCATAGACTTGTTGACGTGTAGCTTTCGGGGCCGGGATGGTCGCCAATCAGAACCGTTATTTCGATTGACTCCAATATGGACGTCGAGTGGGATCGTTGATAGAGGGGAATGTCGTAGATGTCCGTCACAAGAGGGTGTTCCCGGCCAGGATCAGGCAGAAGGACGGAATCATCACTGAGGTTGAGGAGGTCAAGGGGGAGTACCAGGGCTTCCTCGTCCCGGGATTCATAGATTCTCATGTGCACATAGAATCCTCCCTCTTGGTGCCCTCCCGCTTCGCGGAGGCAGTCGTGCCCCACGGGACCACTGCCGTGATAACAGACCCGCACGAGATCGCGAACGTCCTCGGCATGCAGGGCATCGATTACATGTCCAGTGACTCCAAAACCGTGCCCCTCAGGATATACTTCACCGCTCCTTCGTGCGTGCCGGCGACACCGTTCGAAACGTCTGGCGCGACTCTGGGACACGCGGAGGTGGAACAGCTTCTCAGCAGGGACGACTTCGTCGCGCTCGGAGAGATGATGAACTATCCAGGGGCCATCGCGCATGACGAGGAGGTGATGGCGAAGATCGCGGTGGCAAAGAAGCTCGGAAAGCCTGTTGACGGCCATGCGCCTTTGCTCCAAGGCGACGGCCTCAGGGAGTACGTCAACCTTGGAATCTCCACCGACCACGAGTGCTCGACCTCGGAGGAAGCCCACGAGAAATCTGCGAGCGGAATGATAATCATGGTCAGGCAGGGTAGCGCTTCCAGGAACCTCCCCGCGTTGGCTCCGTTCGCGAAGAAGAACGAGTTCCTCTTGGTGTCCGACGACAGGAACGTTTCCGATCTTCTCAGTGGCCATGTCGACAGAGCCCTGTCGGAGGCCGTGGCTCTAGGAATCGACCCCCTCCACGCGCTCAGGGCCGTGACCATAAACCCGGCGTTGCACTACAGGCTCCCGATCGGCGTTATCGAGCGAGGTCGCGCGGCCGACATCGTCAAGGTCAGGGATCTCAGGGGCTTCGAGGTCGAGGATGTGTACATCGGCGGGGTCCTCGCTGCGAGTGGCGGCGTCGCCAAGTTCGAGGTTAAGCCCAAGGAGATGGTATATCAGTTTCTGTTGCAGCGCAAAGTCCCCTCGGACTTCGATGTGGTCGCTGAGGGAGGAATGGCAGAGGTGAGAGTCATCGGTGTGATCCCGGACGAGATCCTGACCAAGAGCCTCACCGCTGTCCTTCCTGTCGAAAACGGCCGCGTCAAGCCCAACCTGGATCAGGACATAGTCCACATATCTGTCGTCAACAGATATCGCGACGCCCCTCCCAGTAACGGATTCGTCAAGGGCTTTGGACTGATTGATGGCGCCATCGCATCTTCCGTGGCCCACGACTCTCACAACATCATCGTCGTGGGGACCAACACGGACGATATGGCAGTAGCTGTGAACAGCCTGGTGTCCGAGGGTGGTGGGTTCTGCGTCGTTCAGGGACGAAATCACGCGATGCTCAACTTGCACGTGGCCGGCCTCATGTGCACGAAGCCAGCTCACGATGTGAAGCTCGTTCTGGACCAGCTCGACGCGAAGGCCAAAGGGTTGGGATGTAAACTGGACGACCCGTTCATGACCATGTCCTTCGTGAGCCTCTTGGTGATCCCCGAGCTCAGGCTCGGGGACAGGGGTCTGTTCGACGTCAGGAGCTTCCAGTTCGTGGACGTGCTCGTGCACCCGAGCTGATTCCCGGCCCGAAAAGAAGGTTTAATACCCCGTCAGCGTTTCGTGAATCGATGGCACTCGAAGCATTCAAAGCATCACTCGTTGAATCCCAGGTCGTCAAGCGCGGGGATTACGATTACATGGTCAACCCGATCACGGACGGCATACCCCGCGTGGAGCCCGGGATTCTGCGCGAAATCGCGGACGCGTTCGCCGAGATCGGTAACTTCGACTGCGACTGCCTCATTACCATCGAGGCGTTGGGGATACCGTTGGCCGCATCGCTCTCGTTCAAGACGGGCAAACCGTTCAACATTGTCAGGAAGCGGATGTACGGCCTGCCGGGTGAGGTCAACCTCTCGCAGGTCACTGGCTACTCCAAGTCCGCCCTGTTCATCAACGGGATCAAGGCGGGGGACAGGGTCGTCATCGTGGACGATGTCGTGAGCACGGGTGGCACTCTCTGGGCCCTTGTCGAGGCTCTCAAGTCGATGCAGGTCAAGATCGTCGACATACTAATCGTCGTGGAGAAGACGGACAAGAAGGCCGAGATCGAGAGGAAGATCGGAATGCCGATCAAGACCTTGGTCAAGGTCGAAGTGGTCAACGGCAAGGTTGTTGTGCTCTGATTCCATGATGGCTAATTTTGGTGCAATTTTCTCATGAATCCTTACGGGTTTGGACAATAAATGAGCAGAATTTCCAAGCCTCGCGAACACTCACTGCAATGCGCGTGCGTAACAATCATTCCGTGCATCAGTAGCACGTGTTCGAGCTAGGCCTGCTCCTATCGCTTGGGCTTTCATCCCTTGCAGGATTCTCTGTGGGCTTCCTAGCGGGGCTCGTGCCCGGGCTTCACATGAACAACATCGCGGCCGCCCTGACAGCGTATGGGAGCGCGTCCGTCGCGGTCTTAGGGACGCTAGGCGCTGCTCTGGGCGCGGGCGAAGGCGCTCTCCTGATATCCTGTTTCATTTCCGCTGCTCTGATCGCTCATTTGTTTGCCGAGTCGATCACCTCGACCTATGTCGGCATTCCCTCGGAGGACGTCGTTTCGGTCCTTCCAGCGCACCGGTTGGCTATGGCCGGTCTGGGCTCAATAGCCGTCAGGTCCTCGGCTGATGGCGCTCTGGCAGGAGTCATTGTCTCGGCAGTACTTCTGTTCCCCATCTGCGTTGTGATGGGACCGCCACTGGGGATCTACGAGGTTCTGAGGAAGATCATGGCTTTCATCATCATCTTCTTCTCAGCCGTCCTTCTTCTCTCAGAGGGTTTTTCAGGCTTCCGATGCAGACCTAGAGACCGGCGTCCACTTCGCAAAACCGTGAATGCCTGCGCGATCTTTCTGTTGGCTGGCATTCTGGGTACCATAGTCTTCAGGACGAACTACTA
>JBASRQ010000031.1:0-2218 GCA_049273895.1 Thermoplasmata archaeon
GCGACCAAGATCATGCCTATGAGGCCCAGTATCGTCGGTATCACGAATATCCCGCCGAGCAATGCCAGACCCCAGTACTTGCGCATTATTGCGAAGATTCCTCCAAGCAACGCGATGATTCCCAGGATGAGCAGTATCGCGCCGCAGAGCGTCAGTATGCCACTCGCGCCAAAGGTGACATCAACAAGAGCTTCGCCACCTGTCGCCAGGACCGCGCCCGTCCAGAGATAGCCGAGGGCAGGCAGGATTATGAGAATGCCGCCCACGATTGGCATGACACCTTTCTCCTTCACCACAGCGCCCGGCGCCGCCTGTCTGTAGTCATGACCACAGTACTGGCACACGTTCGCATCCCACGCTATCGCCCTTCCGCAAGAAACGCAGTTTCTTGTCTTACCTTGACCTGAGGCCTCCATCCTTTAGCCCTCCTAGCCAAAAGCACCTGATTTCCGCCATCTTCCAGTGCTTTACGGACCTAAAGATAGGCGGGGGAGAATATATTCCTTGGCATGATTTGGCCAGGAAATGACCATAATCAGAAGGATTCTGGAGGATCGGCTCGAGAGATGCCCTCAGATATTGGTGAAGAATGCTTTGTGAACGGCGGCTAGAACCATCAGAAAAGCAAAGGCTAGTACTGCGGCTCCCAGAAT
The DNA here is from genome assembly GCA_049273895.1 of Thermoplasmata archaeon. Taxonomy (GTDB): domain Archaea; phylum Thermoplasmatota; class Thermoplasmata; order UBA10834; family UBA10834; genus COMBO-56-21. Next base: position 654 of record JBASRQ010000031.1, read on the forward strand.
CTTGGTGGAGCTCGAGAGAGGCCTTTGCTCCAGCATCAGACCAACGAGCACGGAAAAGAGAGCGGTGAAGAAGACGAAAACCCCGATAACACCAACAGCGGAGACAGCGTAGAACAGAGGGCCGAAACTCTCGGCAGACAGAATGATCAAGGCTCCGAGACCATAGAGGCCTGCAAGGCATGCCCAGTCAAGGGGTTTGCCCAGTACGTTCGACCGCTTCCCGCCCCGGAAGAGGACAGTATTGAGCAAAGGATAGAGGATGAACGGCAACGGCACTCCCAGTGCGAGCCCGCTTAGAGTTCTGCTCAGGTTGTTTGATGTGTCAAGGCCCGAGTATGATAGTCCAGCATCAATGAGGACGAACGACATGATGACGCCCAGTGCGATCATCTGCTTTTTCCCCGGCAACCCCAAAGAGAATCGCTTGGAACTCGCGAGGAAGAACATCGATGAGATGATGAAACCGAAATGAATGCCGATGCACCTGGCGCACAGCGGCATCTGAAACCCTTGGAAGGAATAAGACCTCTCGGGAATCTGATGGCAGATTGTCGAACCCAGGAACATCAAGAGCGATTCGAATGTCACCATCGACTCTGCGGATGCACTCTGCCGGCATTAACGATTGCCTTTTCGAAACCGAATCGTGGATTCTCGTCCAGGATCAGGATGCAAAGGAGGTAATGGGCTTGTGCCCTGAAAGGCGGTTCAGAGTGTGATCAGTGCTGCAGCAAATAAGACCGCGTAGCATATCCCAATGAGGACTAAGCTGATCACAGCTAGGATGATGCACATCTTGCCCACGTGCTTGCTTTCCGGGTCCGGTTTCGTGTAATATATCACTCCTATGATTATCCCTACGATCCAGAACAGGAGCGATAGGATGTAGAACAGGATCTTCATGCCCTCGCTGATCTGGGGCTGAACATACTGGGGAGCCATCTGGACCCTGTAGTCGTGTCCGCAATACGGACAAACATTCGCATCCCACGCGATGGCCCTACCACAACCAACGCAGTTCCTAGTTCCCGCCGAGCCTGAAGCCATCTTTCACCCTCCATCTCTGAAGCGCGGGTGCTAGTGCCGCACCTCAAGCGCATGGATGAGCCAGCAGGCTATTAAATGATTGCTGAGGAGTGCCTCCTTTTCCCTCCAGGGTATTGAATGGAAGATCCCCTAGCCGGCTTCCTGAGGAACATCTTTCTCATGAGGACTCTGTGGCTCCGCAAGCACCGGTTTGGGCTTGGCCCTGTCTTCCTCGATCACGAACAGGAAGTGAGCGAAGAGCAACGCGAGGACAAGCCCGGCGACAGTGCCCGTCGCAAGCCGCAGCGGATTGTTGGACTCGTAGGAAGTCACGAGCTGAAGACCGCCGTCGATTGCTATTGGAACGAGCCCGACCAGTACCAGGACAGGATGTATCTTCCATCAGACGAGGGTGGCGAAGGCGAAGCCCAAGACGAGGACTAAGAATAGGCCGACGTCTCTGGCGCAGATTGGCATCTGATTGCCGTTCAGGAAGTATCTTCGATTGGCAAGGTGGTGGCAGTCGGCGTCCCCAAGCC
>JBASRQ010000040.1:0-6637 GCA_049273895.1 Thermoplasmata archaeon
AGGATCAAGAGGGAGGAGTACACCAAGGCATGGGGTTCGTTCTCAGCGGCTGGTGTGAACGAGAAGTCCGTGATGGGCTTCGACGAGGATGTCCTCACATTTGCTGCCAAGGTCTCGAATAGAGCCCTTGAATCCGTCCCTTTGACGCCAGACAAGATCTCGAGGTTCGCGCTCGCCTCGACATCCGCCCCCTACGTAGAGAAGCTGCTCTCGGGGACTGTCCTTGTGAGCGTCGGCATCCCGAACACATCATTCTCGTCTGACCACACGACCTCGACCAGAGCAGGCACAGAGGCCCTCATCGCGGGGTTCGAACACGTGAGAGCGAACCCTGGAGGCAACGCATTGGCCGTAGCCGCCGATGCACCGAAGGCGAGCATGTGGGACTCCATGGAGCACCAGCTGGGAGCTGGCTCGGCCGGATTCGTGCTGTCAAACGACAATCTGATCGCAGAGCTCGAAGGCCACGCGTCTTATGCCAGCGAGTATTTTGGCGAGAGGTTCAAGCCCAGAGATGACTCCTTGCTCCACGACATAAACGTCAAGAAGTTTGCGGAGGGTTCGCTGATAACGAATACCACGAAGGCCGGAAACGCGCTTCTGAAGAAGCTCAGCCGGAAGCCTGAGGAGTACCAGCACGTGGTCATCCAGCAGCCGGATGCCAGGGTGCCTGCGACAGTGAGCGCTAGAATGAACTTCACTGACCCTCAGCTCGCAGCGGGACTCATCTCGAAGGTCCTCGGAGACCTGGGAGCAGCGTCTGTGCCAGTCGCCCTTGCCGCAGCTCTCGACGCGGCCAAGGTCGGGGACAAGATCATGGTCATCTCCTACGGCTCCGGAGCGGGGAGCGATGCCCTGAGCTTCAAGGTGGTCGGGGACAGAAAAGCCGTTCCGAGGTTCCAGGCAGAGGTGGACAGGAAGGAGTACATTGACTATGTCAAGTATCTCAAGATCAAAGGAGCGATTGTGTGAGGTGAGATGACATGGCACACGTCTCGATACCGATGTATTGGAGGACCATACCTCAGCGCTACAAGCTCGTCGGCCAGAAGTGTAAGAAATGCGGGCACATCAACTTCCCGCCGAAGGGCGTGTGCAAGTACTGCAGCGTATCTTCCGAGTTCGAGGAGGTCCAGCTAAGCGGCCGCGGAAAGGTCCACACGTTTGTCCTGATAAGCGCAGGCGGGGCTCCTCCGGAGTTCGCAGAGCAGGAAAAGGCTGGGGGCCAGTACCCAGTGGCGATAGTCGAGTTCGACGAGGGCCCGAAGGTCATCGGTCAGATAGCTGACGTCGACCCCAAGGATGTCAAGATTGGCATGCTCGTCAAGACCGAGTTGAGGAAGATCTACAGCGAGGAAGATGTGATTAGGTACGGGTTCAAGTTCGTTCCGGCCACAGAAGGGAAGTGAGAGAATGGACCTCGGAAAGATGATGACGATGAAGGAAGCTGTGTCGAAGTTCGTGAACGACGGAGACACGATCTACCTCGCGGGATTCACGCACATGATCCCGTTCGCGGCAGGGCATGAGATCATCAGGCAGAAGAGGAAGGATCTGACCCTCTGCAGAGCGACGCCCGACATAATATACGACCAGATGATCGCCGCAGGCTGCGCGAAGAAGCTCGTGTTCAGCTACGCCGGCAACCCAGGGGTGGGCTCGCTCAGATGCTTCAGAAGGGCCTTGGAGAAGGGCCAGCCGAAGCCCCTCGAGATCGAGGAGTACACGCACTTCGGGCTGTCCGGAAGGTTGTTCGCGGGAGCGACGAACATGCCGTTCCTGCCGATGCGCACAAACCTCGGCTCCGATCTTCCCCCGTTCAACTCCAACATGAAAACGATCAAGGACCCGTACTCCGGGGACGAAGTTTCCGTCGTCCCGCCTCTGAAACCAGACCTGGCAGTCGTGCACGTCCAGAGATGCGATGCCAGCGGCAACTCGCACATATGGGGCATCACAGGCGAGCAGAAGGATGCTGCGTTCGCCGCGAAGAAGGTGATCGTGAGCGCGGAGGAAATCGTCGACGAGTCGGTCATAAGGTCCGACCCCAACAGGACGCTGATCCCGGATTTCGTCGTGCACGCCGTAGTGCACGAGCCATGGTGCGCGCACCCGTCATATACTCAGGGATACTACGACAGGGACAACGAGTTCTACATGCAGTGGGACGAGATCACCAAGGAGCACGACACCACGATGAAGTACATGGACGAGTGGGTCTACGGGGTCGAGAACAGGACTGAGTACATGAAGAAGATATCGGCTGAGAAGATACTCAAGCTGAGGCCGAAGGCGGCTTACTGCACGCCTGTCGACTATGGGGCTTTGTGAGGGGGTGAAGAAGATGACCGATGTCACGTCAACCGAACTGATGGTGATAGTTGCCGCGAGAGAGCTCAGGGACAAGGAATCGGTACTCGTGGGTGTCGGGATTCCGAACCTCGCGGCCAACCTGGCGAAGAAGCTCCAAGCCCCCAACCTCAACATGGTCTACGAGTCGGGCGCGGTTGGTTCCAACCCGACCAGGATGCCGCTCTCCATCGGTGACCCTTGTCTCGTCACGGGCGCCAAAAGCATCTGCTCGATGTACGAGCAGTTCGCTTACTATCTCCAGGGCGGAAGGATAGATGTGGGATTCCTGGGCGGGGCGCAGATAGACAAGTGGGGGAACATCAACTCAACAGTCATCGGCCAGTACAAGACCCCAAAGGTCAGACTGCCTGGGAGCGGCGGGGCCTGCGACATCGCCTCGAATGTCAAGAAGATCATCGTCATAACGCCGCATGAGAAAAGACGGTTCGTGGAGAAGGTCGACTTCCTGACCAGCCCCGGGTTCGTGGGCGGAAAGCAGAATTGGAAGCAGCTGAAGCTCCAGGGTGGAGGTCCGTATGCTGTCATCACGAACCTTTGCACGATGAAGTTCGACGAGAACACGGGCGAGATGACCCTGGTCTCTTTGCATCCGGGCGTTACCGTCGAAAAGGTCCAGGAGAACACGCCGTGGAAGCTCAAGGTCTCGGAGACGCTGGAGCAGACTCCTCCGCCGACCGAGAAGGAGATCACTGTCCTCCGGTCGTTGGATCCCAAGCGCATGTACCTGGGGTGAGCCTAGATGTGCGCAGGATTCGACCCGGTCGCCGAGTACAGGGCCAAGACCAAGAAGAGCGCTGAGTGGTTCGAGGTCGCCTCCAGGCACCTCCCCGGCGGCGTGACGGGAAACGTGAAGTTCTACCCGCCGTACCCCATTTATCTGAAAAAGGCTAAGGGTTCGCATGTCTGGGACCTCGACGGAAACGAGTACATCGACTACATGCTGTGTTTCGGCCCGCTCATCTTGGGGCACGCACACCCGAGAGTGATCGATGCCGTCAAGAAACAGTTGGACAGGGACGGCACTCAGATTTTCGGGGCTCCGCACGAGCTCGAGGCCGGGATGGCGGAACGCCTGAAGAAGATCTTCCCGTTCGCCGATGCCGTCAGATTTACCAACTCCGGACTGGAGGCGACCTTGCACGCTCTCCGAGTCGCCAAGGGCGCGAGGAAGAAATCGCGGATCGCCAAGTTCGAAGGCGCGTATCACGGATGCTACGACGAGGTTCTAGTGAGCTTGACACCGTCGGAGGATGCGGCAGGCCCAAGAGTGGCCCCCCAGACAGTCTCGGGCTCATATGGCACATCTCAGATCGTGATCCAGAACGTGCAAGTGCTGCCGTACAACGACATCGAGAACACCGTACGGCTCCTGAAGGCGCACAAGAACGACCTCGCAGCTCTGATCATGGAGCCCGTGCAGAGAGGATTCGTCGTGCCAGATTTGGAATTCCTCAAGGCCGTCAGGGAGACAACGAGGGAGCTGGGCATCATACTCATCTTCGACGAGGTGATGTCTGGGTTCAGGATGGAGAAGTATGGAGCAGCCGCGACCGTGTACGGCATAGACCCGGACATGATATGCTTGGGCAAGATCATAGGCGGAGGGTTCCCCTGCGGGGCGTTCATGGGTAAGAGGGAGATCATGGACATGGTCAACCCGGTCACGCGCGCGAAGGACGAGAGAGTGTTCCACGGCGGAACCTTCAACGGCCATCCGACGATCCTGGCCGCAGGCATGGCGACCTTGGACGTGCTCGAGGAGCCGAAGACCTATCCTTATCTGAACAGGATATCCGATAAGCTGAGGAATGGCTTCGACGACCTGTTCGGCAGGATGGGCTACGACGCGAAGGCGATCGGCCCTGGCTCGACCTTCAACTTGGTTTTCACCAAAGGAAAGGTCGCCGACTACAGAGACGCGGTCAAGTGCGACGCCAAGCTCAGGCAAAAGCTGGACTTCGGGATGCTTGCCCGAGGCCTGCACTTCCATCCGGACAAACCGTTCTACACATGCACCGAGCACTCGGACAAAGATGTTGATCATACGCTGAAAGTGGCCGAGGAAGTCCTGAAGAAGATGAGGGCCTAGCCAGGGCTTTCAGACGACGGCATTCAGCGCGCCCTCGAACTCCATTTCCGCGGGGCCCGTCATGCGAGCCCTGCCGTCTTCGTCAATCTCAATCTTGAGCCGGCCACCGCGAACCAGCACATTGACCAAGCCCGGCTTGACCCATCCAAGCATGAGGGCGACGGCCGCGCTGGCTGTCGCACCGGTCCCACATGCGAGCGTCTCGTCGTAGACTCCGCGCTCGTACGTCCTGATTGATATCTCATGGGGTCCGACAAGCCGCACGAAGTTGAGATTGACCCCTTTTGGAAACCTCTTGAGATTCTTGTTGACCTTGTCCCCTATGTCACGGACGGCCAGCGATGACAGATCTGCGGTTCTCATGACGAGGTGAGGTTCTCCGGAGTTGACCAGGGAGCCTCGGAGGACTCTCCTCCCAGCAACGACTTCGAGTTTCATCATCGAGTCGCCCGCTTTCCCCTTGTCCGAAATGTAGTCCTTCAGATCCTTCCTCTGCGTCCTGACCAGACCCATGTCCACGGTGAAGGAATCACCCTTTCTGACGATGTGCTTCACGCCATCCCTGGTCAGGATGTCGACCTCCGATTTGCCGAGTTTGTCAGTGAGGTACGACGCCACGCAGCGGATGCCGTTGCCGCACATGTCGGCCTCATTTCCAGCAGGCTCGAAGAGCCTCATGGAAGCATCCACGCCCCTTGCTCGCTCGATGAACATGACCCCGTCAGCTCCTATCTTGAAGTGTCTGTCGCACAGTTTTCTGGCGAGCTTGCTCCTGTCCGAGTCAGGAGTTGTCTTGCCTTCCATCTCGTCTTTGATTATGAAGTCGTTTCCGCAGCCTTGGTACTTGACGAACTTTATGTCGTATTTCATCTCAGTACCTTGATGGCACGACAGGATATAATCGTGATTGCGTCACGGTCTGTCTGAAGAATGATTATATAAACATGGTGGGATTCATCCGCGCCGATTGATCATCGCTCAGTCAGGGGTCACAGGGATTGCACGACATACTCATCAGAAACGGCACAGTAATCGACGGCACAGGGTCACCCGGAAGGCCTCTGGACGTCGCGATAGATGGTATCAAAATCGCCGGGCTGTACAAGCACTCGGAAGCAAAGGCCTCGATGACGATCGACGCTGACGGAATGGTCGTCTGCCCGGGCTTCATCGACATCCATTCCCATTCCGAGTTCCACCTTCTGCAGAATCCCCTCGCGGAGAGCAAGATAAGACAAGGAGTGACTACTGAGCTTGTGGGGAACTGTGGCAGCTCACCTGCGCCCGCAATCGGGGCTGCCCGGGAAGAGCTTCTGGCGTTTTTGGGCGTTCCTGAGGTCAAATTCGATTGGACCACCATGGACGAGTATCTCCTGAGGCTCTCCAACCTGCGAACCTCGGTGAACGTCGCCTCTCTGGTAGGTGCGGGCAATCTCAGGCAATGCGTGATTGGAACCTCGGATGCTAGACCGAACGAAGAGCAGCTCAACCAGATGAAGCAGCTGCTCGCGGAAGCAATGGTTCAGGGCGCATTCGGACTGTCCTCAGGCCTGATCTATGCTCCTTGCTGTTACCTAACGACCGAGGAGTTGGTCGCTTTGGCCTCGACATCGGCTTCTCTGGGCGGGTTCTACACCTCGCACATCAGAGGCGAGGGACGGTCCTTGGTCAGCGCGGTGGAGGAGGCCATCAGGATAGGCAGAGAGGCGCACTCGAGAGTCCAGATATCGCACCACAAAGCCTGCGGTAAGTCCGCTTGGGGCAGCATCGAGCGAACCATGAGAATGGTTGAGGAGGCGAGGGTCGCAGGTATCGATGTTGCGTTTGATGTCTATCCGTACACAGCATCGTTCACGTACCTCGATTCCATCATGCCATCTTGGGCTAGAGAGGGCGGTAAGGCTGCCATCCTCGCTCGGCTCGAGAACCCGGAACTGAGGAAGCGCATCATCGCAGAGCTCGATTCGCCCAGTAATCCTGCGGAAGACCCAATCTCCGATACTGGATGGGAGAACATCAATGTGGTCGGACTGAGGACCGATGCGTATAGGCGATTTGAGAACAGATCGCTGGCGCAGATCGCTTCCGAGCTGAACGCGGACCCGGCCGAGCTGGCTCTGCGCATAATACATGATGAGCAGCTCCAGACCTCGGCAGTGTTCCATGACATGTCGG
>JBASRQ010000042.1:0-6403 GCA_049273895.1 Thermoplasmata archaeon
TGTACACTTGGAACCCAGCGGATGACACATTCAACTACAGCGGCCACAGCTACGTGTACGAGAAGGTCAGGATGGCGAGGAACTGGTCTCCCAGGGAGATGGAGAGGGAGATCAAGAGGCGCGTGGACATCCTCGAGTACATGAAGAAGATCGGCATGGACAGCCATCGCAAGGTCGCCACGATCATCTCGGCCTACTACAAGGACCCGGAGAAGGTCATGAAAGTGGTCAGGGCGAAGCTCGCCGAGGGCGCTGAGAGGATCTGAGCCGTCGAATCGGAATCATGTCACCTTGAAGCCGCGAAGCTTCAGCTGATTTAGCAACTCCGTTGGCCTCGGATACCATTGCCCCCACTTTCTGCAGATGTGCTCCGTCCAGTTGTAGTCGGCGTAACTGTAGCTCTCCTTGCGGCCTCGCTCTAGCTTGATCTTCGCTCTGTTCCTTCGATAATAGTCCTGCTCAAGATAGCCTTCGTCCATCTGTCTCATAGCTCTCGAGACAGTATCATCGTCCAAAGCCGGATACTTGTCCTCGAACAAGGTGAACTCGATCGGATATCGCGGCCTCGGGGGCGGGTCCTCGGCGGGATGACCCATAGCCAGCTGCACAAGCGGAAACACTCTCTTGGGCAGTTCATATTCCTCGGCTATTCTGTCTGCCTTGTACATTGCGAATCCCAGGAAGCAGCTCCCGATGCCAAGGCTCCGTGCTGCGATGACCATGTTCTCTGCCATGAGCATAGCGTCCTCGATTCCGAAGATCAACAGAGTCAAGTCATTCGTAGCCATTTTCCATCCTCGTCTGGCCATTATGAGCTCGAACTTGTGGGAGTCGATGCATATGGTGAAGAGAAGAGGCGCCCGGAAAGGATTCTGCATCGCCTTCCGCGAAAGCAGAACGCTATACATCTGGGACGCGAATGGAGCCTGTTGGCCGGCCCTTACGATAGTCTTCACGACGTGATCAGATGGCGCCTCGGATTTGTATCTCCTTATCGATCTGTGGTCCAGCATCGTCTTGATAACCTGATTGTGCCGCATCCTCCCCTCTGTCCTCGGTCATCGCAATCAGAGATATTCTACTCTTGCGTCGACGTAGATTGGGCTCAGAAACAAGAATGGAAATGAAAACAAGGTAAATGGTTTTCAGGGTTTTGAGGCGAGGTCTACTGGTTGTTCTCCTCTTCCTTCTCCCCGCCCTCTTTCTCCTCGGTGCCCACAGGCGTCTTGATGATCTTCTTAGGCACGACCTTGCGGTCGACAGGGCGCCTGATGACCATCCTCGGTGCCACGACTGGCGGAGCAATCCCCGCCTGAGCTGGCCTTTCCTCTGCCAGGGGCACCCCTCTCTCTGGCGGAGCTGCAGGAGGAGGCCTTTTCTCCTCGGCCGGGGGCACTGCCTTAGCCGCTCCGAACACGGTGCCGCACTTGTGGCATACTGTCGCCTCCTTCGGGTTCAGCGTGCCGCAGACCGGGCACGGGATGGGGCCTTCCTTCTTCTTCTCCTCTTCTTTCGCCAGCCAGTCCTCGAACGTGATGTATCCGGGCTGCGCCTTCCACCAGGCATCAAAGGCCTTCTCGCTGTACTTCTTTCCAAGCTCCGGTTTGGCGAGCTCGCGGTACTTGGAGACCATCTCGTCGTATTCGCTCCTCATGCGCTCCAAGTAATCCGCCGCCTCCTCAGCCTCGCCCACGAACTTGACGCCGCAGTTCGGGCACTCCGCGGAATCGGCGGGTATCCACGCGCCGCATTCAGAGCACTTCATGGTCCCAGCTTCAAACTCAACGCCACACTTCGGACATCTCTTGCTCGCAGCCGGTATGAACGCGCCGCATTCGCCGCACTCGACGAGCTTGCCCAGGCCGTAGATGTACGTGTACACGAAAAAGCCCACGACCACGCCCGCGACGGCGACGATGATCACTATCCAGACCCAGAACGGGAACAGTTCGCCGGATACAGCCGCGCCGACGTGGATTGTCGCACTGCTGTCATAGTTTGTCGTGCCTATGACCGCGCGCACCCCGTACGTACCGGTTGTGAGATCGGATGGTATCCTCAGGAGCACGACCATGCTTCCAGTATCATCAGTCATCTCCACTGAACTGTTGGTGTTCGGAATGACCTCGCTCGTGCTTGGGTCAATCAGCCAGAATACGACGCCCGGCAGACCCTTAACTCCTTCGGTAGTGCCTCTGTAAATGACTGTGGCGCTGATCACCATCATGTCGCCTGCATTGTACTCTGTGGCATCGGTGGTAATCGACACGGAAGCGTCAAGCGGCAGCAAAGTGAAGTTCAGCTCCGCGAAGTTGTTGGACTCGTCTGGCTCTGCAATCAGGTCCGGCGCATCGACCCACGCCCATACCATGTACTCGCCTACGGTCGTCAGGTTGAGCGTCCACGAATACGATACCAACAAGGTGTTTGCCGTCGCGTTCATGGGAACAGTGTAGTCCGTCCCTCTATGGAGCGTGTGGTTGTACGTGCCGGCAAGATTGCGGACGCCCACCTGCACATCCACACCCGTTGCACTGCTGCCACCCAGGTTGTGGACGATGACATAAACCGTCAACTGGCGCCCGAACATCTCGCCCGTGACGTTCTGAGTGCCCTTCTGAACATAGATGTCGTGCACAGTGTCAGAGACGACGACTGCCAGGTCAGGCCTCACATCCAGAATCGTTATCGGAAGTTCGAGCAGGTTGTTGGCATACGTTTTCTCGGTTGGAGTGTGAGACGGGTTGGCAACCAATGTTAGAGTAGCATCTGTCCTCGCATTTAGGAACGGAGCGGTGAACGACACATCGACCTCGACACTGCCGCTCAAATCGGTCAGCGAGACGCCCATCAAACTCCATGGAACGGTAATCATATCTGCGCCATAGGCGACTCGGAGCTCTCCCGATGGGTTCGATACTGGCGCCCTGTTTAGGTTCTTCAATGCCGCAGTCACGGTGACAATGTTGCCGCCGGCAACTGAGGCAGAAGGCGACACGGACATCGCTGAGAGGTCCAGGTCAGGGTAATCAAGCACCTCGATTGGCACAGAGGCGTTGTTGTTTCCATAGTCCAATTCCTCGAGCGTCCACGGCCACGGATCCGCCTGCACCATGATCGCATGGGTCTTCGGCAAAGTAGGCGTCCACTGGACAATGGCCTGCGCCACGCCTGACGCAGACACTGAGACTGTCGTACTAGCAATGAGCACACCGTCATCTAGGAAGTCAACCGGGACATTCGACACCGACAAGGTACCAAGGTTGTGCACGTTCGCAATCAGAGTGACCGTGCTGTTAACGATCACAGGAGCTATCGACGTGGTTATCTCTCGGGCACCCTCCGGTCCAGCGAACACATAGAGATCCGCCAGGCTCTGGACAGTCACGAAGCCGTAACCAGTCCTGATCAGAGTGGCGTTCGGTTGAAGGATCTGGTTCAGAGGATCGATCCAGACGATCAGCCTGTGCTCATTCGGAGCGACAAGGCCGCCGGCAATCCAGTGGGCCTGCACATCAACGTATTCTCCCGGTCTGATCATCGGCACGGTCGCGGTTCCAAAGAGCTGCGATTCGGCAATCACGCTAGTGTTCTGCTCGTCGTCATAGAAGTTGACCGTCACGTTGTATGCGTATGATGCGCCATCATTGTAAATCCGGGCGTACACGGTCACATCGTCGCCGGCTCTAGGATTAGGATCGCTTGTCCAGACAGGGTAGGGAGGCGACAATGTCTGGTGCAGGGTCAGGTCTGGAAGTACAGGATGCAGAGCTGTACCAGGTATGGACATATAGGTATAGGTCGCGTTCTTCTCGAGCGGCTCCGAATAAGGTAAAACCCCTACGAAGATATCCTGAGAAGCAGAATAAGTTGTTCCGTGATGCGTGTAGTTTCCGCTAACCCGGTAGTTGCCCACATATCGGTATGGCGGACCGGCAGACGTCAGTATCGAAGCGAGGGAGTTCACCTTCGCAACGCCCAACGAATCCGCTGCTTCGCTGGAGAAGGCGGACCCATTCTGAATCCCTGGAATCCAAGCGGGATACGAATGAGTGGTCACGAGCGCACCCGGAAGTGGCATTCCAGCGGCGTCAAGCACTGTCACATGTATCCATCTGTAGATGAAGGCCAGCGCGTTTCTCTCGACCGTCACAGACGGTACGCTCGAGTTGGTGAAGTGACCTGTGCTTGTGCCTGACAGGAGTGGAGCCTGAGCCAGGATAGAATCCTTGACGATGATCTCGGCCGAAGCGTCCCACTCAGTGGACATCTTGCCATCCATTGTCGAGTTGACAAGTATAACCTTGGAGTTCTCACGCGCAACGATGTTGACCCCCTGAAGGGTCGAGTTCAGGACTTCGAGGACTGCGTAACCCTGGACATCGATGTCGATCCAAAGAGGGCTAATCATACTCGATTTTTCGAAGACCAGCATCGCCGGATGCCCTGTGGTGTTGTCCACATAGACCGTCCTCTGGTTTGCTGATGATTGAATTATCCTGAACTCAGCGTTGTAGAACTTCAGCGTGCCGTCCGCTGCGACAATCACATCGCCCCCATGGTAATATGTCATGTTGCTGATTTCAAGAGACGGAGGAACGACGAGCCATCGGGAAGTGTCGGGGCTCTGGGCGGACACACCCATGATTGACACCGTGAAATCATACTGCTGGTCTGCAGTCGTCATCGCTGGGTAGGGGCTTGGGAATGAGAAGTTCTCAGTCGAGCTGTGGACAATCCCGCCAATGGTCGCACTCCCGGTTATTGAGAAGGATCCGATGTATAGAGAGTTCGGTGCCTGACCTCCGGATAGTATGTCAGTGAGATACGGCACAACTGCTAACCCGTCGACTCCCGTTAGACCAAAGTTGGAGGCATCCTTTCCAAGGTAGGCCAAAACCGAATCTGGGGGCAATGGACTGACGCCGCCATCATCGAAGTAGAACGAGGGTTGGCCACCATAGGTGGTGGACCCAGTGAAGATGGCGGATATTCTAGCACCTGGAATTGGGACCCCATATTCATCACCGACAGTCACATTCAACCATCTGTAGATATACGATTCCGGGCCGATTGATATGACTATCGACATGCTGTCAAACTGAATCTGGCCAGTCGCTCCGGAATTATGGAATCTGATGTCAAGCGACGCAATGCTGCTGGTGGTCGCGATGCCCTGAGCATAAAGATCGTAGCTCTTCTCTACGAAACTGGTCTCTCCCGACGTTGGTGTAATTCCGGTCGATTGCCACGTTCCGCCCTCGTTTGAACTCCACATCACCGACTCTGCGCCAGCGTAGTCGGAGTCCGCCTTGTAGCGCAAGACAAGTGTCGCGCCATCCACTGTTACACCACCAGCTCCAGCGTTGAAGCTGTCAATCCACATTGTTTGGCTTGGAGAAACATGATATGTCATTCCTTCTCCGCTTTGCAGAAGCGAGGAAATTGCCTGACCAGTATCATCTCCAGGCAGCTGCTGCAAGGCTGGAGTCGCTACGTAGCTGTCACCGGATGCAACGATTGCTGGAGCTCTGTCGGCATTTGCACCAGTATACTCCTCGAAGCTACATCCATACAGATGCGCTCTCGCTCTGTCAGACAGCACGAGAACATTGTGAGTGAACCACTGGGCTGGTGTCAATACGGGTCCGAAATCCACGCTGATGAAAGAATTCACAGCAAGCAAGGTCGAAGTTCCACTGACCGTCAGATTACTACCTATGAAACCATCAGTTGGATACTCAGGAAGGCTCATTATTGAAGAATCAAACAGCACCAAATTGGAATCGTCAACCGACATTGACGGCCCGTCGTCTGCAGAGTCGAGGGTTATGACCCCACCTGCCCCTACCACAAACTCGCTGACCAAGGCAGAAGGTAGGGACTCTACGCTTGTATCGTAGAGGGAAACAACTCCACCAGCAGTCACATCAAGGGATCCCGGAAACATAAGCACCGAGCTTCCTGTCGCAACGAGCTGCCCGCCCGTTGTCACCGTCAAAGTGAGGAAAGGCCATGGATCGATCTGGTCTAAGTATGTCGTTATCGTGCCGTGGTTAAGGGTGACCTTGCCGCCTGCTTCCACGATCATATGGTGCATTAGGGCAGGGTCCGAATTGCTAACGATGCTCAGTGTCGCGTCGTTAATCACGAGTTCGCCGCCCGCGCCGACCGTGACGTTTCCGTCCACGGGCTGCACCGTGTTTTCGATAGTGTACACACCGTCGACGATGGTCAAGTCCCCGATAGCGGCGGCCTTGATCGCGGCCGGCTTGATCAAGAACAGAAGGCCCGCAAAGGCGGAAAACACAAGACACAACACAATCAAAGCACTCAGAGTTCTATTGGCAACTAGCTTGTCAGCTTTGCCTTTCATAAGTTCACCCACCCAGAGTAGCTGGGT